>NZ_JBLVPS010000003.1:0-323677 GCF_048286515.1 Flavobacterium rhamnosi | reverse complement strand
TAAACGCCGCAAATAATATTTTGGAGAAAGGGCAATTTCTCATGGAAGCTAAAGTAGCCTGTTGAGGCAAGCTTTTTCCAAGAATCCTCAACGCTTAAGCTGGAGGAGTTGTCAAATCAGCATTCCTAATTACTATTTCAAAGAGAACCAAAATCTGTAAATTATATAAAAAATATCCGCTTAGAACAGTATTACAATTGAGTAACCGCTCTTAAAAAACTTTATATTTGTATTTGAACTTTTTTATTAAAAACTACGTTTAACTAAATTAGGAAGAAAGATTTTCTTTAAACTGAAGAAGTTCCATATCCTTTTAAAAACTATATTACCTACATATGAAAAAGCAAGCTATCCTATTCCTTGTACTTCCCTTATTATTTTATGTTTCCAGTTGTAATCGTGGCAAAGCAGCTGATGCTTTAAATGAGACAAAAAAAACGGAGACTGCAAAAACTGATTCCATAGAGAAAAAGGCTGCTCTTACAATTGACACTATCGATTATAATAAAAGAATGGTGGCATTAAGCAACAATGACACAACTGGCAGATGGCCGGTAAAAACACCTTACCCATTACCCGGAGCGATTTTACCATACAACCGTATTATTGCTTATTACGGAAATTTGTATTCCACAAGAATGGGGATTCTCGGAGAACTTCCTCGAAGAGAAATGTTGGCAAAACTGCAAGGTGAAGTGGCAAAATGGCAAGCAGCGGACTCTACTGTCAAAGCAATACCTGCTTTACATTATATTGCTGTTACCGCTCAGGGAGCACCGGGCAAAAATAACATGCACCGCATGCGCATGCCTTTTAAACAAATAGATACTATTCTAAGTTGGGCAAAACCTATCAATGCTTTAGTGTTTTTGGATATTCAAGTGGGACACAGTACCGTAAAGGCCGAAGTCGCCGAACTCGAACAATATCTTGCATTACCTAATGTACACTTGGGAATCGATCCTGAATTTTCTATGAAGAATGGAGAACGTCCTGGTTCTAAAATTGGAAATTTTACCGCTGCTGATATTAATGATGCCATTGACATTTTGGCAAACATCGTACGTAAAAATAAACTAACTCCAAAAGTACTTGTAGTACACCGTTTTACGCAAGGAATGGTGAAAAATTATAAAGAAATTAAAACCGTACCGGAGGTTCAAATTGTGATGGACATGGATGGTTTTGGTAGCAAGACACTTAAAAAATCGACGTACATGAGTTATATCTATAGAGAACCTGTACAATTTACCGGTTTTAAATTATTTTATAAAAACGACAATAAAAAAGATTGGAAAATGTACAGTCCGGAAGAATTAATTAAATTGACTCCAAAACCAATCTATATTCAATACCAATAATTAAATTTATCTATGAAGAATCTTCTTTTTTTAGTTATCGTTGGATTTTTTCTATTATTGGGCTGTCAGTCAGAGCCTCGTAAAACAACGAACGAAATTCCAATTATTACTGCCCCCGTGAAAATAGCAGCACCAAAAAAAGTAATGGCTGATGCTGCCTCTATTCTTTCCAAAAAAGAAGTCCCTATATTATGCTATCATAGTATTCAGAATTTTAGTGCCAATGCCAGTGAAATGAAAAAAACGTACACCGTGACCCCGGCCAATTTTGCAGAACAAATGAAAACACTTTCAGCCGAAGGGTATCATACTATTCTACCCGCCCAATTGTACGATTACCTGGTTTATGATGTGCCATTGCCTTCTAATCCAATAATGATCACGTTTGACGACACACGAGAAGAACAATTTACAATAGGCGCTGCTGAAATGAATAAATACGGTTTCAAAGGGGTGTTTTTTATCATGACGGTCTCTACTAACCGACCTAATTATATGACCAATGATCAAATTAAAAATTTATCTGATAATGGAAATGTGATTGCAGCGCATACTTGGGATCATCATATGGTCACAAAATATACTGGAGATGACTGGAATACCCAATTAGTAAAACCCAAAAAAAAACTTGAAGACATCACCGGTAAGCCTGTAAAATATTTTGCTTATCCTTTTGGTTTATGGAATACTGCCGCCATACCTGAAATAAAAAAGAGCGACTACCAAATGGCATTTATCTTGTCTACTAAAAGAGATTCTGTCAATCCATTATACACCATCAGACGTATTATTGTTGCAGGTCAATGGTCCACTCCAAGGGTAATGAAAGCTATAAAATCTTCTTTTTAAAATATCTGTAAAACGTTATTTATATAAAAACACTTTCTAATCTCAGTTATTAAATCGACTTAATAACTGAGATTTTTTTTACTTCGAAAAACAAGTAAACCCGATAATTTAAAGGATATAAACGATACTATTTCTCGGCAATCAGAAATCCTGTTTCTGATTTAATTTTTGACAACTCCTTTTTTTATACTATTTGTAATTTTTGTACAATTAGTAAGCTCTCCCACACCATATTTCAAGGGGGTAGCGAATAAAAAATGTTTTTAAGACTGCGAAATCATAAAAAACAACATTACAAAATAAAATAATTATCAAAAAACAATTGTCAAAAAAAGAATGTTATAAAAATTATTAAATAGTGATATAATCCTCATTTATATAAAAAATAATTTGGTATTTTAGCTTTAAAGATGTGTTTTATTCAATAAAACACAACAAATCTTAACGTTTTAATAACATGAATTATGATGAAGGAGATACCTAAATTAAACCAAAATGGTTGGGATGAAATGTTTTCTAAGGAGGGAGTTCGGGAATATTACCGCCAAGTACTGCAAACATTACAAAACTTAGATCACGAAAAACTCAACGATAAGCATCGACAGGCTTCTGATTTTTTTATGAATCAAGGAATAACTTTTACCGTTTATAGTGACGACAATCAGGGCATTGAAAGGATTTTTCCTTTTGATATCATTCCACGAATTATTACCCAAAAAGATTGGAATGAAGTGGAAACCGGAATAAAACAAAGGTTAAAAGCACTTAATTTATTCTTGGAAGACATCTATAATGAGCAGCTCATCATAAAAGAAGGCATTATACCCGCAGCATTAATAGCCTCGTGCCCCCATTACATCCAGGAAGTTCACGGAATTAAAGTGCCACACAACATCCATGTTCACATTGCAGGAATAGATTTGATTCGGGGTGCAAAAGGAGAATTTTATGTACTGGAAGACAATTTGCGGTGTCCAAGCGGTGTGAGTTATATGCTTGAAAACAGAGAAATAACCAAACGGATTTTTCCAGACATGCTTACCTCTAATCATGTTAGCATGGTAAGCAATTATCCTATGATTTTCCATAACATTTTAGTTGCTCTGTCTCCAAGAAATATCTCCAACCCAAATGTAGTCCTACTAACACCCGGAGTATACAACTCGGCGTATTATGAGCATACCTTTTTAGCCAGACAAATGGGAATTCCTCTGGTAGAAGGAAGAGATTTAGTGGTAAACAACAACAAAGTCTATATGAAAACCACTTCCGGACTTCATCAGGTAGATGTTATTTATAGACGTCTGGATGATGAATATCTTGATCCGTTAGTTTTTAAACCGGACAGCGCGTTAGGTGTTCCCGGGCTTATTAGTGCATACAAACAAGGAAATGTAGCCTTGGTTAATGCTGTAGGAAATGGAGTCGCCGATGATAAAGCCGTATACGCTTATGTGCCGGACATGATAAAATATTATCTGAACGAAGAGCCAATTCTCAAAAATGTCCCTACATACAGAATGGAAAATTTAGATGAAAGAGAAATGGTTTTTGCAAACATGGAAAAGATGGTCATTAAGGAAACCAATCAGAGTGGCGGTTATGGAATGATTATGGGAAATAAAGCAACGCAACAGGAAGTGGATAACGCAAAAATTGCGATTGTTGATAATCCGCGTAATTTCATTGCGCAACCTATCATTCAACTCAGCACGGTACCATGTCTCATCGATGGCGAACTAAAATTACGACATGTGGACTTAAGACCTTATGCTTTGTGCGGCCCTAATGGGGTAAAAATAGTTCCTGGCGGACTAACCAGAGTCGCGCTCACTGAAGGCTCTCTAGTCGTTAATTCTTCCCAAGGCGGAGGAAGTAAGGATACGTGGATTGTTAAATAAAGTTTCGGTCTAGTCAATACCCTTTAAATAAAAAAAATGAAAGTAAATATGCTCAGCAGGGTTGCAGACGGAATGTTTTGGCTCAACCGATATATGGAAAGAACAGATGGAATGCTGCTTACCTTAAATACCTTCTATATTCTATCTTTTGATAAAGAAATGAATGATTCTCAAGGATACAAACCTTTATTGGAATACTATACTGATTTGTCAACAGAAAAAATAAATCAGGTGCAGTACGATACAAATTTCGTTTTAAAGTATATCATTTGCGATAATCCAAACCATAACTCCGTAAAGAATCTCGTTATCAAAGCACGAGAAAACGCAAGAGGTTCACAAGACAAAATCACGAAAGAACTTTGGGAACATATCAATTCTTTGTATCACTTCATGAATTCACCTGAATTGCCAAAAAAACTAGAAACTTCTGATGCGAGTAATATTATCAGTAAACTCAATAAAGATTTTTTGCTCTACAACGGAATTCTTCAGGTGACAATGCCCAGGGGATTAGGATGGTGCTTTTCAAGTATTGGCAAACACATAGAAAGATGTCTGCAAACCATCTCCCTAACGCAAGCGTACTACGCTCCTATTGCTTATAATCTCGATGGAGAGGAAGATTTATTGTATTGGAGGAGATTGTTACTTTCTCTTTCGGGTTATGAATTGTATTTAAAAAGCTATAGTAATATTCCACATAATCGTAAAGTGGTGCAACAAGTCATCTTCAATAGAGATTTCGCACATTCAGTGATTTATACTTTAGAATTAATAGACATCTATTTAGACTCTCTCTTTAAAGACAACAATCTCAGCGAGGCAAGAACATTGCACAATCAATTTGGAAGGCTCAAAAGTTCTGTTGAATTTACGGATTATCATCACCTTACCAACCAACAATTAGAAGATGTCCTAAATAATACCAGAACACAACTGATACAGTTTTCGACGGATTTTTCTAAATTATTCTTCTCTTATACCTGATAAAAATGGCGATTTTCAAAATAGTTCACATCACAAAATACCAATACAATTGGCCGATAAAAGAAAGTATCAATGAGATTCGTTTATTTCCACATCATTTTGAAAACCAAGACGTTTTACAATACCACCTTCTAATAACAAACAATCCCGAAGTAGAAATTTCGCGAGACTACTATGGCAATAGCGTTGGTAATTTCAATACTATGGAATCACACATAGAAATGACTATTGAATCGAGGATGTTGGTGCGTGTTAATCATTCGCTTAAGATCCCTGAACTAGATTATACTACAGTAAAGGACTTGGCAAAAGAAAAAGAAAGAAACATTTCTTTATTGAGACTTTGTTATCCCGAAACGATCAAAAAACAAAACCAAATCAATGCGATTCTGGATGAAATAAACTGTACCGACAAACCCATTATAGAAATTGCTCAACAATGCAATCAATATATTTTTACAAATTTCATCTATACAAAGGGAATTACAAATATTGAAACTACAGTCGATGAAATTCTAGACATTAGAAAAGGAGTTTGCCAAGACTTTGCGCATGTACTATTACAACTCTTGCGTACAGCCGGTATTCCTGCGCGATATGTGAGCGGCTACATTTGCCCGAATGAAAGCGGACTCAGAGGAGAAGGTGCTACACACGCCTGGATAGAAATTTACACATCAAAACAAGGTTGGCTGGGTTTAGATCCTACAAACAATATCTGGACCATGGACAATCACGTGAAACTTTCAGTAGGTCGAAATTTTTATGACTGCACTCCGGTAAAAGGCACTTTTAAAGGACTTTCCAGACAGACGCTCTCGGTATGTGTTTCAATAGGATATGAGGACGGAAGACACTTTGAAGATATAAACGATGTACAACTCGAAGAAGTTTCTCTCGAACTTCAAGAACAATTGAACTACATTGAGCAACTTCAACAGCAGCAACAGCAGCAACAATAGTAATTTAAGTTCATAAAGCTAAAAAAGCGAATCAAAGTACTCCTTGATTCGCTTTTCTTAGCTAAATATATTTTGATCTATCAATTCTTACATATTAAACAACCAACTCTGAGGGTTGTTATACGTTGTATTTTGAAGAATTAAAAATTTAATTACTGTCCTGCCTTCATTATTGGTCCTTACTCTTCCAAGACTTTGTTTTATACTTACTTTATCCCCTTTACTTACAGAAACAGAGCTTAAATTCTGATAAACCGTGAAGAAATCTCCATGTTGTACCATCACTGCTTTATTTATTGGAGATAAAACAATTACACTTGCCACCTCACCACCAAAAACTGCTCTTGCATTTGATCCCTGGTCCGTAGTAATTTCCACACCACTATTATGAATAACCAATGTTTTGTATACTGGATGCGCCTGATCTCCATATCCTAATGACACAAATCCTTTTTCTACCGGCCACGGTAATTTACCTCTATTGGCTCTAAAGTTATCTGCAATTAATTTTGTCTCAGCTGTCAGTTCTATTTTTGATGATGATACGGATGAAGAAGAAACAATAGCCTTAGCACGGGTTTTCAGTTCCGATTTAGATTCTGTTTTTGACTCTGCTTTAGATTCCGCTTTTGCTCTTTCCATTGCTCTTTCCATTGCCGCTTTTCTATTGGCCTCTGCAATTGCTTCCCGTATTAATCTATTGATTTGCCTATCAATTTGTCTGGATTCTTGTTGTCTTTTCTTAATTTCAGCAAGAATTTTGTTCTTATCTTTTTTAATAGATTTTACTAATTTTTCCTGCTCTTGTCGCTCTTTTTCTAATGACAAACGTTCTTTTTCGTTCTCAGCTATGAGTTTCTGTTTGGCCTTTTTTTGCACATCCAGTTTTCCATTATACACAATAAGCTCACCGGTTTTAGATTTGATTTCCTCACCTTGCATCTTTCTGTAATTCGTGTACTGTTTCATGTACTGTGCCCTTTTATAGGCCTGTAAAAAATTCTCAGAGGACAATAAAAACATTGCTCTACTCTCCTCAGAACGGCTTTTGTATGATTTTACAATCATCTCAGCATAATCTGCTTTAAGTATTTCCAGCTCTTTTTTAAGTTTATTGATTTTTACCTGATTAATATACATATCATTCCCCAAAAGCTTCTTTTGTCTTTCAGTAGTGTTAATCAGTTTTTCTTTAAGCTTTATCTTATTGCTTTGTATGACAATTACATTTACAGCCGTTTTTTCTTTTTTCTTTACGGTTTGCAATAGCTTTTCATTTTCACGAATTTCTTTCTGAATCTGGGCTTTTCGTTCTTCTAATTTTTCTTGTTGAGAGGTTTGGCTCCACATTAGTGAAGTCATGCTTATGAAAATTAGGCTTAGGAGAAATTTTGGCATCTTAAAAAAATATTTTTTGCAAATTTACTTAATTATAATTCTTTTGTACCCATTTGGAACACTATAAGGAAAAGAAAGTTCCTCATTGAACGTTATCGTGTTATAATCTAAATTGATTTCCGTTTTTCCTTTCTTTTGAAATGTGTTTATTAGAATATTTGATGGCAAAGTGCCTTCATTGTACACTTTATTATCTGAATAAGCCACCTGAATCATTCGGTCTTCAGCGGTCTGTTTTATTTCCTGTCTTTTAACTAAAAATTTATCCGCATCAAAGAAGAACGATTTTTTTGTGTTTTTACTTGACATATCATCCAGTCTATAGGTCTGTTCCATTAACGACTCTGTATACTTTCCTTTATTCAAATCATCTATTGCATCACCCAACAACATATTTTGGATTTTATTAAAATCTAAATCGGTTCCTAACCATTGACTTAAACCACTGAAATCACCTTCAAAATAACTACCGTTTATTTTTTCATAATAGTTTACCGCTGTTGGTGTTATCAAGGCTTTTGCCATAGTAATTCCTAAAAAACGAATACTAATTAAAATTTGTTGGTCTTTCTTTATTTTTATTTCGGCAGTAACATTTTGCGTTTGTTTGTCATCTGCATATCTCGCATTGGACTTAATATATAATGTAGAAAAATTGTTTTTATTGTTGTAATGATTTTCTATTATTTTATCAGCGGTCAAATAGGTCGATTTTACACTTGCCTCAGCCACAACAGATTTCGATTTGCACGAAGCCATTACGATTGCAAGTACTAATAGTATTGAAAATTTTTTCATTATTTTTTTTGTTTTAATAATTCATTGGCTTTGGAAAAATACAATTCTTTTTTCTTGAAATCTCCCAAACCATTGTACGCTTCACCAAGCTGGATATTGAAATTTATTTCTAATGTTATGTCGTCTAGTAAATACTCCAATCCCATTTCCAGAATTTCTTTAGCTTTTTTATACTGTTGCAATTGATTGTTCGCCAATCCTGAATAGTAATAAAATTGCGGTTGTGTAGGAAATGTTTCAATCATTGTCATTGCTTTTCTAGCTAAAAGATCAAATTGTTTTACCTCAGTATAGCTTTGAAGCAAAAGCAAATTCGTTTCTATATCTTCTCCTGAGCTCTTCTTTAATGCTTGTTCATAATACCTGATAGATTTGTCCCACTGCTTTTTACTGTGAAAATATTTACCAATTTCTTTGGCTACATTAACCTCGTTGTCATTATCAAAATAGGAAATTGCCTTTTCTAAATCAGAAGAATATTGAGGATTTCTTTCCACAAAAATCAAAAATTCATTCAGCATTCTATGTTTTATCTTTGAATCAATTTTGGCACTTGCCAAAGAAATATTCATCGCATTTATAGCTTTTGCCCCTTCATTATTCTCCAAATAAACTTTAAACAAACTCACTTGTGCCCATTCAGAATTTGGAACTGCTGCTGCTAACTTTTTTGTTACTTCAAAAGCCTTCTCTGCTTCATTATTTTTGGAGTACAAATTAATTAGCGCAATATAATTAGATTCTTCTCTTGGGTTTTTATCAATTTGTGTTATTAAATTAGCTTCCTCAACATTTTGAAATTTTCCTTCCGATAAAATCTGCATTTTGTATAACTCCCTTCTTTCCGTTTTTCCAAAAGTATCATTCAGTTCATTGATGAGATCAAGCGCTTTATCAAATTGCCTGGTACCCATATACAGAGATGTTAAATCCTCTTTATACTTTTCATCAAATGGTATTAATTTATTGATGGCAATTAGGGCCTGATTATAATTGCTGGTCTCAAAACTCACATCATACATTCCCACCCAAAACCATCTGTTTTTTGGATCAATTTGTGTTGCGTGTTCAAAGGATTTGTAGGCGTTTTCATAATCCTTTAATGCCAAATAGTTTTTCCCTAATTCGAAAAATACAGTGGCATTATTCGGTTGTAACTTTACACATTGCTCCAAAGCTTTAATCGCTTTGTCATAATTTTCAATTCCTTTTTGAAGCAACGATTCATAAAAACTTTCTTGAAACTGATTTGTTTCCTGCTTTATTTCTTCGGGTTCGGTTTGTGCCAATAGCAAAGGTGAATTGCTTAGCAAAACCATAAACAGAATTATTAAAGCTTCTTTCTTCATTGAATATTTCTTTCAATTTTACCTTTTCGAACTATTCCAATACCGAATAATCCCCAATACTTATGCTTGTAAAAGTACCATTAAAACTGGCATGGTTCCCGATCATTGCATTATCCAGATTCGCATTTTTAATATGAGAATGGTTTTGAATCAAACTGTTTTTTATGGTGCTGTTTGATACATGACATCCCTTTCCTAATGACACATTAGGTCCAACAGTTGCATTTACCAAAATTACATCTTCCCCAATATAACACGGTGGAATTATAGTCGAATTTTCTAACTTAACATCAAAGTCAACTAAATGTGTACCATCATTGTGTAAAAAACCTAACATTCTGGAATTTGTTTCCACCGTTACATTCTTATTCCCACAGTCCATCCACTCCTCTACTTTACCAGGAACAAATTTCATGCCCTTTTGTTTCAGATTCTCTAAACCGTCCGTCAACTGGTATTCTCCGCCTTTTGTAATGTCATTATCCAACAGGAATTGCAACTCGCTACGTAAGTCTTCTCCTTTTTTGAAATAATAGATCCCTATAATGGCTAAATCGGACACAAACTCTTTTGGTTTTTCAACAAAATCAACAATTTGATTTTCCTTATTCAATTGCACCACACCAAAAGCACTTGGATCAGCCACTTGTTTGACCCAAATTACACTATCCGCAGCAGTGTCTAAACTGAAATCCGCTCTAAAAAGTGTGTCTGCGTATGCAACCACAATTGGCCCGTCCATACTGTCTTTGGCGCACATAATAGCATGCCCTGTCCCTAAAGCTTCATTTTGATAATAGATAGTTCCTTTAGCTCCCAATTTTTCGGCTATGGCGATTAAATCGATTTCTACTGGTTTTCCAAAATCTTTGTGGATAATGAATGCAATTTCGTCAATTTTTTGGTTGATTACGTTGGCTATATCTTCTACTAAACGGTGGACAATAGGTTTACCCGCAATAGGAATTAATGGTTTAGGAATAGTTAATGTATGTGGACGAAGACGTGAACCACGTCCGGCCATTGGGATTATTATTTTCATGTTCGTTATTTTATATCATTTATATTTTAACATTACCTCGACTGCTCCGTGCGACAGCTTTATCCTAAGATGGGATACCGTTAGCTATTTCACTCCTGTACTTCCAAAGCCACCCTCACCTCTGGAGGTTTCTGTTAATTCGTGAACTTCATTCCATTCAGCACGTTCATGTTTGGCAATAATGAGCTGCGCAATGCGCTCCCCGTTTTCAACCACAAAAGCTTCATTGGATAAATTTACTAAAATCACACCTATTTCACCACGATAATCGGCATCAACAGTTCCCGGAGAGTTGAGAACTGTTATTCCTTTTTTGGCAGCCAGTCCACTTCTTGGACGTACTTGTGCTTCATAGCCTATTGGTAATTCAATAAAAAGACCTGTTTTTATGATGGCTCTTTCTAATGGCTTTAGGGTTATTGATTCTGTTAGATTTGCTCTTAAATCCATTCCTGCCGAAGCTATGGTCTCATAGTTTGGCAATTCATGTCCTGATTTATTAATAATTTTTATAGTCATTGTTATTGTTTTTAGACGTCTTGCAAGTGAAAAGCCTTTACTTCCAATTGTATTTTTCCTGCTAAAAAGAGCAACCAAAAGAGCTCCTAATCGACTAAGAAAAAAACAATTTTAAAAACCTTGCAACATGCCACGTTAGCTTAATTAAATTCTAGTTGCCTTTTGGTTTCAAAATTCTGGTTAACATTTCTCTTTCGTTGTGATATATAAAATACATAAATACGAGTAATAATGGAATTCCAACAAAATAATTCTCTCGGAAACCATAAAATGATATGGCCGAGAATCCTACTGACAGGGAGAGATATCCTACTATCTTTTTTGTATCATAGGGTATTGGGTAGTATTTATTCCCTAAATAATAAGAAATAAACATCATGCTCCCATAGGCTGCTATAGTAGCGATAGCTGATCCATAGTAACTCATAGTTGGAATTAGCAGGTAGTTGAGCATTAATGTTATTATTGCGCCAACAATAGAGATATAAGCCCCTATATATGTTTTGTCAATAAGTTTGTACCAAACGGAAAGATTCGTGTAAATCCCAAGGAAAAAATTAGCCAGAATAATCAACGGAACAACTTTCATGGCTTCCCAATAGGAAGTATCGCGAATCATAAAGTATTTTAAAACATCGGCAAACACGATTACACTTAGCAAAATAAAAGATCCAAAAATGACAAAATATTTAGTCACAGTGGCATAGGTCTGCGGCGCGTCCTTGTTTGCAGCATGGCTAAAAAAGAAGGGTTCGATTCCTAAAGTGTATGCGGTTCTATACAAAACCATGAACAACCCCAATTTATAACAGGCGGAATATACTCCCACTTCGGCTTCCGCGATATTAGCGGGTAATAATCTTCCCAATAAAATTTTGTCGAATTGTTCATTGATGGCAAACGCGATTCCAGCGACCATTATAGGCAAACCGTAACGCATCATTCGTTTCCAAAGTGCAAAATCAAAACTCCATTTTAACAAAATATAATCCGGTGAAAGGATTACAAATGTCAATAAACTGGCAATAATATTGGCTAAAAATATGTACCCAATCTGAAAGTTTTCAATATACAAAGAACCTAAGAATCCATCGGGTTGAGATTGCGCAATTTTAGGTAAAAAGAGCAAAAAGAAAACACTTAAAGAAAGATTAATTAAAACATTTCCGATTTTAATTCCGGCATAAACCATGGATTTTTGATAGGCTCTCAATTTTGAAAATGGTATAATTACCAAGGCATCCAGTACTAAAATCCAAATAGTATAGGTGATGTATTGCGTATCTATACCAGACCATTGCGACAAAGTGTTTCGGTATAAGAGCGCTATAAATAAAAAGGAAATTGAACTCCAAAAAATCGAAACCATCGTCGTTTCCACAACTGTTTTCTTGTTGGTTTCATTATTGTAAAACCGAAAAAAGGCGGTTTCCATTCCATAGGCAAGAATAACATTGAAAAAAATCATCCAGGCGAAAATTATGGAAACTTTTCCATACTCAGCTTTTGGCAGTAAATCAGTATAAAGAGGAACTAGTAAAAAACTGAACATTCTCGGTAAAACCGTTGCTAGCCCGTAAATTGCTGTTTGTTTAAAAAGACTTTTATATAATCCCAAAATGATTTATCTGTTTTGTATTTATAAAACAAAAATAACTAATTCTTTGGTTTAATCATGTGAAGATAATATTTGTTTTTTGAAAGTGAAATACGCATGATACCTTGATACAAACATCTTCCTTCCAAAATATTATTTTCTATCATAGCTATTTAACAGATGAATTGATACTCTTTGGTTTTTCTTCAGGATTAATTATTTTGAAAAATTTGGTTTTATCATTTTCCATATATTCTAACAGCGCCTCGTTGGGTTTTAGATCAAATTCGGGTTTTACAATAATTGGTGCTTTATTACCGTATTCTTTTAAAGAATCACTGTCCAAAATTAAATCCTGCTGTTTATTTTTTTGATAAAAATGCGCCAGAAATCTATTTTTAGAAACTTCTTCTATACTTGAGACTTGATTTCTAAAATGAATTTTAACAAGCTTAATATTCTTAGGAAGAACCTTTTTAAATTCAATAAAAAAATCGATTCCGCTTACTGTCTCTTCTTGCCTGTCACTCCATTTGTAAAAATAAACTGATGTTATTTCTTGAGGAAATTCCGTTTGGAATTCTTGTTTCATGGCACAAAAATTAAAGCTGATTACAATTAAAAAAAAGAAAATCGTTTTTATATACCGTTGCATCTTCTGGGAATTTAACTTAATCCTTCTTCGTTTAAAATTTTAAGAAAATGAAATCCTTTTGGGACATATCCTTGGTTATAATAAAAGCGATGCGCCGTAAAATTTCCAGTAAAGGCATCGAGAACAATCATTGTACAATCCGTTTCTTTGGCTTTTGCCTCTATATAATCCGTCATCATTTTGCCTAAACCTTTAGAACGATGTTCCGGATGAACAATAAAATTATCGATCTCTATGTATTTTCCCGACCAAAGTTTTGTTCCCGACCAAAATCCTGAAACAGCAACACAAACCTTATTTTCAAAAACAGCAACTTGCCTGTAATTATGTGGAATCATCTCAACCAGAAAGGATTCATATTTTTCCAACGCAAATGCGGGATATAAAAATCGCATTACTTCAATGTTGGCAAGCATTTCCT
Organism: Flavobacterium rhamnosi; assembly: GCF_048286515.1. NCBI lineage: Bacteria > Pseudomonadati > Bacteroidota > Flavobacteriia > Flavobacteriales > Flavobacteriaceae > Flavobacterium > Flavobacterium rhamnosi. The sequence goes on along the minus strand of NZ_JBLVPS010000003.1, from coordinate 309,835 downwards.
CAACTGTTGTCAACTCTTTAATTTCTAATTGCATTCTTCTTACTGTTTTAAACTATAAAATTAAACAAAAAAAAGAGGCTGTTCGAAAAGTAATTTCGAATAGCCTCTAAAATATATTTGAATCAATAATTTACTATCCATTCAATGCTTCCGCACCACCAACAATCTCAAGGATCTCGTTAGTAATAGAAGCTTGACGTGCTTTATTATACGTTAATTTCAATTGATTTCTCAACTCCGTTGCGTTATCAGTTGCTTTGTGCATTGCAGTCATACGTGCACCATGCTCTGAAGCAAATGAATCACGAATACCTTTATACAATTGTGTTTTCAATGATTTTGGAATCAAAGTTAACACGATTTCTTCTTTTGAAGGTTCAAATATATAATCTCCTGCAGAAACTGTAAGATCTGATTTTAAAGGTGCCAAAGGTAAAAATTGTTCTGTTTGAACAATTTGCGTCGCAGCATTTTTAAATTGGTTGTAAATCAACTCAATTTTATCATATTGACCAGAAACGAATTTCTCAGTTAATAGGTCTGCAATTGTAGCAACATTATCAAAAGTCAAATTCTCAAAAACAGCGCTTTGATTATCAACTACTGAAAGTGTTTTGCTCAAAACATCATTTCCCTTTTTACCGATAGCAAAAATATCAACTTGTTTTCCAGCATAAAATTCAGAGCGACTTTTTGCTTCTTTGATAACATTCGTATTAAATGCACCACATAAACCTCTATTTGAAGTTATGGCTACAACTAAAACCTTCTTTATCTCACGTTGCGTTGTAAACTCTCCACCTGCATCACCTTCAAGTGTAGCAGAAAGGTTTTGTAGTAATTCCGTTAATTTTTCGGCATAAGGGCGCATTGCTGTGATTGCATCTTGTGCTTTCTTTAGCTTTGCTGCAGAAACCATTTTCATTGCCGATGTAATTTGCATCGTAGACGAAACGGAAGTAATTCTATTACGGATTTCCTTTAAATTTGCCATTTAGTTTTTATTATAAATTATAAATATTGAATTATAAATTAGTGGAAAGTGACAATCACGATTTGTAATTTATAATTCAAGATTTAAAATAACTATTTAGTTATATTTTGCTGATAATTCTTTTGCTACAGTTTCAATTACATCTGTAATTTCATCTGTTAATTTCCCTGCTTTTAAAGCATCAAGAGTTGCTCTGTGTTTGTTGTTCAGGAATTCCAAGAAATCTTTCTCAAATTCTCTTACTTTGTTCACAGGAACATTTCTCAATAAGTTTTTAGAACCAGCATAGATAATGGCAACTTGATCTTCAACAGTATAAGGATCATTTAAACCTTGTTTCAATATCTCAACGTTTCTTTTTCCTTTTTCAATAACATTCAAAGTAACTGCATCTAAATCAGAACCAAATTTAGCAAACGCTTCCAATTCACGGAATTGTGCCTGATCCAGTTTCAAAGTACCCGCTACTTTTTTCATTGATTTAATTTGAGCATTACCTCCAACACGAGATACCGAGATACCTACGTTAATTGCTGGACGAACCCCTGAGTTAAACAAATCTCCATCAAGGAAAATTTGACCATCTGTAATCGAAATTACATTTGTTGGGATATAAGCAGAAACGTCTCCAGCTTGAGTTTCAATAATTGGTAAAGCGGTAAGAGAACCACCACCTTTTACGATTGATTTCAATGAATCTGGTAGATCGTTCATGTTTTTAGCAATTCCATCATCTGCAATTACTTTACAAGCGCGCTCTAATAATCTACTGTGCAAGTAGAAAACGTCTCCAGGATATGCTTCACGTCCCGGTGGTCTTCTTAATAAAAGAGAAACCTCACGGTAAGCAACAGCTTGTTTAGATAAATCATCATAAACAATTAAAGCTGGACGACCTGAATCTCTAAAATATTCTCCAATTGCAGCACCTGCGAAAGGAGCATAAACTTGCATTGGAGCTGGATCAGAAGCATTAGCAGCAACAATAATGGTATAAGCCATTGCTCCTTTTTCCTCTAACATTTTAGCAATTCCTGCTACAGTTGACGCTTTTTGTCCAATTGCAACATATATACAAAATACAGGCTTTCCTGCATCGTAAAATTCTTTTTGATTTAAGATGGTATCGATACAAACAGTTGATTTACCTGTTTGACGGTCACCAATAACCAGCTCACGTTGTCCACGTCCAACCGGAATCATAGCATCTACTGCTTTTATTCCTGTTTGTAATGGTTCAGTAACTGGTTGACGGAAGATAACTCCAGGAGCTTTTCTTTCCAAAGGCATTTCGTATAAGTCTCCACCAATTGGTCCTTTTCCATCAATTGGAAAACCAAGAGTGTTTACTACACGACCTACCATTTGTTCTCCTACTTTAAGAGAAGCAATACGTTGTGTTCTTTTTGCAGTTGAACCTTCTTTGATTCCTGTAGATGGTCCTAAAAGCACCACACCTACATTATCTTCTTCAAGATTCAAAACAATAGCTTCTAATCCATTGTCAAATTCAACTAACTCTCCATATTGAACATTAGAAAGCCCGTAAACACGAGCAATACCATCTCCAACTTGAAGTACTGTTCCTACTTCTTCCAGTGTAGCACCAGATTCAAAACCTTCTACTTGCTTTCTTAATATTGCTGAAATTTCAGCAGGTTTGATTTCCGCCATCTTAATTTATAATTTAGACACTTAAATGTGTAATAAAACTAATTACTTAACTCTCTTTTTAATACTTGTAATCTGTTGGCTACCGAAGCATTGTACTGCTTGTCGCCTATTCTTAGAATAAATCCTCCAATAATTGAAGCATCTACTATATTTTCTATTGTGATTTTTTTATCTGATAGTGTTGCTATTTTAGCCAAAACTTTAGCTTCTAATGCCGCATCCATTGTGAAAGCCGTAGTAACTTGCGCCACTTCAACACCATTCATAATATCAGATAATTTACTGTATTCTAAAGCGATAGCTTCCAGAATTTCGAATCTTTTGTTTTCAAATAACAAATGAAACAACCCTTGAGTCACCCCATTGATACCTGCAAAAACTTCTAACAGTGCTTTTTCTTTAACTTCCACTTTCATGGTAGGGTTTTGAATAAAAGTACTCAATTCCAAATTACCATTAATTGTCGAAGCGATAGATTTCATATCGTTATTTACAACTTCGGCAACACCTTTTGAGTTTGCTAAGTCTAGAATTGCTTTTGCATAACGAATTGCTGCTCTTGTACTTGCCATAATTGTTAGTTTAACTTTACGTCACCTAACATTTTCTCAACTAATTTAGTTTGAGCCTCTTTGCTAGATAGTTCGTCTTTCAATATTTTTTCTGCGATACTCAATGACAAACTAGAAACATGTAGTTTCAATTCTGCCATAGCTGCATTTTTTTCACTCTCAATTGCTGCTTTCGCTTGCTCGATCATTTTTAGACCTTGAGCTTGCGCTTCGTTTTTAGCATCAGCAACCATTTTCTCTTTCATTTCACGAGCATCTTTAAGCATGTTGTCACGCTCTAATCTTGCTTCTTGTAAAATACGTTGGTTGTCTGCTTGAAGATTTTGCATTTCTCTTCTAGCATTTTCAGCTGAAAGCAATGCATTTTTGATTCCTTCTTCTCTATCATTAACTGCATCAAGAATTGGTTTCCAAGCGAATTTTTTTAATAAGAATATTAATCCAACAAATATTGCTATTTGCCAAATAAACAAACCAAACGAAAAATCATTTATTAACTTATCCATTATATCTAATTATAAATTTTAAAGTATGAATTGCTTAATCGCAATTTTTAATGTTTTAATTTTAAAAACAATAGTCACAACCAACCGTTGTAACTATTGTTTTTTAAGCTTTAATTAAGATGCGAATAACGCAGCAAAACCAATACCTTCAATAAGTGCAGCTGCAATTAGCATAGCTGTTTGGATTTTTCCAGAAGCTTCTGGTTGACGAGCAATAGCGTCCATTGCTGAACCACCAATTCTACCAATACCTAAACCTGCTCCGATAACAATCAATCCTGCTCCTACAATAGTTGGAATTTCCATAATATATATATTAAAAATTAAACATTCTTTTTATGGTTTAATCTCTGATTTGTTTACGCTGACCGCTAAACAAATTATCAATTAAACGGTAATCAATTAATGATGCGCTTCGTCGTGATGATGCTCTTCGTTTCCTGCTCCAAAATAAAGTGCAGATAACATTGTAAAAATATAAGCCTGTAAAAAAGCTACTAAAATTTCAAGTATAGAAAGCGCAAATGCTAATCCAAAAGATAACGTGCTTCCAATCCAGCTTTTAAAGATAAACATTAAACCAATAATACTCATCAAAACAACGTGTCCAGCCAAAATGTTAGCGTACAAACGTATCATTAATGAAAATGGTTTAATGATTGTGCCTAATAATTCAATTGGAGCCAAAATAAATTTCATTGGAGTTGGTACACCTGGCATCCAGAAAATATGTCCCCAATAATTTTTATTAGCCGTAAAGGTTGTGATTAAATACGTCAACAGTGCTAGTGATGCTGTAATGGCAATATTACCTGTAACGTTAAATCCCAGCGGAGTTAATCCTAATATGTTTAAAAAGAAAATAAAGAAAAATATAGTCAATAAATAACTCATGTATTTTTTATATCCTTTTTCTCCAATGTTTGGAATCGCAATTTCATCTCTTATATAAAGAACAAGTGGTTCAAAGAAACGACCAGCTCCTGAAGCAATACCTCCATTTTTAGTGTACGATTTTGCAAGACTTGTAAACAATACAAACATTAATATTGCTATTCCTAATATACCGATTACACTTTTTGTAATTGATAAATCTATCGGAGTTGCATTTGTTGGGTGACCGTGCTCTTCTGTTAAAGTTCCAGAAGCATCCGTTTTGTATATTTTTTCGTGGTGCAATACATAATAATTACCATTGTGTTCTGCAACCTCTTCACCATGATGGAATTTTGAAGAAGAAAATACTTGCAAACCATTATCCCAAAGAATAATTGGTAATGAAAAACCATAATGCTCACCTGTTTCTTCATTTACAGAAAAAGTAAAATCATGAGCATCTAAAAGGTGATGATTGATAAATTCCTTAATTTTAGATTTTACATCTGTTGGTTTAGCGTGAGCCTCTTCTGTTGCTTCATGAGCAACTTCCGTCTTTACTTTCACAGAATCCTTTTCAGGATTTGCAAAACTAATTAGAGGAAGACACGCTACTAAAGCTACTAATATAAATCTAAGTGGTTTGTTTGAAATCACCATAACAGTTAATTATCTTAATTTATTACGTTTCTGAAATTTGGTGCAAATGTACATTTTTTATTAATATTCAAAAGCATATAAAAATTTATTTTTGGAACATTTGATACATAAACAACATATTTATTGCTTTTCGTTTAATATGCGTATCGTTAATATCGTTTCAATTGCTAAAAAGAGAATAAACATTACAAAAAAATTCTTTTTTTCTATTGCAATATTTTGATTTGAGACTTGCAATAAAGGCCTTAAAATCAAATAACAAAAAACCATTTTAATGCTTGTTCCCAGTAGAAATGACATCCCAACATTATCAAAACTGCGTTCTTTAACTTTCAACAAAGCAATAAAGACTAGAATTGATAAACCTAAAAAAAGTAAATACAGCGTTTCAATCGAATAATAAAAAGCTTCGTCATTTATATTAAAAACATGAAAAATAATTTTATGAAGAATATAGAATAATCCCGCAAGCAACAGTAAACTTAGAAGCGGTTTGTAATTTTGTAAATTCATTGAGTTTGTTTTTGCCAGCGGAGGTACTAAGGCGCAAAGTTATTTTGATTTCTGACATAGCAATATCTTGCACCTGGTCCTTACTATTTTTTCTTCCGAAGAATCACTGTTTTTTGTTGATTTCGTTTACTTGCCGTATCACATTATATAAAGCTAATGCGACACCAACCATCACCAAAATTTTATTGTAATACACTTTTGGATTGGGATGATTCTCATCTAACCAATCTCCAAGATAGGAAAACAGAAAGATGATTGCCCCCATTTGAATCGGGATATTAATCAGGGCTAACCATTTACTGGCTTGTTTTTTGTTGGGTTTGTTGTCCATCGTTTGGCATTAGATTTTTTATATTATTCTTCATTGCGCAGGAAGCGCTAAAATCAGCACCAGGTTCGACCGATAATTTCCCTACTGAAATTTCGCCTTGAATACTTGCTTTAGATTTTACATTCAGGATTTCGGTTACCTGAATTTTACCGTTGAACTTCCCTTCAATATCAGCATTTTTACATACAATATCTCCGGTAACACTTCCTGCGGGACCAATAACTATTTTTCCACTCGATTGAAAATTACCTATTAATTCCCCATCCAGTCTAAAATCCGCCTGAGAAATAATGTCACCTTTTATGGTGGTTCCCTCTACTATTCTATTAGTTTTACCCAAAAGATCAGTATATGATTTTGGCTTTTTATCAAACATGATTATTGATTTTTAGGGGCTAAATACGTGTCAAGATTTTTCTTGATTTGAATTACTTTATAATTTTCACTGGAAACCACAATGGCGGGTTCGTCGATTTTATATTTTTGGTTTTCTTTTATTGCCTGCGCGATTTCTTTGGCATAAACTTCCGAATTAATTCCATGAATGGTTATGAAATTTTCTTTTTCAGTATAAATATCATAAGAATAAGAAACCTTCTGAAAATTCTCATTAGCAATAAACAATTTTAATTTATCTTCAATTGCCTTTGTGTTTTTATCCTCTCTTGCTCCTACTTTATAAAGAATTTTCCAATTCTTGCTATCAACAATACTAAAGTCCTTTCCTTCTAAAAACGGAATTTGAGCAGTCAGTATTTCTACCGCTTTTTTACCTTCTTCGCTATTCGGATGATTATCCGCCAATTCCTGCAATGCCTTTTTATAGGCCGGTAAACCTCTGAGTTTTCCAAGAGTACTTGCTTTTAACAGTTCAAATTTCGAAACAATTTCATCTCCCGAATACTGATTAATCAAATTGTCAATATTTGTTAGCACAATAGAATACTGTTCCTGCTGATATAACTTATACCATTTATTATACACTTTATCAGGTGTTTCATTGTCTGAAACGACATTCGAATTTGTATTATTTATTATTTGTGCATAACGTGAACTCGGAAATTGTGTGGAAATTCTGTTTTTTATCGTCTCCGCTTTAGCAGCATCCGAAATTTGGTAAATTTTATATAAATTATAAAGTGTGGGTAGAATCAGTTTTTCTTCTGGATTGTTTTTTAACAATTGTTCCAGTTTAGCACTAGCCAATTCATATTCTTTGAATTTTTCTTTATAAATAACCCCAAGTTGATAATAGGCAAAATTACGTTCTTTGGCAATGCTGTCAATATCAGTTTGATTTGTTGGAAGCTGTTTTAGATAATAATCGGTTGCGTATTTTTCAACTGGTTTATCCACTGCTAATTTGTCTTCCAATGCTGCTTTGTCTCCATTTATAGAGTCTTTCACGGCAAAATCAGTTTTGTTTGCTGATAATCTCCAATTCCCATTTGAAGACCGGTCTCCCCAATTTTTTTTAAACTCCAGTTTTCCAAAAGCAATGGTTGTAGGATTGTAAAAATAGAAAACGCTAGCTGCCTGTTGGGAAGAAGAAACATCAATTGTTGGGGGTGCTAATGGTGATTTCCTTACTGGTTTTCCTGATTCCTGATTAGGGGAAGCTGGATCAATCGAAGCTGTTTTAGTATTTCTTTCTATATTTTCCTGTTTCTCTTTAAATTTCTCTTCTAAAATTCTTTTAGCTTCATCATCCTTTTTTAACTTATCGATATAATTTTCAAAATATACAACCCTATCCGTTTCTGATAAAGAAACCACGTTCAAAATACTGTCATTTGTTTTGGCAATAGCTTCCAGCTGTATTACTTCGTCTAAATCTTTTCTTGTTTTTTGAATGCGGATGAATTCTCTGGTTTTAACGTCCAACTTTACAAGAGTACTATCATAATACTTCGCTGCAACTGGATAGTCGGCATTTTTGAAATACATATTTCCTAAATCCCTATAATCTGAAGCAATCAAATATTGATCTGTTGTTGCTTTTTTTAGCGAAGCATTGTAAAAACCTAACGCTATTTTTTGCTTGTCGTTTTTATCATAAAAAACGGCCTTTTCCCTATAGATTACATCTAGAAATGGTCTGTTTTCTCTGTCGGCAATTAATTTGTTGTATGTTTTTAAAAACGCTGTTGTATCTCCGGTTTTATAATCGAATAATTGTGCTTTTTTGGCGTAAGCCTGAATAACATATTTTCTTTCAGATTTTCTATTCATATCAATCACTGATTGATAGCTGTAAATAGCACTGTCTTTTTTACCTAATTCTTCATACAATTGTCCCAGAATAAAACGATATCTCGCTCTCTCAGCATTTTTTTTGGTATATCTTTCGGCTATTTTTAATTTTGCTAAAGCGCTGTCTTTTTCTTCCAGGTTTAAAAACGCTTCTGATAAAAGTGCATTTGCATCCGCAAAAACTTGTTTTTTCAACTCTTTCTCCTTCAATAGCTTGGTGATGTTTTTTACTACCAAGGCATCGTTACCAAGTCGCATATTGGTTTTTTCTCGCCAAATTTTAGCTTCATAAATCTTACTGCTATTAGGATATTTGTATAAAATGTAATTAAATGCATCTAATGCCGGAACAAATCTTTGATCATAATATCGGGATTTACCAAGTAGTAAATATGCTTCGTCTATCTGACTGTTTTTTTCTCTCCCTCCGATGTTCATGGAGTGTTTTTGAATTGCCTTTGTGGCTTTGGTCTCGGCCAATTCAAAATCAGCATTTTTAGATTTTCCTTCCGATGAAATCTCTTCCTCCATTTGCATTCTCTCGATAGGCAAACGCTTCCAAAAGTCATCTTTATTGTTTGCTTTTAGACCATTAACCCCTTTGTCCAATCCTATTTGCCCGTTGTATAAAATATTGTATTTTGTACTCAAAGCATGGGATTTTCTCGCCATAAAATTGTCCTTTTTAGTAGAACACGCTACCAAAAACAATAAAAATCCTAGAGAAAATATATGTTTGAATGTCTTGGTTTTCAATGGTAAACGTTTTTTATCAATTAACTTCTAAAAACACTATTTAGTATAATGACTTGTAAAAATACGTTTCTTTTTGATATCGTGGAAATTATTGGGTTTCTTTTTGATTGCTCGTTTTGCAGCAGGGATTACTTCACAATGCTTTTATTTACACTGTCACTCCGTTAACTTCGTTTGAAGCGAAAATATTTTTTATCCTTTTGTTAGGAAATAAAAGATCGGGAGTGAAAAACCCAATCCTAAATCTTTCTTTTCGGTTCCCGTCCAAATTAAATTTTACACTGCAAAAAACAATTCCAGCTCTTGCAGGGTTTCTCTTGATGTTTGAATATCCTTCACTACTTCTCCCTTATTTAGGGCCACTATTCTATCACAAACCTCAACTGTATGTTGCAAATCATGGCTGGAAACTAAAACCGTTACGTCAGGATTTTCGGCTAATTCCTTGATGATTTTTTTCAATCTATTGACTGTTGTTGGATCTAAATTGGCAAATGGTTCATCTAAAATTACCACTTCAGGATTGCCTATAAGTGTGGCGATAATTCCCACTTTCTTTTGATTTCCTTTGGATAAATCACGTAAATATTTTTTATTCTTTAAGATTTCGCCATTAAAAAATTCCTCGTGTTTAGCAAGCAAAGTATCAATGTCAGCTTTATTCTGTCCACGTAAATCTCCTATGAAATAAAAATACTCTTCGGGTGTTAAGTAGCCAATTAAAAAACTTTCGTCCAGAAAAGAAGCAGTGAAAGGTTTCCAGTTTTCGCTTGAATTTACTTGAATCCCATTGTTGATAATATGTCCCGTTGAAGGTTGGATTAAATCCAACAGCAAACTAAAAAATGTGGTTTTTCCGGCGCCATTATTTCCTACCAATCCAAAACTTTGTCCTTTTTGGATTTCTAGATTTTCGATTTTAAGAACCGTTGTACCGTTATATGTTTTTGAAAGACTATTTACTTGTATCATTTTGATTTGCGATTTTAGAAATACGATTTACGAATTGAATTTATAATACTTAACCTTTTTGCTTATAGGCATCAAGAGTAGCATATTTTTCGGTTTTATAGATTTTTTCAATTAATGAAAAGACGGGGTTTCTCATGGCAAAACCTATTATTCCTACAATGGCAACCAATGCTAATCCTGTAGAGGCATCTTTTAGTGAAGAACCAGCCCAATACAAAGCAACTGGTAAAGCAAGTTGCGGAATGGAAATCAACATTGTCTTTGGATTGAAAGCTTTTTTGTCTCCAAAAGCGCCTTTACCGGAACTCAGATCTATTGGCGTTTTCGTGTAGGCTCCTCCGAGCAGCACCAAATGTGAATTTATTCCAATATTATAAATGGCGCCTACAACGATAGTAAGATAGACTTGCCATCCAAAATACAAATAGAAAGAAGCTAAAATGGTCGAAATAAAAGTCCCAATAACCATCAACCACCATTTTGAATTTAAGTAGCCTCGATAAGGAATGTTCTGTGTCATCATTAACGGGTAATAGGCACTATCCCAACTAGGAACAAATTGTCCAAAGGTGATCAAAAAACCACCCGAAACAAAAATTCCGGCAAAAATGTGCATAATTGGATTGTTATACGCTTCAATTCCATTGGAAAAGAAAAGCAAACCATAAAAAAGAAACATAATACTCAACCCAATAGTAGTCTTAGACCGCTTGTTTCTTTTAATAAGTTTGATATCGTTTTTAAGAAATGTTCCTAACGTTCCAAATTGGTTCAGCCAAGTTAAATTCTCGGTTTTAGCTATTTCATCTTTAGTGGAAAGTCCTGCGTCCAAGTATAAATTACTTTTAAAATAATTAAAAGTAAAGTAATACAATCCTGTCAGAATCAGAACCAGAATAGCAAAAAGCCATTTGGTGTGGAACAATCCGTCAAAAAAAGGAGCGCTGTAACTTGTTATATTAAAAAGCTGATAATAGTGTAATGCTACAAAAACCGCAATAATACCAATAAAAATAGCTAATAAATTATCTTTATTACTCAACAATATGTTCAGAAAATTATTGATATATACCAATGATAAAAGGGCGATATGCCAAAGAATTACGCTCAAAACATCATATCCTTCATAAATTAAAACGATGCTAAACGGCAGAAAGAAAAAAGAATGAACAAAATTAAAAAATGACAATGCTGTTTTTCCCAATGAAAAATGGACAATGGTTGATTTTTTGATTGGAAAAATTAATAACGGCCGTATGTTCATCACCGGAATTTTCTGTAACAGCAGACGGACAATTAAATCAAATAAAAAATAATAGATCAGGAATTTATTCACTGTAACCAAAGGCTCCAAATTCATTTTATCGAGAATATAGAATGCCCCAAAGCCTAATGCTAAAAAAACCAAAATGAAATAAATCGCCACAAAAGCCATTAAGATTTTAAGTGCCAGGTTGGATGCAAAGGAAGCAGATCTCGTAAAAGCCTTCCATTCGAGATAGATGAATTTTTTGAACATGGTTTTTTAATTTGGTTTGCTGATAGGTAGTCGAATTTTCCAAATTGTTACATCTAATATAAAAAAATCAACAATTATAATCTCCATTTATTTGTCGTTTCCTACTTTTGTAAAAAATTAATCACATGTCATCCTTTTTAAAACTTATTATAAAAGAAGTAAAACGTGAAACCAAAGATGCGGTTTCCATACTTTTTAATGTTCCTGAGGAATTAAAACCAAACTATATTTTTGTTGCGGGTCAATATATTAACCTTAGACTTACCTTAGATAATCAGGAAATCCGTCGTGCTTACTCCATCTGTTCTTCTTCGGAAAGTGGTGAATTAAGAATTGCTGTAAAAGCAGTAAAAAACGGTCTTTTCTCGCAATTTGCCAATACAAAACTTAAAGCGGGTGATGTTCTTGAAGTAGGAAAACCAGAAGGAAAATTTACTTTTGAACCACATGCTGACCGACAAAAAAATTATATTGCTTTTGTAGCCGGAAGCGGAATCACACCAGTACTTTCTATATTAAAATCAGTATTGAAAAGCGAATCTAAAAGCTCTTTTGTCCTTGTTTTTGGCAACAAATCTCCAGAGGAAACTATCTTTCATCAAGAATTACATGATTTACAATTACAATATGTAGGTCGCCTTTTTGTCCATTATGTTTTCAGTCAAGCCAAAGCAGAAAATGCATTATTTGGTCGAATAGACAAATCAACGGTGAATTTTGTTTTAAATAATAAACACAAAGAACTGGAATTTGATAAATTCTATTTATGTGGACCTGAAGAAATGATTAATACTGTTTCTGCTGTTTTAAAAGAAAAAAACATCAAAGAATCAGCAATAAAATTTGAATTGTTTTCAACATCTTCTAAAGAACATATAATTGAAAAATCTTTAGAAGGACATTCGAAGATCACTGTTATGGTGGACGATGAAGAAACGATTTTTGAAATGTCACAAAAACAAACCATTCTTGAAGCAGCTTTAAAACAAGGTCTTGATGCTCCTTATTCTTGCCAAGGCGGAATATGCAGTAGTTGTCTTGCTCGTGTTACATCAGGAACTGCTGAGATGACTAAAAACTCTATTCTTACTGATGGTGAAATAGCCGAAGGTTTAATCTTAACCTGCCAGGCGCATCCTACATCCGAAAGTATTTATGTAGACTACGATGACGTTTAGAAAAGTATTCGATTATAAAAAAAGAGTTTGCGATTGCAAACTCTTTTTTTATGTCTTATTTTTAGTATCACTATATTATTCTGCCACTTGTGACTGAATAGTGAGAACTACTTTCTCCGGTGAAATCGTTCGCATGGCATCCTGATATCCTTCTACTTCCTTATTTCCATATACGGAGGTTGGCAATTTTGGAAACCTATTTTTATCTGAAACCATAGCATTTTCTATCGGTTGATTAAAAGGCGAAAATCCTGCAAATGGATGTGTTGCACCCCAAAGCGTAATGACTTTTACTCCAAGCATTGCAGCAATATGTGCATTCCCGGAATCCATGGAAAGCATTACATCAAGATTACTGATGAGCTGTAATTCCTGTTGAAATTTGATTTTTCCTGCCATATTAATGACATTTTCTTTATTGGAAGAAAGAGAATCTAAGATTGCTATTTCTTTTTTTCCTCCACCAAAAAGAAAAATTTTATACAAAGCCTCGGGACTTGATTCTGATAATTGATTGACGACTTCACGCATAAGATCCAGGGGATACACTTTGGAATCATATTGTGCAAAAGGAGCAATTCCTATCCATTTTTCGCTTTTTTCTCCAGTTAATTTGATGATTTCAGTATCTAAAACCTGTTTATCTGGAAATATGGGATTCGATAAATCAACTGCAAAACCCAGTTCTTCAAATACTTTTACATGTCTTTCAAACATCGTTGGCAGTTGCATGAAAACTTTATTTTCAGATTGTGTTAATGCTTTTTTTTCTGCCCTTCCTTTATCGACCGAAGCTACTTTTTTTCCGCTTAAAGCAAAAAATGACCTCACGATTCCAGAACGCAAAACATTATGCAAATCGACGAAAGCATCGATTTTGAGTTCTTTTAATTCCCGGAACAAACGCAATAATCCAAGAAATCCTTTGTGCCTTTTTTTTTCATCGAAAGCGAAAAAAGAAACATTTGGAATGGAATCGAAAAAAGGTTTAAAAAATGGTCTGGAAACGACCGTAATTTTAACTTCCGGATGCTGATTTACAAAAGCTCGTAAAACAGGAACCGTCATGGCGACATCTCCCATTGCGGAAAGCCTCATGACGATTATATGTTTGATTTTTTGGGACAAATTAAAACAATACTTACTTCTTGTTTTGGTACAACACAGGATTCAAATCATCATCGTTGTACATTTTCATCTGTTTGTACACTTTCATGAATTTATCGCCATTTTCAATGTCTTTTAGTAAGTCATCAATTGCCGTTGACAAATCTGTTCTTTGCTCTAATAGAATATTCAATTTTGCCTGACATTTATCTCTGTGTTCTTGCGAAGCTTCTGCACGAGTAGCTTCTTCATTCATGTGATAAATTTTTAAAGCCAAAATCGATAATCTGTCAAAAGCCCAGGCAGGACTTTCAGAGTTGATTTTTGCGCCATCTTTGACCCTTATATGATTGTATTTTTGAAGAAAATAACTGTCAATATATTCCACCATATCCGTACGCTCCTGATTAGAAGCATCTATCCTTCTTTTCAAAGTCAAAGCGGCGACCGGGTCAATATTTGGATCACGGATAATATCTTCAAAATGCCATTGAACAGTGTCAATCCAATTTTTATGATACAGTAAATGCTCGAATTTATCCTTCGGAAAAGGATTATTTATAGGCTGATCTACATTATCAAATTGATGATAATCTTTAATACTTTGCTCGAAAACTGAATAAGCTAATTTTGAAAACATATCTTTATATATTAAAAGGCAAAGATACTTTTTTATACTTTTATAGATAAAAAAAACTTTAGAAGTTTAATTCCAAATTTAAAACGATGCAAATCCATATTTTATCAGAAAACAATAGTGTCCTGAACCATTTTTTAGGGCAAATTCGAAATGTGAATGTTCATAACGACAGCATGCGTTTTCGAAGAAATATTGAACGCATCGGTGAAATAATGGCGTATGAACTGAGCAAAGAATTGCATTATAAAAACGTAGATATTCAGAGTCCTCTTGGCATTAAAAAAACTACTGAAATTAAAGACCAATTGGTTCTGTGCTCTATTTTACGTGCGGGATTACCATTGCATTTAGGCTTTTTAAATTATTTTGACAATGCAGAAAACGGCTTTATTTCCGCCTTCAGACACCATCCAAATAATGATGACTACTTTGATATCGTAGTGCAATACCAAGCTATTGCTGATATAAATGGCAAAAATGTACTATTGATTGATCCCATGCTTGCCACTGGACAATCTATCGTTGCTGTTTTTAATAAACTAATGGAAAGAGGAACTCCAAAAGAAATTCACATAGCAGTTGTAATTGCAGCACCGGAAGGAATTGCATATCTTAAAAACCATTTACCCGATACGTGCCATCTCTGGATAGCTGCATTGGATGAAAAACTAAATGAGCACAGTTATATCGTTCCGGGACTTGGTGATGCGGGAGATTTAGCTTTTGGAGAGAAATTATAATTGAGAGAAAAAGGCAAACAAACTACATAGAATAAAAACAGACAAAACAATTTCCTGTTTCAATTTTAGTTGCACAATTTCAATATGACTAGTTGCCATGATTGCTAATGGGGCAAAGGTAAACAGCAATAAATCATTACTTTTATTAGATGAAATCAGGAAGATTACTATTCCAATGAAAAAAGAAGCGACAATTTTTTTGAAGGAAACGTGTAAAATTTGTGGTTTGTTAGACAATGTTGCAAACATAGAAACAATAAAAAATAATGCAACAGTAGCGTATATAGAAAAAGCGGCATTTTGGTAATTATTAGTAAAATAATCAATTCTGAAACTGATTGTTACACTTCTGGTTATATATTCCAGTATGTTTACATCGAATACAGCCGCATAAAGCATGAAAATAATTCCCGCAGTAAAAAAAGCAATAAACGGCAAAATCCAGTTTCTATAATCTCTGGAAACATGAAAAATTATTGATATGAAAACTAATACTATAAAAATAATACTCCAAAAATGAAATAATGTGGCTAAAAAAATCCACAATGAGGCATCAAATATTTTTTCTTTAGAAGCTTTAAGAGACTGCAGCGAAATTAATCGGCGAAGGGCTAACAGTATAAAGAAATTTGAAACAATTAGATTCGTATTGTCTAATACCGAAGGAAAAAAAAGTAGAAATAAAAAGTAAAAAAAAATGGTATAAGTACTGTCTTTACTCAATCCATTCTTCTTAACAATGAAATTCGTTATAAAAACTGAAGCCAATAAAATACAAAATAAAATCACTTTTTTTAAAATCAAAAAAGGGGAATTCGTCCAAGATAAATCTTGAAATTGGTACATTAAAAAGAAAACCAGCATCAAAATTACAACCAATGAAAAATTTAATGGTGTAGATTTTTTAAAAACACTTGTTATCATAAGGATATTTTATACTTTTGTGATTGTAAATATAATACTTGTTTAAAAAGGAAACCCTGCAAGTTCGAAAAGATTCTTCATAAATCAGAACTTTTTAATATACGGAGTTACCAAAAACAACTAAATAAAATTAATTTTATACATTATGAAATCATTTTTCGAAGGAATAGAATACTTATTTGTAAAGATTTTATTTGCTCCTCTAGACTTTTTACGCGCATTAGAGCTAAAATCTTGGTTTGTTGCTAATACAATCAACTGGATTTTCATGATTATTTGTGCAGCTGCAATGGTATATTGGATCAAACAATTGAAAATATTTGAAGATAACAACGAAGAAAATCAAGATACTACCGCTCACTCTTTTTTAAAATAAAACTTTAAAAAAAAGTGAACGATACTTGGAAACTATTTTAAATCGTTTCCAATATCTTTTCTAAAATACATCTTATCAAAATTTAGTTTTTCTATATTTTGATAAGATTTTTTTATGGCCTCTTCGAAATCATTTCCATAAGAAGTTACGGTTAAAACCCTTCCTCCATTAGAAACAACATTTCCGTTTTCTAATTTTGTTCCGGCATGAAAAACAATAGAGTCTTCAATATTTTCTAATCCTGAGATCACTTTTCCTTTTTCAAAATCTTCTGGATAGCCACCAGAAACCACCATAATTGTAGTCGCGCTTCTTGTGTCAATTTCAAGCGTGATTTCATCTAGCTTTTCATTGGCTACGGCCAAAAACAATTCCACTAAATCCGTTTTCAATCTTGGAATTACCACTTCCGTTTCCGGATCGCCCATTCTCACATTGTATTCAATTACAATTGGTTCGTTATTCACATTAATCAATCCGATAAAAACAAATCCTTTGTATGGAATTCCGTCTTTTTGAAAACCATCAATGGTTGGTTTTACAATGCGTGTTTCAATTTTTTCCATTAAAACAGCGTCAACATAAGGAACTGGAGAAACTGCTCCCATTCCGCCTGTATTTAATCCTGTGTCACCTTCACCAATACGTTTGTAATCTTTGGCCGTTGGCAGGATTTTATAATTTTTTCCGTCAGTCAGAACAAAACAGCTTAACTCAATTCCGTCAAGAAATTCCTCGATCACAACTTTTGAACTGGCATCACCAAATTTCTGATGCACTAGCATATTCCTTAATTCGTCTTGGGCTTCCGCCAAATCCTGAATAATCAAAACACCTTTTCCTGCTGCCAACCCATCTGCTTTTAATACATAAGGTGGTTTCAAGGTTTCTAGAAATTCGCAGCCTTTTTCAACTGTATCGACAGTAAAACTATCATAAGCAGCAGTTGGAATTTTATGTTTGATCAAAAATTCTTTGGCAAATTCTTTACTTCCTTCTAATTGCGCACCAATTTTTGATGGTCCGATAACTGGAATATGTTTTAACGCAGCGTCATTTAAAAAGAAATCGTAGATGCCTTTTACTAATGGATCTTCCGGACCTACAACTACCATTTCTACTTTTTCTTTAAGAACAAAAGCTTTTATAGCGTCAAAATCAGTTGGACTAATATCAATATTCTTGGCTATTGTTGCTGTTCCAGCGTTTCCTGGTGCTACAAAAAGTGTATCACATAGTGGACTTTGAATCATTTTCCATGCAAAAGCATGTTCTCTTCCGCCTGAACCTAGTAGTAAAATTGTCATGGTGTAGTTAATTAGTTGTAAACCGCAAAAATAATTGCTTTTGAACTTAAAAAATAATTAATTTTCAAAAAGTTGTTGGTTCTTGGTCATTAGTTGTTGGTAAATATTATTTTTGATGAAATATACCCTTAAAATGTTTCCACTTTTCGACTTATCACTAAAAATTAATGGTTTTCCGATGAAGGAAGCTACAACCGAATTGCGGAAAATTGTTTCGTTTACAGAAAAGGAATATAACGCTTTCCTTGACAACAAAAAATTAGAAATCGTAAATTATCATTTACAAAATAATCTCTTTTATCAAGAGTTAGTAGGTTCAACATTTAACACCTGGAATGATTTACCCATTTTAAATAAAAAAAACTTACAAAAACCGCTGCTTGAAAGGCTTTCAAATGGTTATACTTCAAAAAACATCTACGTTAATAAAACGTCTGGTTCCAGCGGTGATCCATTTATTTTTGCAAAAGACAAATACAGTCATGCCTTAACTTGGGCTTCTAATATTTATCGTTTTGGCTGGTACGGAATTAATTTTAACAGTTCGTATCAAGCGCGTTTTTATGGGATTCCGATGGATTTTATTGGCAACAAAAAAGAATACTTTAAAGATTTTTTAGGCAATCGGTTTCGATTTTCAATTTTTGACTTATCAGATGCCGTTTTAGAAGGTTTTTTAACTCATTTTCGAACCAAAAAATTCGATTATATCAATGGTTATACCAGTTCGGTTGTTCTATTTGCCAAATTTCTACAAAAGAAGAATATTGTTTTAACAATGATTTGTCCAAGCTTAAAAGTGTGCATGGTGACTTCTGAAATGCTTTTTGAAGAAGACAAACTCCTGATGGAAAAACAATTTGGAATTCCAATTATCAATGAATATGGTGCTTCTGAATTAGATTTAATTGCTTTTCAAAATCCTCTGGGCGAATGGCAAGTCAACTCGGAAACGTTATTTGTAGAGATTTTAGATGAAAACAATGAAGCTGTTCCAAACGGTTCAGAAGGCCGAATTGTGATTACTTCCTTGTTTAACAAAGCGCATCCATTTATACGATATGACATTGGTGATATTGGAATTCTAGACGAGAAAAGCACTTTGAAAAAGCCCATTCTCAAAAAATTACTAGGCAGGACAAATGATGTTGCCCTTTTGCCAAGTGGAAAAAAATCACCAGGATTAACATTTTATTATGTAACAAAAAGCATTATTGAAGATGATGGAAACGTAAAAGAGTTCATAATCAAGCAAACGAAAATTGATACTTTTGAAATTGAATATGTCAGTGCAAATGAATTAACCTCAAAACAAATTCAAAAAACAGCAGAAGCAATCACTACCTATCTAGAAAGTGATTTGAAGTTCTCATTCAGTAGAAAAGAAAAATTGGAACGAAATAAAAACGGAAAATTAAAGCAGTTTATTTCCTTAATTAAAGAAATCAAAGAATGAAAATTACCATCGTTGCAGGCGCCAGACCAAATTTTATTAAAATCGCTCCAATTATCAAGGCGATAGAGAAAAAGCAAAGCGAAGGTGCTTTAGTTTCCTATCGTTTGGTGCATACGGGCCAACATTATGACAAAAGCCTAAGCGAAACGTTTTTTGAGGAACTCAATATTCCACAACCAAATAACAATCTCGAAGTCAAAAGTGGTTCTCAGTCCGTTCAGACAGCTGCTATTATGGTAGCTTTTGAGCAGGAACTATTAGAAAATTACTGTGATTTAGTGTTGGTTGTTGGTGATGTCAATTCAACAATGGCCTGTACAATTGTGGCAAAAAAAATGAACATCAAGGTTGCGCATATTGAAGCAGGCATTCGCTCTGGCGACATGACAATGCCAGAAGAAATCAACCGCATTGTTACCGATAGTATTTCGGATTATTTCTTCACCACATCACTTTGGGCGAATGAAAATCTTTTAAAATACGGAACTTCTAAAGAAAAAATCCATTTCGTGGGAAACGTAATGATTGATACTTTATATCAAAATTTAAATAGAATTACAAAACCTTTTTTTTGGGACGACTACCGTTTAGAACTCGAAAATTACATCATTCTCACCTTGCATCGTCCATCGAATGTAGATGAGGAACACGCGTTGCAGCAATTACTATTGGGTATTGATACCTTGGCTGATGATAAGAAAGTAATCTTTCCCATTCATCCGAGAACCAAAGCCATTTTAGGTGAAAAAAAATTAAATTTTAAAAATATCATTTGTGTTGAACCGTTGGGATATTTAGCATTTATGTTTCTAATAAAAAACAGTTTCGCAGTAATTACAGATTCTGGCGGCATTTCGGAAGAAACTACCGTTTTAGGAATTTCCTGCTTTACGATGCGTGAAAACACTGAAAGACCCGAAACACAGTCAATTGGCACTAATACTTTGGTAGGAAGCAGCATTGAAAAACTGAATGAAATTTATGGCTCCTTTCTTAAAAATGGAAAAAGAAAAAGTGGTATTCCTGAGCTTTGGGATGGTAAAGCCTCAGAGCGAATTATTGATATTCTGTTAACCAAAAACTAATGGAAGAAATTTTAATTATTTCTAATTATTATCCACCGGAAAAAGGTGCTGCTGCCAATAGAATTGAACAGTTGGCTTTGAAACTGCATCAAAACAATTACAAAGTAATGGTAATTTGCCCCCTGGCAAATTATCCAAAAGGAATTTTATTCCCAGAATACAAAGGAAAGCTTTTTGTAGAAGACGTAATGCAAAATATAACCGTGAAGCGGCTTTGGATTTATCCAAGCAATAGTAAAAATATCTTCATCCGTATTGTTTCGACATTGTCTTTTTCTATTGGATTGTTCTTTTATCTCTTATTCAAAAGAACCCCTAAAAAAGTAGTAGTGCAATCCCCTCCATTATTACTATCTTTTATCAGTGTTTTAGTGCTTTCGATAAAGCGGAAAAAAATTATTTTGAATGTTTCTGATTTATGGCCCATAGCCGCTATTGAATTGAAAGCCCTTTCGAGAGGTTCATTTTCACATAAAGTTTCATTATTTATAGAACGATTTATTTATAGAAAATCAACCCTCATTTTAGGCCAGTCCAATGAAATAATAACTCATATTCATTCCTTATATCCAGAAAAAAAGTGTCGCTTGTATCGTAATTTCCCAGATCATAAAATTGAAAATTTAGCATTAAAACGAATTGAATACCAGCCCATAAAATTATTTTACGCAGGGCTGCTTGGTGTAGCGCAAGGAGTTTTAGAAGTATGTGAAAAAATGGATCTGGAAAATCTAAATTTGGAATTTCATATTTTTGGTGATGGTGCTGAAAAAGTCCAAATTGAAGGTTATATAAAGGATAATCCCAAAAAAAATATTGTTTTCCATGGGATGTTGGAACGCAATGAATTGCTTGCGAGATTAGCAACCTTTGATATAGCTCTGGTTCCACTGAAAACAAGAATTTTCGGCTCTGTTCCATCAAAAATATTCGAATATAGTTCCTTAGGGATACCAATACTTTATTTTGGAGGTGGCGAAGGAGAAGCTATTGTATACAACCATGATTTGGGATGGGTTGCAGAAGTAGCAAACTTCCAGAAACTAAATGCTACCATAATCGAAATTTCAAAAATAGATACAGAAAAAATCCAAATGATGAAGCGACAGATTTTTGAAAATGCTAAAAACAACTTTAATCTTGACGCTCAAATAAAAGAATTAATTGAAAAAGAAGTTTTTTAATATGCTTTTTCCTCGCCTTTGATAATATTGACTACCGTTTGAAAAATTATTTTTATATCTAGAATAAGTGACCAATTTTCAATGTAAAAAACATCAAATTTTATTCTATTAATCATATCTTCTTCTGTTTCAATTTCTCCACGAAAACCGCTAACCTGAGCTAATCCTGTAATTCCAGGTTTAACATAATGGCGTACCATATATTTTTTAACCCTATTTCCATAGGCTTTATTTTGCGCCCAAAGATGTGGACGAGGGCCTACAACAGACATTTCGCCTAGTAAAACATTTATAAATTGAGGCATCTCGTCTAAACTTGTTTTTCGCATAAATTTACCTATTCTGGTAACACGCGGATCATTTTTTGATGTTTCTGATTCCGTTGTTTTATTGATTTTCATAGAACGAAGTTTATAACAAAAAAACTCGTTTTCATCAATCCCTGGTCTGCCTTGTTTGAAAAAAACGGGGCCTCTGGATTCTAATTTTATTAAAATCGCTAATAATGGAATTAACCAAGATAACAGGAAAGTAATAATTAAAATCGAAAAAATTATATCAAAAACCCTTTTAAAGACCTTTGTAGCAGGCTCATGAAGCATCGTTTTCTTTAACGAAAGTACTGGGAAAAACTCGTAATAATCTATTTTTAAATTTTTTGAAAAAATCTCTTTTGTGTCCGGAATGAATTTTATTGTTTTTTTATTTTCGTCCGCAAAATCAATCAAATCTTTTAAATGCTCGTTAGAAATTTCATTCAATGAACAATAAATTTCATCAACACAATTTTCAATTACAAAAGGTTTTAAATCAGCCAATTTCCCTTTAATATTCTGATTTGATTTCTTATCAGAAAAATAGCCTAAAAAACGATATCCATAATCATTTCTTGTTTCAAAAAGGCCTTTCAATTGAATTGCTTCAGGTGTATATCCGATAATAACAGCACTTCTATAGTTACTTCCTGTTATTATTCTGTATTCTTTTAAATAAAAGAACAATAAAAATTTTGAAATACTAATCAGCACTATAACGGAAGAAATAAAAATAGCGATTACAGTTCCACTAAAAACAACCTGTCTCGAAAACGGAAAAAAAGCAATAATTATCAATAAAAATAAAACGCCTTGTTTTATTATTTTCGAAATAATTTCAATGGGTGTAGTGAAGCGATATATTTCATAAAATCGTATAAAAAAAGCAGCAACAACCCATCCAATCATCTGATAAACTAGATAATACACAATGTTTAGATCAAGATCTTTGAAGAAGACCAAGCTTAGCACTGAAATTACTATTAGGTCAATTGAAATACTAATAGGTCGTATGTATTTAGAATATCTTCCTATTTGAGCTGCAGTCATAATTATCGAATACCAACTATTTGGTTTTTTATCTGTTCTTTTTAAAAAATTCCGGCGGCTATTGAATTGAAATATTCCCAGGTATAATCAAAACAAAATAGGGAGGCAGTAATTGCCTTCAAAATCTATTCATTTACTTTATATAGCCCGAAAAATCTTTATGTTCTTCCTTAGAAAGTTCTTCTTTTGATAATGATTTAAAATAGTCGTAGGTAATTTTCATCCCTTGTGCACGATCAACTTTTGCTTCCCACCCTAATAATTTTCTTGCTTTAGTAATATCAGGTTGTCGTTGCAAAGGATCATTTATTGGCAAAGGAAAGTAAACCACTTTCTGATTTGTTCCTGTTAGTTTTATAATTTCTTCAGCAAAATCTTTAATAGTGATTTCGTCCGGATTACCAATATTTACAGGAAGAACATAATCGGAATGTAACAATCTAAAAATACCCTCTACCTGATCATCAACATAGCAAAAAGAACGCGTTTGCATACCGTCTCCAAAAATAGTCAAGTCTTCACCACGGAGTGCCTGACCTATAAATGCCGGAATAACTCTACCGTCATTGAGTCTCATTCTTGGACCATATGTATTGAAAATTCGAACTATCCGAGTTTCTACGCCGTGAAAAGTATGGTACGCCATAGTTATTGATTCCTGAAAACGTTTTGCTTCATCATATACGCCTCTTGGTCCTATTGTATTTACATTTCCGTAGTATTCTTCCGTCTGTGGATGAACTAATGGATCTCCATAAACTTCCGAAGTTGAAGCAATAAGAATTCTAGCTTTTTTAACTCGTGCCAAGCCTAAAAGATTATGTGTACCAAGGGAACCTACTTTTAACGTTTGTATCGGAATTTTTAAATAATCTATTGGACTTGCAGGCGATGCAAAATGTAAAATATAATCTAATTGACCCGGGACATGAACAAATTTGGTAATATCATGGTGATAAAATTCAAAATTCTCCAGTTTGAACAAATGTTCTATATTTTTTAAATCTCCTGTTATAAGATTATCCATTCCAATAACGAAATAGCCTTCTTTAATAAAACGGTCACAAAGATGTGATCCTAAAAATCCAGCGGCCCCAGTGATAAGTATTCTTTTCATAAATCAATTTTACGATTGCAAGGTATAAATTATCGAGTAAACTATGGTATTTTACTTGCTATAGATTCAATAATTTTTTATATCTAAACCGCACCACTATCTGTTAATGTACTTCCAAAGAATTCATTCTCTACAAATATTCAACATCCAAAAAGAGGTATTGCTAGTTCTATTTTATATATTTTTGTGTAACTAAAAATCCTTATTTTGAAAGTTGTTCATGTTGTCGAAGCGGTAGCTGGTGGAGTTCATACTTATTTCAAAGATTTATCCTTTTTTTTTGGAGATCATGAAATAAATAAGTCCATCGACACCACTATAATTTACAGTAGCAACCGAAAAGAAGTTGATTCGGAAAAAATAAAAGAAGAATTTTCAAAAGGTGTTTCGCTTATTGAATTAAGCATGGTCAGGAATTTTTCTCCAATTAAAGATCTAAAATCAGCACTAGAATTAGCTAAAGAACTACGGAGGCTAAATCCAGATGTTATCCATCTCCATTCCTCAAAAGCAGGAGTCCTGGGAAGGTTTGTCTGCTTTTTATTATTCAAAAAAAAGAAGCTTTTTTACACTCCTCATGGCTATTCCTTTCTTCGAACTGACATCTCCAACTGGAATAAAAAAATATATTGGAAAATTGAAAAAAACTTTCAGAAACTATTTGGAGGCGAGACAATTGCTTGTGGAGACACCGAATATAAAATAGCAAAAAAAATAGGAAAATCTTCTTTAATCAGAAACGGAATTAATGTTGACTATGTTACTAGTAAGATTGCAGCATATAAAAATGATGTCTTAACAGTTGGGATAGTGGGACGAATTACTTTTGCAAGAAATCCGAAGCTTTTCAATGCTATTGCTCTAAAGTTTCCTGATTTTAATTTTGTTTGGATTGGTGATGGCGAATTAAGACATGAGATAACTGCTCCAAATATCCGAATCACCGGATGGTTTCTGGAAAGAGATAATGCTTTGAGAGCGTTAAATGCTATTGATATATACATCCAAACTTCGCTTTGGGAAGGATTACCCATTGCTGTATTAGAGGCTATGGCAATGAAAAAGCCTGTTCTAGCAACAAACATAATTGGAAATAAAGATGTGGTACTCCATAATGAAACAGGTTTTCTTTTCCATGACATCGCTGAACTCGATCGCTATTTTGAAATTCTCAAAGACGAAAGGACCAGAAAAATATTTGGAGAAAAAGCAATAGAAAGATGCTATCATTTATATGATAAAAGCAAAAATTTTAAACAACTAATTTCTCTTTATCAGCAATAATTTTCTCTTGCAGCCAATAGCTCCCAAAAATAGAAAACCACAAACCACTAAATGAAATTCCATCAAAACGAAGCAGAAAATCATCGGTAAGGTTCGAAGTAAAAAAAATAAAAAAGAAAGCAATAATAATCGCATTCTTTACCCTAAAACCTAAATAACCAATGGAAAAAATGTACAAAAAAACCACTATTGGCCCTAAAATTCCAAATTTTAATAAGAAATCAAGAAACTGATTGTGAGTTGGAAATGCATATTTTGCCAAAAAATGTTGATTGGTTTGTTTATAATAATTTAGCAATTCCCGTTTTCCGTCAGAAGCACCAGCTCCAAAAGGAAGGTGTTTTAGTGCAACTTCCCAAGCAGATTTCCAAATAGATACTCGCGTAACAAACGAATTAAATACTTTTATTTCAGGATTTTCAATAGCGTCGAGTTTCCCTACTTTATCCATATGAGCAAATGTCACCGATGCGTATTTCTCTTTCATATAAGGGTTTTTTTGGACATAAAGCAAAAAGATACTACCCAATAAAACCAATCCGACAGCTGAAATTATAACTACCTTTCTAAAATTATACTTTTGGATCACTTCGTAGAAAAAAACTAAAACAAAACCAATTAGCATATTAAACAAGGCCATTCTAGTATTCACAAAAAGAACAAAGAAGAATGATAGTGCAAAAATGATAAAGGTGGCTATTTTAATTAGTACCCTTTTTCTTGTGCGAAAGACATTAAGAACAAAGTAAAGATTACTAATCGCGACAAAAGATAAATGCATGTTTAGAGCCGGTGCGTGAATGCCGATGCTATTAGAAAACTCATAACCCATTTCCCATAAATCAATGCCGTTTATATATTTATTGATTAAATCCGGAGCTATAACCGTAAAACGGATAAAGAAGAAAAGTATAATGATTGTTGTAAAAAACGAATAGAATTGCAGAATTTTAAAAAATTTAATTCGCTGAAAATTACCTAAAATAAACATTGGAAAAACAAGTAAGGAAATACTTTTTTCGATGGATTTTATGCCCATTAAATAAGAGTCATTATTCCAGAAAAGCAATATCTCCAATAATAATGGTGAGGAAATAGCTGCTCCCAGCAACAAAGATGTTTTAGTAAACACTAATTTTTTTACAAAGAATAAATTAAACACCACAAAAAGAATAATTAACCAAGTACATGGTTTTCTGAAAATCATCGCAATTGCAATAAAAAATAGAAAGGCATTCAATATTTTAGCAAAGTTCTTTTCTGAAATGTTCATAATATAAAGCATAATAAATTAGAGGAAAAACGCCTATTTTATGACGTGTTGCTGTACCTAAATCCGGTTCAAAAATACCCTGAACAATAAAATAAGAAAACAAAATAAGTAATGTCCAAAGTAAATACCGGTACTTTCTTCGGTCGATAAGACAACGAGAAAACCGCACAAAAAGAATATAAAACAGTAGAATTTGCCAAATTACAAAAGCAATAATTTGCGGCGAAAAAATATGTTTAAAGCCTTCCAAAGGGAGGTTTACTGAAAAGAATCCATATACAATTCCAACAGTTTCTCCATACCAGGTGTCCGTTTTAACGGGTGAAACAATTATCGAATTGGCATCTTTAGAATTTATTCTACCTATATTGACTACATCACGGGAACTTTCTGATAAATACTTGCCCTTTATTATGCCAACACTTAAGGATATAAAAACGGCAATTAGCACTCCATAAAAAACAGAGGAAAGTGCTTTATTTTGAAAATTAATTAAGGTTATAAAATACATTCCGATTGCTATGATTGGAATCAGCAAAAAGTAGGAACGGAAAAAGACACCAAAAAAAGCCACTATTGTCAAAGATAGGATGATCTTATATTTTGATGCTATTCTGGCAGAATGAAAGACAAAAGGTACGATCGCCAAATAGATAAAAGTTATAAATTCTTTTGACGGCATTGAGATAAAAATGGCCATCATGAAAAAGCCAATATAAACCAAAATGTTTTTCACATTTATTTTATGGAAATTGGCCGGTATCCCTATTTTATAAAGAAGATAAATTAGAATTGGATATTGTACTAACGCCACTAAGGGGTATGGCAGGTATTTCAATCCTGTGAATTTATAGAATAAAATTGCAGCAGAATAACTTCCGGAAATTCCTATTTCATTGTATTGATATAAAACAATCGTTTTTGCATCATAAAAAAATTTTCCAGGCAAAAGAAAAGAAGCTGCCATTGCAATAACTAAATTTGCAATAAACAAACCCACAAAAAAAGCTGTTTTCTTCTTAACTAAAATTTGCATTCGTTTTTTTATTGAACTAATGATTTATACAATAGGATTTGTTTATCCACCATAGACTGTATGTCGCTTTTCTTAACCCTTTCTTTACAAGAAGATATAATCTCCTGGTAATATTCCGGATTATTTATCAATTTATCAATGTGCCTGGCCAGTTCTTTTGCATTTCCTTTCTCGAATAAAATACCCGCACCTTTAACAACATCTGACACACCGGGAACATCCGATGCGATTAATGGTTTTCCCGCTGCCATTGCTTCTAATGCAGCCAACGGAAATCCTTCATGATTGGTACTTAAAATTGAAATATCAACCGTTTTCAGTAATTGAGGTACATCCATTCGTAATCCTAAGAATAAAACACGCTCCGATAATTTAAGTTCTTGAACCAGATCCTCACATTTTCTTTTTAAATCACCATCACCAACCAATAGTAACTTTACATTATCCGGTAAATATTCCAAGGCCCTGACAACCGTTTCCTGATCTTTTTGTTTGTTAAACCTTGCTACTTGAATTAATAAAATATCTTCTGATCCAAATGATTTCGAAATACTTTTTTTAGAATACAATACAGCAGAATATATTTTTTCTAAATCAATACCGTTTTCAATTACCACAAATTTCGATTTTAACTGACCTGTATATTCTTGTATTATTTGATAAACATCCTCTTTTACGCAAACCACTTTGTCATAAAAACGATACATAAATTTATCGATTTTACTTATAAAATAGTTTTTCATCCGAGGGCTGGTGGTGTTATGCTCTGTCAATATTAGTTTAGTCCTGGAAAAAGAAATTATTTTTGCAATTACTACCCAATATTGCGCAGGAAATAAATGGACCTGAACAATATCGTATTTTCTTAAAAAAGGAATTAACCTTAAAACATGAATAGGATTGTATATTGATCCCGAACCTAGCGAATGAATTGTGCAACAAGCTGTTTCTTTTAACGCTTTCATAAACGGATATTCAGTATCATTCAAAACGAGCAGATCCACTTCAATCCCTTTTTTTCTATACAAAGGCAATAGGTCTAAAAGCAATTTTTCTGCTCCGCCAGAACCCATATTGCCTATTATCTGAACTATTTTCATTCGTATATTAATTAGTATGCTATTTTTTTTCAAAAACCTAATTCAAATAAACTTTCACTTTGTCTTTATAATAAATGATAGCTGCGGAAATGAAATTCCATAAAAATGAACTTACAACAAAAGCAACCGCCGCCCCCGTCATTCCGTATTGGGGTATTAAAAGCCCGTTTAAAACAAAATTAATGAATACGGCAACAACTAGTATTACTTGGAAAAGATGTTGCCTTCCCGTCATATTTAAATAAACGGATGCCGATCCAAAAACAGAGCAAATTCCCTGACCTATTATCAAAATAAGTAATGCGTCTTTAGCTGCCAGATAATCGCTACCAAAAAAACTCAAAATATATTCTGAAAAAACACATATTAGTACGACCGCAGGCAATGTTAAAATAAAAATTAATCGAGAACTATTTTTTACTATTTTATTCAATTCTCCATTATTTTTAATCGAAAAGTATTCTGCTATTTTTGTAGAAGCCGTAATATTAACCGTAACGATTACCATTGACAAAATTGTCATTAATTTTACTGCCAATGAATAAAAAGCGACTGTTTCATCATCTCTGTATTTTTTCAGAAACATAATATCAAAACTCATCAATAAAAACAAAGCCATACCGCTTATAGCAATAGGATAAGATTTAACAACTATTTCTTTATAAGTAACAGGCTCATTTACAGTATTCGTTTTTACTTTGCCGAAGTAATTAAAAACTAAAATTGTAGTGATAATCGCAAGAATCACAAAACCAATTAAAAAAGCATCAACTAAATAAATTTCTTTTTTGATGTAAACCAATAAAATTGCTCCTAGAATTAAAGGAATATGCTTTATGGTATTTCTGAAGAGTTCCGCAACATACAAACGATCCAATGCTCGAAAAACCTCAATATTTAATGTAGTTAAAGCAGAAAAAAACAATATTCCAGATGATTTTAAAAGAATCGAATGAAGACCCTGATCAGAAAAAAAAGTATTAACATAATCTTTGTTAGTACAAAAAACGACCAAAAATAAAATCATTGACATTGAAAATAATAGTCCAACACTTTTTTTATAAATCCCTTTTAAGGCATATAAAGCATTGGTGCCTTTTAATTTTCCTCTAAAATATAAAATGGACTGGTCGCAACCTAATAAGCAGATACTGCCTATTACCAGCAGAAAAGATCGGACAAAATCATATTGTCCAACACTCTTTGGGCTAAAATTATTTGTCAGAAATAAAGTAAATCCAAACAATAGTAGTACTCCAAAAACTCTCAAAATTAATGTGTTTAAACTTTGTCGAATAAATGGGCTATTTTTAATTTTTTGAAGATAGTTCGTGAATTTAAACATATTAATTTCTAATAATTTATTCTATTTTCGTCAAATAAAATAACGCTCGATTTGCTATCTTGTTAAAATTAGTGGTGCTTACAAATATTTATTTAAACTAATCTGTACTGTTTTGTTGTGCCTTCAATGATTGTTTTCTATAAAAAGAAATGAAAAAACTGATAAAAATAAATCCAATAATTAAAGCCGTCGGCAATACAAACTTAAGCTTGCCATTTATAGATTTAGTGTTTTTTATATTCATTATGACCGTACAGTCTTTTACTATTTTATCTGAATTAAATAACTGTATTTTCAATGTTCCAATATCCTTCGTTAAGGAATCTTTCGTTTTAATAATATCATTTAATTGAATGTTTTCATTGTAATAAATGAGTTTGTCACTTTTTTGACGATTGCCATTAGAACTTGAATACTCATTTAATATTCCATCTATTTGACCTATAATCCCTTCTTTAACTTTTATTTTTTGCTGAATATTACTTATCGATATTTTTTGAACTTTATCAAAATAAGGACTCGTATTCAAATAATTCAATATGGGCTGAACCATATTTTTTTGGCTTGTTATCTTTTTTGTAGAAACAATAATGGTGTGAAAATTATAGTTTTTACTTGTGGTGGTTTCTTTAACCACTGATTTCAAGTCCCCATTTTCTGCCATTAATTGCAACAATTCTAGATTTAATCCATTATTGTTTACAAACTTATATACATCCACAATAGGCTCAATTGTAATTTTATTGATTTCTTTAGAATTTTGAATACCTATTGATTTAAAAAAAATGGTGTCCTTTTCTGCAATTTTTGCCGCCAGTAAATCAATTTTTGAATATAAATAATCTGTTGATTTAAAATTTGGCGCAACTATAATATGATCATCATAGGTTTTTTGCGTTTGGTCCAAAAAAATTCCTAAACCGAGTCCAACGATCAATAAAATAGATACTGCAATCACATTTTTTACAAAAAACTGAATGCATCTGAATAAAAATGTATTAAATCTTTGAAAAAGATTTTTAATTTTCTTAGAAATTTGCGATAAATCAATCTCCTGATCCTCTAGGTTACGGGGGTCATTTTTATTCATTCTACTGTCTTATTTTGCGTTGAAAATTTGTTCCAATATCTTAATGGTAATCAAATACGTCGGTTTTACACCTGTTGTCCCAAGTCCGCCAGAAGCCAATGTACTTCCCGTTTCCAATGGATTATCCGAAGCATAATAAGCATATCTCACTTTAATATCCAAAGGAACACTTTTTCTGATTTTTGATGCGGATTGAATTGCTTTTTGATAATAAGAGCCTTCCATTTCCAAACCAATAACGCTCCAGGTTGATTCATGAAAGAATTTTAATAAATCCCGATTTTGCAGCGATGTTCCCAGTACAGTAACCATTGGTCCGGCAAAAACCGCAATATCGTTCCCTTCAAACATCTCTGCCGATAATTCATTATGGAAAAAATAATTGTCTGCTGTTCCCTCATTGATGTGCGCATTCGGAATCATGATGTCTCCTTTTCCGCCTTCCAGGATTCCCGCTTTTCCCATGATGGAAACCGATTCGACATTCAATAATGTCTCTTTTTTATAGGGTTTTAATAATTCATCTATTGTTTCATACGCTTGTTCGCCAAAAGCATAATCCATAACAATTAACACTGGTTTTTTATCTCCTGTATTTGCTTTTGGAAAAGATGTTTTTGCCCAATCAATCTTGGCTGTATCAAAAATTTGTACGTCAATATTAGTTCCTGAAGAATCTGGCAACGAAATCATTCCGTATTTCAAGGCAACATCTTCCACTTGATTGCGAACATCGTAAGCACCAGATCTGCTTAATTCTTCATATATAAAGAAATCTGACTTGTCCTTAAACTTCTTTTTTAAAGCTGGTGTTGCAAAAATAGAGTTCATAACACTATGCATATTGGCACTAATAACATGAATTGGACGCTCTAAAAGTTGATTTTCTTTCAAGACCTCCTTGATATTGGTAGCCCAAATTTCACCATGAATGTGATGTCCCAAACGTTCTCTTAAAATAGGACTAAACGTAATGGTTCTTTTATTGTTCTCAACAACTTCTTCCATCGCTAATTTCCCCAACCAAAATATAACATGCAAGAAACGATCTGGAGAAGTTACCGATCCAAAGGCATCATATATATCTAAAACTTCCTCAAATGTTCTGCCAAGAATATTTGAAGCATGTGAAATCGCTTTCTCTTTTTCTACAAGAGTCAATTTTTTATTTTGAGAAACTGCTTGTTCCAGTTTGAACCAATCCCGTGAAACTTCACCTGCATCATCCAGCAAAACTCTGTTTCTTATTTTATGTGATTCAATAAAAACAAACGTCAAATGCGTCAAAATATCATAAATATCAGAACGTCCGCGGGTAATTTCAACATTCATTTGCTCCTCGTCAATTCGATAACAATTACGGCGTCTTTTTGGTGGAACAATAGCCTGAAAATGGGATTTAGAATACCCTTCATCCGAAGTTAAGTTGATGAATCTACATTCTTCAATTCCTATTGGAAGACGTTCTATAACATACAAAAGACCGTTTAACTCCACTTTTTCCTCACCAATATTACCATAAATTTCTGGCCGCAAAGTCAATAAAGCTTCTCTCAAAGTATCCCCTGAGACACCCATCGGCTTATAAAATCCTCTATTGAACAAATGGCGCATTGTGATGTACATTTTTTCAATGGCTGCGGATGATTCCTGAGCTCTGGATCTCGATATATTTTTAGTCTCTTTCATTATTAGTATTTTCTAAAACTCAAATGTAAACTTTTTATTTTTTGTTTAATAAATCCACAATGGTTCTATCGTTAGAAAGTCTTGGAATTTTATTTTGCCCGCCCAGTTTACCTATTGATTTCATATAATCCTGAAAACCGTTTCTAGCCACTTTGGTGATAACCACTTTTTGCAATACATGTCCAACAATCAAATCATCATAATATACATTTTGTTTTCGCATGGCATTGTCTATCGCTTCGGCAAAAGTTACGATGTCTTCCGGCTCATTTTCAAATTCAATGAACCATTCGTGATAAGGCAATCCTTCCGTTGGTGTGATTTGTGGCGCAACAGTAAATTCATTTATTCGAATAGTAGTTCCAATTATCGCTTCCTGTAATGCACTTTCCACTTCTTTTCCAATGACATGTTCTCCAAAGGCTGAAATGTAATGTTTGATTCTTCCCGAAACAATCACACGATACGGTTTCAATGACGTAAACTGAACTGTGTCACCAATATTATAACCCCAAAGTCCTGCATTGGTAGAAATAATTAAAACATAATTTATGTTTAATTCTACTTCGCCAATGGTATAACGTCTTGGTTTTTCATTGTAGAATTCGTCTGATTTTATAAATTCATAGAAAATTCCAGAATTCAAAAGTAATAACATCCCGCGTTCTTTCTGGGAATCCTGATAGGCAAAAAAACCTTCCGAAGCAGGAAATAACTCAATGCTGTCCACTTTTCGACCAATCAAATTTTCGAATTTGGCGCGATACGGTTCATAATTAACGCCACCGTAAATAAACAAATTAAAGTTTTTGAATATTTCGCCAACTGGCTTCCCTCCTTTTTGCTGTAATTTTTCAAAATACATTTGCACCCAGGATGGAATTCCTGAAATGACCGTCATGTTTTTGCTGAATGTTTCTGCGACAATAGCATTTACTTTAGTTTCCCAATCTTCTATACAATTGGTTTCCCAAGAAGGCATTCTGTTTTTTTGCAAATATTTTGGAACAAAATGCGCTACAATTCCAGATAATCTACCCAGTTTTATACCGTACTTTTCTTCCAGAATAGGACTTCCCTGAAGGAAAATCATTTTTCCATCAATAAAATCTGCTTTTCCGGTTTCATGAATATAATGCAGAATCGCATTCCGAGCCGCTTCAATATGAAAAGGCATCGATTCCTTAGTCAATGGGATATATTTAGCTCCGGAAGTGGTTCCTGATGTTTTTGCAAAATACAATGGTTTCCCTTTCCAAAGAATATTTTCCTCCCCTTTTACAACCCTATCAACATAGGGTTTCAACGCTTCATAATCCCGAACTGGAACCTGATTGGCAAAATCAGTACTTGATTTAATGCTATCAAAATGATGATCAATACCAAATTGCGTTCCCTTAGCCTCTTTGATTAATTCTCGTAAAACTTTGTTTTGGGTTTCCACAGGATTACTGGCCCAAGCCTGAGTTTTTTTATAAATTTTAACTGCAAATAGTTTTGCTGCAACTGATTTTATTGACATTTTATAGATTTGTTCTTTATAAAGATATAAAGGAATGTGAATTTTTACTTTGATTTTTTAGAAGTCTTTTCTTTTTCTTCTTTGGCTACCTGTTCTCTTAATTCTAACTCCTTTTTTGAAGCAGATAAATTCATTGGAGGTTGAACTTCCTCGGCAGATTCAAGAATGGAATCTTTATTGAATTTTGCGTAATCCAATTCTCCTGTCAATACTTTTTGAATTGATTTAATATAAGCTTCATTTTTTTTTAAAGCATAAGACAAAGAATCTGCTTTTAAAGCCAATTGCGTTGCATCTCTTTTAAGTTTAGAAGAAGAATATCCCGGAATAAATTCACGTAAAGGGGTAAAAGCAATGATAAAAGTAGTAATAGTTATAATAATTATTGTGCTCAAAGAAGCAAATACAAAGACATTCATCAAAGTAAGTTTTAAAGAAAAAGTTTCCTCAAAAGTATCTTCGTTTAAAATTATTAACCGTCTTTTATTGAAGAGGTTTTCTTTAAGTTTACGCCGTTTTTGTCGTTTTTTAGACATCTTTTTTTATTATTCAACAAATATAACAATTATTGTCATTGATTGTATTCAGTTGCTTTTGTGCCGCTATTCTTAACCTAAAATTATTTTTAATAAATTTTTAACGCTTTTGAAACCAAATAAATGAATTAAAATGAGTTCCTATTAACTAATTCTATATACCTTTGTCCTTAAGATTTATTACAAATTTGCTACGGCAATAAATTATTCAATCATGGGAAGATTAGGTGTTACAGAAATCCTTGTTATATTGGCGATTGTTTTATTACTTTTTGGAGGTAAAAAAATTCCAGAATTAATGAAAGGCTTAGGAAGTGGAATTAAAGAATTCAAAAACGCTGCCAAAGACAATCAGCCAGCTGATAAAAAAGAAGAAACAAAAGAGTAATCTCTTTTATATAATTCAAAATAAAAAAATCCAAATTCTATAAGTATACTTATGGGATTTGGATTTTTATTTTATCTGACTATTACAAAATCATACTTAACTGAATACGCTTTCTGTCCTCATCAACTTCAGTGACTTTGACCTGAACGTGTTGGTGTAATTTCACCACTTCATTTACATCACTCACAAAGCCTGCTTTGAGCTGGGAAATATGAACCAAACCGCTTTCTTTTACTCCAATATCGACAAAACAACCAAAGTTAGTAATGTTATTTACAATTCCTGGTAAAACCATTCCCGTTTTTACGTCTTTAATCGTTTTTACATTAGGGTCAAATTCAAAAATTTTTGCTGATTTTCGTGGGTCTAATCCAGGCTTTTCCAATTCTTTTATAATATCTTTCAATCCTAACAAACCTATTTCCAGCGTAATGTAATTTTCTGGTTTTATTAAAGCTGTTTTTTCTTTATTAGCAATCAGATCATTCACTGTCAATTTTAAATCTTTTGCCATTTTCTCTACAATTCCATAAGCTTCCGGATGAACTGCCGAATTATCCAAAGGATTTTTTGCATTCGAAATTCGAATAAAAGCAACGCCTTGCTGGTATGCTTTTTCACCCAAACGCGGCACTTTTTTAAGTTGTTTTCTGTCTTGAAAAGGACCGTTTTCAGAACGGTATTGTACAATATTTTCGGCCAGCTTCTCTCCTATTCCACT
The DNA here is from genome assembly GCF_048286515.1 of Flavobacterium rhamnosi. NCBI lineage: Bacteria > Pseudomonadati > Bacteroidota > Flavobacteriia > Flavobacteriales > Flavobacteriaceae > Flavobacterium > Flavobacterium rhamnosi. Next base: position 273,747 of record NZ_JBLVPS010000003.1, on the reverse strand, counting down.
TACATAACTTAATAAATGCTTACTTGCCGTGTTGATATTGACTCCAACCGAATTAACGCAACGAATCACTGTACTGTCTAATTCTTCTTTTAACTTGTTTTGGTCCACGTCATGTTGGTATTGGCCTACACCAATGGCTTTCGGATCAATTTTAACCAATTCCGCCAATGGATCACTTAATCTTCGCCCAATAGAAACCGAACCACGGACCGTCACATCATAATTAGGAAATTCATCTCTAGCAATTTTTGATGCGGAATAAACCGATGCTCCAGCTTCGGAAACTATAAAAACCTGAACCGGTTTATCAAAAGCAATTTTCTTGATAAAGAATTCTGTTTCACGTGATGCTGTACCGTTTCCTATAGAAATTGCATCAATTTTATAGGAATTCACCATCGAACGGATTTTTTTCATTGCCATGGCTTCCTCTTTTTGAGGCGCATGCGGATAAATAGTTTCATTGTATAGCAAATCGCCTTTTTCATCCAGACACACCACTTTACAACCACTTCTAAATCCTGGGTCTATTGCTAAAATTCGTTTTTCACCCAACGGAGGCGCCAATAACAATTGTCCTAAATTATTAGCAAAAACCTGAATAGAATTGGCGTCAGCCTTAGCTTTAGCTTCCTGTAAAGCTTCATTAGAAATCGCCGGATTCAATAATCTCTTGTAACTATCTTCAATTGCTAATTGTACATGTGATGTTGTACTATTTTGACTTTTTAATATTAATTCATCAATAATATCATACACCTCATTGGTATCAACTTCTATTTTCGTTTTCACAAAACCTTCATTCTCGGCACGAAGCATAGCTAATAGTCGATGTGGTGGAGTTTTGCTTAAAGGTTCAGACCAATCAAAATATTGATCGAATTTTTGTGCTTTTTCATCCTCTTTTTTGCTCTTTACAACCTTTGTAGTAATTGTAGCTTTACGCTGATACAATCTTCTGAGTTGTTTTCTAACATAAATGTTTTCATTAATCCATTCTGCAATAATGTCTCTGGCTCCTTGTAGCGCCGCTTCTTCATTACTTACATTTTCATTCAAATATTGTGTTGAAATAAAATCGACATCATCATTATTTTGTGCCATAATTATTTTCGCCAAAGGTTCCAATCCGTTTTCACGAGCGACATCGGCTTTGGTTTTTTTCTTCTTTTTAAAGGGTAAATAAAAATCTTCGAGTTCCTGCAAATCAAAGCTTTGTCGGATTTTTTTTTCTAGATCCGGTGAAAGTGCATTTTGCTCCTCAATCGATTTTAAAATTGCTTCTTTACGTTTTACAAGCACTTCATATTCTTTTTGAAGCTTTGCGATTTGCTCAATTACCACTTCATCAAGGTTCCCTGTTTTATCTTTTCGATAGCGAGAAATAAATGGAATTGTACAGTCCTCTTGTAATAATTGAACTGTATTCTGAATATTAATTGCGGCTGTTGTAACAGCTGTAGCTATAAATTGTATATTAGTCATTCTGTAATTAGATAATTTTAAATGGGTTAATCCGAAAAATGTGTAATTAGAAAAAATGAAATCGTCTACTTATTTTTTTAGCTAAAATAATAGCTTTAAACTTAAATTTTATAGCAATTATGACTTTATTATATAGTTTTTTAATCTTGAATATTTTCGCTTTTATAATAACTGCCTATGATAAGCGATTAGCAATTGCTAATAAAAAAAGGATTTCCGAAGAAACCCTTTTAACAGTTGCTGCTTTTGGCGGCACAATTGGTTCGGCGCTAGCCATGTATGCTTTTAGACATAAAACTTCTAAAAAATACTATCTTTTTAAGTTTTACAGAATTTTGATTATTCAGATCTTAATTGTTACTGGGTTCTTTTATTTTTATAAAAATAGTTACTAACAGTTAATTTTATCTACTCTTGTCTGATGTCTACCCCCTTCAAATTTGGTATCCAGGAAAGCTTCGACCATTTCTACTGCTTGTGGAATTGAAGTGTAACGAGCAGGAATACTGATGATATTAGCATTATTATGCTGACGGGCCAATACTGCAATTTCTTTCATCCAGCATAAAGCAGCACGTACTTTAGATTGTTTATTTACTGTCATTGAAATTCCATTACCGCTTCCGCAAATAACAATTCCAAAATCAGCCTTTCCTTCAGAAACATCTATTGCAACCGGACGCCCAAAATCAGGATAATCTACACTATCTGCAGAATCAGTTCCGTAATTAGTTACTTCATATCCTCTTGCTTTAAGCATTTCAACAATTGCCTTTTTGTATTCTGGACCAGCGTGATCATTTCCTATGGAGATTTTCATTTTTAATGTGTTAAGTTGTGTCGTGCAAATTTAAATAAAGAAATTTAGTTTTATTCAATTTAAATATCAGTTTCTTCAATAGATTAATTCATCTCCAATAAATCATTAAAAATTAGCGTAAAATTGTAGATACTATAACTGCTACATTGCTACTTGATTAGGCTTTATTAACAATTCTATTAAACCTTAACAAGCTGTCTATCAATGTTAATTTTACATTTAAAATGTTAATTTTTTACATTGTTAATAGCGAAATGCAATTGCTTGATATTCAGTTAACTTTAAATTAACAATAAGTGTTTATAACTTTAGATAGAATATTAGAAGTTTTTTTTGGTTCTAACGAAAAAATAAGTAATCCAAAACCCACATTAGAAATCCAAATTTTGTTTGTTGAATTTTTAGAATAGTTATCATTATAAAAAAGTAGTTTATTAACAAAATTTCAAAAAGTACTTATTTACAAAATCAATTCTATTTCAATTATTAACCATTGTTAATTAAAAATCAAAAACACTTTAAAACTAATCCTTTACCTTAAAATACTATTGTTAATAAGTCGGTATAACAACTTTAAACTTCATTTCAACACCTTTTAAAATAAATTTATTGTAGCTATTAACAAGCTATAATAACAACCAAAAAATAATTTAAATTTAATTTTTCTTTTTGTTTATATTAATATATGTTGACAACTTTGAAAAATAAAATTTTTAAATTGAATTAAACAATGGTTAGATTGTTATTCAAATTATCTAAAATCTCTCGAACCTTTTCAAAATCGTTTAGATGTACTTTTAATTTAATTCCGCCTAAGGCTGTTGAATAAAATGGAGCTACGGATAAAGTCATTTCGTTTTCAAAATAATAAGAAATTCCTTCCTGATCTAAAATATGCTTCAGAACTACAATTTCATACGAATAATTAAAAATTGCAATTGTTTGAAAATCTTCCATTTTAATTGTTTTTATAAAGATACAACTATTATGTAAAGTTATATTTTCTTTAAAACTGCCAACCGTGTTATTGATAACGATTAACTATTTCGTAATTTTATGCGCTATAAGAAAAGATGTATGAGTAAAAGATTAAGAAAGCCGATCAAAAAAGAGAAAGATTTCTCTGATAAAATATTAAAAATATTGTCGCAAAGTGCTAATAAAGCATTCAATTATAAACAAATAGGTGCAAAGCTGGAACTAGATGATACCCAAAGTAGAAATCAAATTATAAAAGATTTGAAGATTCTGGCTTCTCAGGATAAAATTATAGAATCGGAACCTGGAAAATATTTAGTAAAAGCGGTTAGCAAAGACTATTACGAAGGTAAGATTGATATGACTGGTCGTAAAACAGCTTATTTTGTTTGTGCAGATTTAGAAGAAGATGTCTTCATTCCTACAAATAATTTAAATCATGCTTTAGATAAAGATATTGTAAAAGTATATGTTTACAATCGAAGAAAAGGGAAAAGGCCTGAAGGAGAAGTGATTGAAGTAATTGAAAGAAATAAAACTGATTTTGTTGGTGTAATTGATATCCAGAAAAATTTCTCTTTTGTTTCTACTGCCAATCCGAAAATGTACACGGATATTTTTATTCCAAAAGATAAAATAGGAGAAGCAGAGCAAGGTGACGTGGTGTTGGTTCATATTGAAGATTGGCCAGACAGAGCAGATAGCCCTTTCGGAAAAGTAATTAAGGTTTTAGGGAAACCAGGAGAACATGATACGGAGATCCATGCTATTCTTGCGGAGTACGGTTTACCGGCAGAATTTCCTATTGAAGTTGAAACATATGCTCAAAAAATAGATACATCAATAGAAGCAAGTGAAATTGCTAAACGTCGTGATATGCGCGATACGTTGACTTTTACGATTGATCCCAAAGATGCAAAAGATTTTGACGATGCACTATCATTTAAAAAATTAGAAAATGGTAATTACGAAATTGGTATTCATATTGCTGATGTTTCGTATTATCTTGAAGAAGGAACAATCTTGGATGACGAGGCGTTTCAAAGAGCTACTTCTGTTTATTTAGTGGATAGGGTAGTACCAATGTTACCGGAAGTGTTATCAAATTTTGCCTGTTCGTTACGGCCAAATGAAGAAAAATATACCTTTTCAGCCATATTCGAAATTACTGAAAAATCACAAGTGGTCAATCAATGGTTTGGCAGAACAGTAATTTTTTCAGACCAGCGATTTTCTTATGAAGAAGCGCAATATATCATAGAGACTAAAGATGATATTATTCCAGAAGAAATTTCAATCACTGGAAGTTCGTATCAGGTTTCAAAAGAAATTGTGTCAGCTACTTTAAAACTGGATGAATTAGCTAAAATTTTTAGAAAAAGAAGAATGGCCGATGGAGCAATTTCTTTTGATAAAGTAGAAGTAAAATTCAATTTAGATCAAAATGGTGAGCCGCAGGGCGTTTATTTTAAAATATCAAAAGATGCTAATCATCTGATTGAAGAATTTATGCTTTTGGCTAATAAAAAAGTGGCAGAATTCATTGGAAAACAAAAGAAAACATTCATTTACAGAATCCACGATGAACCCAATGAAGATAAATTAATTGCCATGCAAACGGTGATTGCAAAGTTTGGCTATAAAATTGATTTTCGCAATAAAGGTGATATTTCTAAATCATTGAATGCTTTGATGGAAGAGGTAAATGGTAAAAAAGAGCAAAATTTAATTGATACGCTGGCGATTAGAAGTATGAGTAAGGCGAAGTATTCTACTGATAATATTGGACATTATGGTTTAGCATTTGATTATTATTCTCATTTTACATCACCAATTCGACGATATCCTGATGTAATGGTGCACCGATTGTTGCAGCATTATTTGGATGGAGGAAAATCAGTGGATGAAGAAACCTATGAAACGAAGTGTTTACATTCTTCCACAATGGAAGGTTTAGCTACAAATGCGGAACGGGATTCTATCAAATACATGCAGGTAAAATACATGCAAGATCATCAGGATCAGGAGTTTTTAGGTGTAATTTCTGGTGTGACGGAATGGGGAATTTATGTGGAAATTATAGAGAATAAATGTGAAGGAATGTGTAGAATAAGAGACATAAAAGATGATTATTACACATTTGACGAAAAACAATATGCACTGACTGGCGCAACTTCAGGTAAACTATTACAATTAGGAGATGAAATTTACGTTAAAGTAAAAAATGCTGATTTAGTTAAAAAACAACTGGATTTTAATTTTATAAGAAGAATTGAAGAACAATTAAGGTAAAAAAAGATGAAAAAATTAGTGATTATTGCTTTTGTATTAGTAAGCCAAATAACAATTTCCCAGGTAACCAGAAACTTAGGTGATTTTGATCAATTGAAAGTATTTGATAAAATCAATGTAAAATTAATATCATCCTCGGAAAATAAAGTTGTTATAACAGGTGATAGAGCGGATGAAGTGGAAACAGTAAATAAAAATGGAGAATTAAAGATAAGAATGCCGTTTCCACAATTATTATCAGGAAATAATATTATTGTAAAATTGTATTTTAAAAATATTGAAGGTATCGTTGCAAACGAAGGAAGTTATATTTCAGCAGATGCAACATTCAAACAAACCATACTGGATTTGAATGCGAAAGCAGGATCAGAAATAAACATTACTATAGATGTTGATAAAGTGAATGTAAAAGCGAATGCAGGAGGGATAATTGAATTATCAGGAAAGGCATTAAATCAGGATGTACTTATTACTTCCGGAGGAATTTTAAAAGCAGCTGATTTACATACTTCACAAACTTCAATAAGCGTTGCTGCGGGAGGAAAAGCAGAAATCTATGCTACAGCATTAGTAGACGCGAAAGTTAAAGCTGGCGGATCGATTTATATTTATGGAAAACCAAAACAAATTAATAAAGAAGTTTTCATTGGTGGTACAATCATAGAAAAATAATAGTTTTGCAATTCTATATTTGATAAACTTTAAATTTTAATGATAAACGATATTCTGTCCGGTATTCCTTGGGGAATTTTTTTAAGTTTTATGGTTGGTCCCGTTTTTTTTATATTACTTGAAACTAGTATTATAAAAGGTTTTAGGGCAGCATTAGTTTTTGATTTGGGAGTTGTTTTAGGGGATATTGTTTTTATTGGAATTGCATATTTAGGAAGTTATAGATTAATTCAAAGTTTAAAAGACAAGCCAGCTCTTTTTATTTTTGGCGGAATATTGATGTTAGTTTACGGTATAATTTCTTTTGTAAGATTAAAAAAAGAAGAGAAAATAAACACTGAAGCAATAGATAATGAGATTATAAGAAAGAACTATGGAAGTCTTTTTTTTAAAGGATTTTTATTAAATATTATCAATATTGGAGTTCTTGGCTTTTGGTTAGCGATCATTATTTCTGTAGGACCAAAATTAGAAATGCAAACGTCCAGAATGACCACTTTTTTTATTAGTGTAATAGTATCTTATTTACTTATTGATTGTATTAAAATAGTATTAGCCAAACAATTAAAGACAAAATTAACACCAAATAATATTCTTAAAATAAAGAAAGGAATCAGTATTGTGATGATGATTTTTGGAATGGTTTTAATAACACAAGGATGGTTTCCGAAGGAAAAAGAAATGGTGAAAAATGCATTTGAAAATATTGATAATTAAAAGAGTATAATGATAATTTTCTTTATCAAAAAGTAAAAAGCCTTGATTCTAAATTAATAGAATCAAGGCTTTTTGCTATAGTAAGATTATATAAAATAATACTTTTTCCAGTGTAAGAATAGAATAATTATATGATTTTAAATAATATTTTATTCCTTACAGGGTTTGTAATTCTTAGTATTTATAGGAATACAAGTGCACTTAAGCTTGAGAAAAATAGTATAGTAGTTTGATATTTAACGGGTATTTTTCTTAAAAATTGGATAAAAAAAAACCTCCAAATTGCTTTGAAGGTTTTTGAGGCATCGTCCGGATTCGAACCGGAGTAGGAGCTTTTGCAGAGCCCAGCCTAGCCGCTCGGCCACGACGCCGTAGTTGAACGGATGGCAAAAGTACTTAAAAAGTTTATAGTTTAAAAGTTTAAAGTTTAAAAATTTCAAAAAAGATTTTTTTAATTTTTTTGAAAGCTTTTAAATTAACTTCTGTATTCTTCCATTTCTATTGTAACTGCTTCGACGTCACCACCAATAGGTGGATTTAATTTTGAAACACCTAAAATAACTCTTGAAATTTCTGGAACTTCTTTCAAAATTCTAGTGATAATGCGTTGTGCAACATGTTCTAATAAGTTCGCTCTGATAGCCATTTCTTCAACGACTATTTGATTCAAAAGCACATAATCAACCGTGTCAACAAGATTATCAGTAATTGATGATCTTCTTAAATCTGTTTCTACTTTTAAATCAACTGAATAATCAGAACCAATTTTTCCTTCTTCAATCAGGCAACCATGGTAGGAGTAGGTTCTGATATTTTTTAGTTTTATAAATCCCATTTTTTTACTGTTGTAGTGTTAGATAAATACTATTTTACAATCCGTGAAGATTTAATATCTATATTTATTAAGTCTATTTATCTAAAATCTATTTTTTATCTTTGCTAAAATTAAACAAAAAAATGTCAACCGAAGAAAAATCACTCCATTTTATAGAACAAATCATTGAAGACAGTTTAGCGAATGGTTTTCCGCAAGATAAATTACGTTTTCGTTTTCCACCGGAGCCTAATGGGTATTTACACATTGGTCACGCTAAATCTATTTGCTTGAATTTTGGTTTGGGACTAAAGTACAATGCACCAGTTAATTTACGTTTTGATGATACGAATCCTGCTAAAGAGGAACAGGAATATGTAGATGCGATCAAAGAAGATTTGAAATGGTTGGGATTTAATTGGACAGAAGAATTGTATTCTTCTGATTATTTTCAACAGTTATACCAATGGGCGGTTGCCATGATTAAGAATGGAAAAGCCTATATAGACAGTCAGTCTTCGGAAGATATGGCTGCTCAAAAAGGAACGCCGACACAATCTGGAGTTGATGGACCTTTTAGAAACCGTTCTGTTGCAGAAAATCTAGCTTTATTTGAAGGAATGAAAAATGGGGATTTCCCAGAAGGAAGTCATGTTTTACGTGCTAAAATTGATATGGCTTCGAAGAACATGCTTATGCGTGATCCTTTGATGTACCGTATTTTACACCGTCATCATCACAGAACAGGAAATGATTGGAATATTTATCCAATGTATGATTATGCGCACGGGGAAAGTGATTATATCGAACAAATTTCACATTCGATTTGTACATTAGAGTTTGTAATGCACCGTGAATTATACGATTGGTTTTTAGAACAGATTTATGATTCAGATAAAGTGAGACCACACCAATACGAATTTGCTCGATTAAACTTGAATTACACGGTGATGAGTAAACGAAAACTCTTGCAATTGGTTCAAGAGAATATTGTAAATGGATGGGACGACCCAAGAATGCCTACAATTTCCGGGTTAAGAAGAAGAGGATATACTGCGAATTCTATTCGTAAGTTTTGTGATATTATAGGTGTTGCCAAAAGAGAAAATATTATAGATTTTTCACTTTTAGAGTTCTGCTTACGGGAGGATTTAAACAAGACAGCGCCAAGAGTTATGGCAGTTTTGGATCCCATTAAATTGGTGATTACAAATTATCCTGAAAGTAAAGAAGAATGGTTAGAAGCCGAAAATAATCAAGAAGATGAAAGTGCTGGTTTCAGAAAAGTACCTTTTTCAAAAGAATTATTTATTGAAAGAGAAGACTTTTTAGAAGAAGCTCCATCTAAATTTTTCCGATTAAGTCTAGGAAGAGAAGTGCGTCTTAAAAATGCCTATATTATTAAAGGAGAAAGTGTTATAAAAGATTCCGTTGGAAATATTATTGAAATTCATGTGTCTTATGATGAAGACAGCCGAAGCGGAAGTGGGAGTGAAGCCAGTCAAAGAAAAGTGGCCGGTACCCTGCATTGGGTTTCTATAAAACATGCTTTAGAAACTGAAGTTCGTTTGTATGATCGTTTATTTATTGATGAAGCTCCGGACAGTCATAAAGAGAAGAATTTCTTGGAGTTTATGAATCCTGATTCTTTGCAAATTGTAAAAGGATTTGTTGAGCCAAGTCTAGCAGCGGTAAAATCGGGAGAAAAATTCCAATTTCAACGTTTGGGTTATTTCAATGTTGATAATGATACAACTGAAGGAAAAATTGTCTTTAATAAAACTGTTGGATTGAAAGATGCTTGGGAAGAAAAAGGCAAGAAAGAAGAAAATTTATTGATGAATACCCAGAAAGAGATCAATAAATATGTAAAAGAAAAAGACGACAACAATGCTAATTTGGTTTTAAAGAGCATTGTTGCCAACATAAAAAGTATTGATAATTACAGTTTGATTATTCATACTATAGTCAAAAATATTAAGAATGATAATAACTCATTGTTGTTCTCTAATTTGGTTTTGCATCATTCGGATAAAGTACAAATAAAAGATATTGAAGAAGAATCATTGACAAAATTATATGCCATGTCTTTAAAAAGTCAAATGGCTGCCGTTAGAATTTTAGCTATTCAGAATTTACAAAATGATTTGAATAATTTTACTCTTTTCGAATCACAACTTTCAGAATTGACAGCGAATGAAAAAAATGAAAAAGTATTGGAAGTATTAAATAGCCTAAAATTTTAAGCATAATATTAAGTATAGATATAAACAATGAAAAGCGCTTTTATAAGGCGCTTTTTTTATTATTGTCAATTTCTATTAAAATTTAGTTTATTATAAAATTTATCAATTAAAAAAGACATAAATAAATTAAATTTAAAGCCTTTTTTTTAGTTTTACGAGTTTGTATATGCTTGATGTAAATTTGTTTCAACAGCGTGTTTTATTTCGCTTTTTAGCCTTGTTTAAAATAAATTAACTGCTTGTTAACAGCAATATGTTAATAAAATCCGTAATTTTAGATTATTAACAATCAAAAATTGAATATCATGGCGAACAACGCAGGGAATACATTAATCGCTCTATTAACAGGTGCAGCCATTGGAGCTGGAATAGGAATTTTGTTTGCTCCTGATAAAGGTTCCAGAACAAGAGAAAAATTTAAAGATGGTTATGATGATGCAAAAAAGGATTTAAAACATAAATTCGAAAATGCATCAAATGAATTGAAAAGCACATTTTCTTGTGATAAAAATAATTTGCAAGATACTTATGAAGATATGATTTCGAATGTGAGTCATAAAGCGGAAGATGTGATTTCTTTTTTAGAAACTAAATTGGCGGAACTGAAAGAAAAAAATGCCAAACTTCAAAAATAATATTAGTTGCTTTTCGTAATGGGTACTAAAAAACAAAAATATGGCTTTTGAAGAATTAAAAGAAAATACGGAAAATATTCAAGAACAAGTGCAAGCCTTCATAGAAAGCAATGTCTCGTATTATAAATTATGGGGTTTTAAAGTAGCAATGAAGTCTACCACCATGATTCTTAAGTTCACATTGATTTTTTTGTGTTTTGGCATGGTTTTGTTATTTTGTTCTATAGCGGGAGCTTTGGCAGTAGGTAATTATTTAGATAGTTATCCGTTAGGATTTTTAATAATCGGTGGCGTCTACCTTATTGTAACAGCTTTTTTATTTTTAATTAAAGACAAAATCGTTGAAGGGTCAATAATGGAAAGATTTTCAGAAATATTTTTTAACGACTAAATTATGGAAGCCAAAACGTATTCTTCATATGCTCAAATTGAAAGAGAGCTCGAAATCTTAAAGATTGAAAAGGAAATCAGTTATCAAAAATTAGTTTTTGGTGTTAAGAAAACAAAAGAGAGCTTTACACCCCAAAACATTGTAAGTGATTTAATAGGAACGTATAGTTCTGCAATTCCTTACGGAACCATAGTATCAACGGCGCTTCCTTTTATACTTAATAAGGCGGTGCCATTTGTAAAAAATTGGTTATCTAAAAGAAAAAGAGGCAGTTAAGCCTCTTTTTCTTTTAAACAACCAGCATTGTTATAGTTCTATTTCAGGATTCTCTGGCTCTTGTGGAGATTGATAAGGGGAATGCTCATCTGTTTTTGGTTTTGACTTTCTACTCTTTTTCTTCATCATTTCACCTACTTGATTTGATGCAGAAAATGAAGCTACCATGTTATTGAGCATATCACTTCCGGCTTGAGGAGAATTGGGTAATAAAATCAAATTAGAATTAGTGTCTGCACCAATAGCCTGTAGCGTATCATAATGTTGCGTAACTACGATCAAAGCCGAAGCTTCCTGAGAGTTTATACCCACTTTATTTAAAACGTCTACACTTTCTACCAGACCTCTTGCAATTTCACGTCTTTGGTCAGCAATACCCTGTCCTTGTAAACGTTTACTTTCTGCTTCAGCTTTGGCTTTAGCCACAATTCTAATTCTTGATGCTTCAGCTTCAAATTCCGCAACGGTTTTTTCTCTATCTGCTGCGTTAATTCTGTTCATCGCATTTTTCACCTGAATATCCGGATCGATATCGGTTACCAAGGTGTTGATAATTGTATAACCATAAGTGGTCATCGCTTCGTTTAATTCCCTTTTTACAGCAATGGCTATGTCATCTTTTCTTTCAAAAACATCATCTAATTTCAGTTTTGGAACTTCAGCACGAACGACATCAAATACATAAGAAGTGATTTGATCGTGTGGATATTCCAGTTTGTAAAAAGCATCGTAAACCGTTTCTTTTACCACCATAAACTGAACTGAAACTTTTAATTTCACAAAAACGTTATCTTTGGTTTTGGTTTCGATAATAACATCAAGCTGTTGGATTTTTAAATTTACACGTCCTGCAATTCTATCAATTAGAGGAATTTTAAGTTGTAAGCCTGATTGTCTAATACTTAAAAATTTTCCGAATCGTTCAACAACAACAGAGGTTTGCTGTTTGACAGTAAAAAAAGCAGAGAGGAAAATAAATAGTCCGAATACAAGAAAAATAATTAATGGAATGTCCATAGTAAAAAATAGATTAGTTAAAAAAATTACTGTTAAATTACAAAAAAACTTTAGGTTTGTGTTTGTTTAATTTAATTTTATGAAAAAGAGATATCTTACTTTAGTTTTTATTTTAATTTCCGTAACTGCTTTTGCTCAATATGATTATAGGGATTCTAATAGAATTGGTATTAGTTTTGGAGTGAATCAATTTACTTTGAATACAAATGATTTCCATACTAAACCTGCTATAGGATGGAATGCCGGACTTTCTATGCGAGGGAATTTCTATAACAATTGGGATATGGTTTATGCGATGCAGTTTAGTGAAAATAATTTTTCAGTAGCTACAAGAAGCCTTTTTTTATCAAATGAAGATGTAAATTATAAACTGGCTTCTGCTCAAATATCATTGCAGTTGAGTTATAAACTTATCGAGAATGTTTTGAGTGTTGAGTTTGGACCGTTAGTTCAGATAAATGGAAAATTTAAAGTAGCTGCCGAAAACGAGAATAATGTAATTTCAGGAACCACGTTGCTTGCTAAAGATATTGTGGATATTTCCAAGTTTAATTTTTATCCAACAGTTGGGATTACTTTTGGAGTTCGCCATTTTAGAGCTAGTATTTCGTATCAGTATGGTATTACCAATATGCTTGAAAATTTGAACAATAAAAATTTAGGAGTAAATTTAAAAGGAAATCCAGGAATTATAAATGGAAATTTGATTCTTTATTTATAAAAAAAGCCCCCAAATGGAGGCTTTTCTAACTTTATAAGGTTGCTATTGCTTTTTGAATTCTAGTAATCGTTTCATCTTTCCCAATTACTTCAACGATATCAAATAGGTGAGGGCCTTTTAGCGCTCCAACCAAACTGAGGCGAAACGGTTGCATCACTTTACCCATTCCAATTTCATTTTTTGTCATCCAATCTTTTACAATTGTTTCGATATTAAGAGAATTGAAATCAGTTATTTCTTCAACAACAGATATCAATTCCTGCATTAATGCCGGTGTTTCTGCTTTCCAGTTTTTGCTTGCTTTTTCATCATAAGATGTTGGAGCCAGAAAAAAGAAATCACTTAGTTCCCAAAATTCTGAAACAAAATGAGCACGTTCTTTTATTAAAGAAACAATTTTTGTTATTTCTACGAAAGAAAAATCACGAACAATATGCTTCGAAGCAATAATAGGAGCAAAGGCGTTCGCCAAATCCTCATCTTTCTGTTTAATCAAGTATTGATGGTTGAACCATTTGTTTTTTTCCGGATCAAATTTAGCTCCGGCTTTATGCACACGGCTTAAATCGAATGCTTCAACTAATTCATTCAACGTGAATAATTCTTTATCGGTTCCGTCGTTCCAGCCTAATAACGCTAAAAAGTTGATAACTGCTTCTGGAAAGAATCCTTTTTCTCTGTAACCAGATGAAACGCCTTCTGCGGTTTTCCAATCTAACGGAAAAACAGGAAATCCCATTTTGTCACCATCGCGTTTGGATAATTTTCCATTTCCAACGGGTTTCATAATCAGAGGCAAATGAGCAAATTGGGGTGCTTCCCAACCAAAAGCGCGGTACAATAAAACATGCAAAGGCATCGATGGTAACCATTCTTCACCACGAATTACATGCGAAGTTTCCATTAAATGATCATCCACAATGTTCGCCAAATGATAGGTAGGCATTCCATCGCTTTTAAATAAGACTTTATCGTCTAAAACACTAGTTTCAAATTTAACATCACCACGAATAATGTCATGCAAATGCAAGGTTTCATTAACCGGAGTTTTAAAACGAATCACATAAGCAGCACCATCAGCTATTCTTTTGGCAGTTTCTTGTGCAGAAATTACTAATGAAGTATCCAGTTTTTCTCTGTTATGGTGGTTGTATATAAATGTTTTTCCTTGTTCTTCCTCTTGTTTTCTATAAGCGTCTAAAGCTTCAGTTGTATCAAAAGCGTAATATGCATCACCAGAATTTATTAATTCAGCAGCATATTGTTGGTACATATCTTTTCTTTCACTTTGGCGGTATGGACCAAATTTTTCATTTTTACCAATAGTCTCATCTGGCGGAATTCCTAGCCATTCCAACGCTTCTATGATATATTCTTCGGCACCTTCAACAAAACGATTTTGATCTGTATCTTCAATTCTCAAGAAGAAAACTCCATTGTTTTTTTTGGCAAACAAATAATTGAATAATGCGGTACGAACTCCGCCAATATGTAAAGGTCCCGTTGGACTTGGTGCAAAACGCACCCGAACTTGTTTAGACATTGCTGTAAATTTTTTTGCGAAGATACAAATTCGAGTAATCAATTGGATTATTTGAAAATAAGATAATACAACACTAATCCTTTGATGCTTTTTAACATTTCTTTATTCATTTAAATTATTACTTTTATTGGTTAGAATAAACAAAGCATAGATTTTGGAAACGCAACAGTTGATTTATATAAAATTGGAAGCTTTCATTAGGAAGTTTTACACAAACGTATTGATACGAGGAACTATTTTCTTTATCGGTTTAGGATTGTTGTATTTTCTTTTTACGCTTTTTGTGGAATATTTTCTATGGCTTAAGCCAATGGGAAGAACTATTTTATTTTGGGTTTTTGTAGGGGTGGAAGTTTACTTGTTAACCCGATTTATTATATTTCCAATATTTAAATTATTAAGACTCCAAAAAGGAATTGATTATAATGAAGCCTCAGCTATTATTGGAAATCATTTTACCGAAGTAAGTGACAAGTTGACAAATTTCCTTCAATTATCGAATCCTGCTGAACATCAAATCAAATCGGAATTATTAGTAGCATCAATTGAACAAAAAGCAAATGCGTTGCAACCGATACCATTTGGCAATGCCATAAATTTCAATACAAATCAGAAATATTTACCTTTAGCAATTATTCCTATTTTGTTTTTAGCCTTTTTTTATTTTTCTGGAAACAGCAGTGTGATTTCACAAAGTTTGAATAGAGTAGTGCATTTCAATTCGGCTTTTTTACCTCCGGCTCCTTTTAAATTTGTGATTTTAAATAGGAATCTGGAAACTGAACAAGGTAAGGATTTTATACTTCGTGTTACAACGGAAGGAAAAGTCGTTCCGGAGAATGCAATGATTTTCATAGGTGAGGAAAGTTATTTTATGGAAAGCACTAAGAGAGGTGTGTTTGAATTTAAAATTCTAAAACCTTCTGAAAATATTTTGTTCCACGTGGAGGGAAATGCAGTTTCTTCGTCGGATTACGAATTGAAAGTAATTACGGTTCCATCGATTGCTAATTTCGAAATGCAATTGAACTATCCGTCTTATTTGAATAAAAAAGCGGAGCAAATTAAAGGTACTGGTAACGCTATTATTCCAGAGGGAACTCGTGTAACTTGGAAAATGCATACACAAGCGACAGATAAAGTGGATTGGGTGGAGGACAGGTCTAATTTTACTTTTTTAAAGACAGAAAGCACCTTTTCTTTATCTAAATATATACTGCAAAATACAGATTACCAAATAATTACTTCAAATTATAAGGTGAAAAATTTCGAAAAACTTAATTATCAGCTTACCATCGTTAAAGATCAGTGGCCAACGATTAATGTACATAATGCGCCTGATAGCTTGAAGGTTGCTAAGAGCTATGTTTTAGGTCAAATTGCAGATGATTATGAATTGTCTAAACTTCAGATTGTTTATTACGAGAGAGACAAGCCAGAAACTGTCAGACGTGGAACAATTGCCATTAAGAAAGGTGCTGTTGATCAATTTGTATTTTCTTTTCCAAGTAACCTTCCTGTAGAGCAGGGCGTGTCCTATGATTATTATTTTGAAGTTTTTGATAATGATGCAATTCATAATTTTAAGAGTTCAAAGTCCTCCGTTTTCTCGAATCGAGTAGCTACCGATGAAGAGAAGGAGGATTTGATTTTGCAGCAGCAAAATGACAATATCAATAGTTTAGAACGGTCTTTAAAAAATCAGGATAAACAAATCTCTGAAATGGAGAAGTTGCAGAAAACGGGAAAACAGAAAGAAAACCTAGATTTTAAAGACCAACAAAAAGTTAATGATTTTATCAAGCGCCAAATGAAACAGGATGACTTGATGAGAGAATTCACAAAAAAGATGAATGATAATTTGGAGCACTTTAAAACCGATAAAAAAGAGGAATTAAAAAAAGAGCTTCAAAAAAGAATGAGTAAATCCGAAGCAGACCTAGAAAAAAATAAAAAACTTTTAGACGAGTTGAAAGAACTGAATGATAAAATTCAGAACGAGGAGTTGTTGTCTAAGTTGGATAAATTTAAACAAAACAGTAGAAATCAAACTAAGAATTTAGAGCAGTTGGTTGAATTGACCAAGAAATATTATATAGAAAAGAAAGCGGAACAATTAGGAAATAAACTGGACAAACTTTCTGAAAAAGAAGAAAAATTATCTAATGAAGATAAAGAAAATAGTTTGGATAAACAAGAGGATATCAATTCTGAGTTTGATAAAATACAGAAGGATTTAAGTGATTTGGAAAAAGAAAATAAGGAATTAAAAACGCCTATCGATCTTCCAAATGATGCTGCAAAGGAAAAAAGCATTGGTGATGATTTGAATAAAGCATCGGAAGAATTAAAGAAAGGACAAAAAGAAAAAGCGAAACCTAATCAAAAAAATGCGGCTAAGAAGATGAAAGAGATGTCGCAAAAAATGGCACAAAGTTTGGAGGGTGCAGCTATAGAACAATTGCAGGAAGATGTTGAAATGTTGCGACAAATTTTAGATAATTTGTTAGCTTTTTCTTTGTCTCAGGAAGATTTGATGAACCAATTCAAAAGCCACAAATCGGGTTCTCCGGCTTTTAATAAAAACATAAAAATTCAGCAGGATCTAAAGCAACAGTTCAAGCATGTTGATGATAGTTTATTTGCGATGTCATTGCGAAATCCTAAAATTGCAGAGGATATCACTAAAGAAATTGGTAATGTGATTTATAACGTTGATAAATCTTTAGCTAGTTTAACAGAGGGTCAAGTGCCAAAAGGATTGTCACACCAACAGTACACTATTTCTGCAGCTAATAAGTTAGCAGATTTCTTAAGTGACATGCTAAATAATATGCAAATGCAAATGTCAGGAACGGGTGCCGGCAAACCGAAACCTGGTCAGGGAAAAGGAATGCAATTGCCGGATATTATTAAAAAGCAAGAAGGTCTTGGTGCTAAAATGAAGGAGGGAATAAAGAAAGGAGAGGCGCAAGGAGATGGAAAAAAAGGGCAAGATGAGAAATCAGAAAAACCTGGAGAAGCGAACCAGGAAGGAGATGGCGGTGAAGGAGATGCACAGGCGATAATGGAAATTTATAAAGAACAAAAGCAATTGCGCGAAGCTTTGCAAAACGAACTTAATAAACAAGGTATAGGCGGAGATGGACAAAGCGTTTTGGAGCAAATGAAGCAGATTGAAAAGCAGTTGTTGAACAAAGGTTTTAAGAACGAAACGCTGCAAAAGATATTGAATGTTAAACAGGAATTGTTGAAATTGAATTCAGCTGTTCAGCAGCAAGGAGAGGAAAATAGACGTCAGTCTGAAACTAATAAAAAGCAATTTAACAATCAATCTAATGCACTGCCAGCTGCGTTATTAGATTATTTGAATAGCATTGAAATATTAAATAGACAATCCTTACCTTTGCGGTCGAATTTTAATCAAAAGGTTCAAGAATATTTTAATAAAAAATGATCAATTTTAATTACGAATCTGACTTTAATCTAGACAACGAAGAAGCTATTGCAGCTTGGTTGGGAAATGTTATTGCCTCAGAAAATAAAAAAGAAGGAGAGATAAATTATATCTTTTGTGACGACGAATATTTACATAAGATCAATCTGGAGTATCTTAATCATGACACGTTAACAGACATAATCAGCTTTGATTATTCTATGGGTAATGAATTACATGGCGATGTTTTTGTTTCCGTTGAGAGAGTTAAGGACAATGCGGCTGATTTCAAGGTTTCTTTTGCAGAAGAATTAAAGCGTGTATTAGTTCATGGGATTTTACATTATTGCGGATACAAGGATAAAGGGGAAGCAGAAGAACTTTTGATGCGCTCTAAAGAGGATGAAAAAATAGCTATGTTTCACGTGGAACAATAGGGTGTTTTTGTGGTTCAATTTCAAAGTGTTTCACGTGGAACATACGGTTTGAAATTAAAAGGTTATTACAAGATGTTTCACGTGGAACAAAAATAGATTTCAAAATTACAATCCTATAGGGGTTAAATTACATAAGAAGATGTTTTTAAATGAATATGATGTCATAGTTGTTGGTGCAGGCCATGCTGGTTCTGAGGCTGCTGCCGCAGCTGCAAATCTGGGTTCAAAAACCTTATTGGTTACAATGAGCTTGCAGAACATTGCCCAAATGTCATGTAATCCCGCGATGGGTGGAATTGCAAAAGGTCAAATTGTACGTGAGATTGATGCTCTTGGCGGATACTCAGGTATTGTATCGGATAGAACTGCCATCCAGTTCAAGATGCTGAACAAGTCTAAAGGTCCTGCGATGTGGTCGCCACGAGTTCAAAGTGATCGCATGCGTTTTGCAGAGGAGTGGAGAATGATGTTGGAAGGAACTTCAAATCTGGACTTTTACCAGGAAATGGTTAAAGGTTTGATTATCGAGAATGGAAAAATAAAAGGAATTCGTACTTCTCTTGGGGTGGAAATAAAAGCTAAATCGGTTGTGTTGACCAATGGAACTTTCCTGAACGGGTTGATTCATATTGGTGAAAAGCAATTTGGTGGAGGTAGAGCAGGAGAGAGTGCTGCTTATGGAATTACCGAAGATTTGGTTAATGCGGGTTTTCAGTCGGGAAGAATGAAAACAGGAACGCCTCCCAGAGTGGATGGACGTTCTTTGGATTATTCTAAAATGAATGAAGAAAAGGGAGATGCGAAGCCGGACAAGTTTTCGTATTCTGACGTGACTTCGCCTTTGATTCATCAAAAGTCGTGTCACATGACGTATACCTCTCTTGAGGTTCACGATATTTTACGTGAAGGTTTTGATCGTTCTCCAATGTTTAATGGAAGAATAAAAAGTCTTGGACCGAGATATTGCCCGTCAATTGAAGATAAAATAAATCGTTTTGCTGATAAAGAAAGACATCAATTGTTTGTTGAACCAGAAGGATGGAATACGTGTGAGGTATATGTTAATGGTTTTTCAACATCGCTTCCTGAGGATATTCAGTTTAAAGCGTTAAGTTCTGTAGTTGGATTTGAGAAAGTAAAATTCTTTCGTCCCGGATATGCAATTGAATATGATTATTTCCCGCCGACACAATTGAAACATACGCTAGAAACAAAGTTGGTGGAGGGGTTGTATTTCGCGGGGCAGATTAACGGAACTACTGGATATGAAGAAGCGGCTTCTCAAGGATTGATGGCTGGAATAAATGCGCATTTAAAAGTGCATGAAAAAGCACCGTTAATTTTGAAAAGAGATGAAGCTTATATCGGAGTTCTTATTGATGATTTGATAACTAAAGGAACAGAAGAGCCTTATAGAATGTTTACTTCTCGTGCAGAATACAGAACGCTATTGCGTCAGGATAATGCCGATTTCAGATTAACGCCGATGTCTCATGAAATAGGCTTGGCTTCAGAAAAGCGTTTACGCAGAATGGAACACAAATTAAACGAATCTGAAAAAATGGTGGCTTTCTTCAAAGAAACGAGTGTTTCAGTTGCGGAAGCCAATCCTGTGTTAGAATCAAAAGATACAGCACTGATTACGCAAGGGGATAAAATGTTTAAAGTATTCTCGCGTCCGCAAATTGATTTGGAAGATATCATGAAATTTGAAAAGGTTGCGGCTTACGTTGCGGAGAACGATTTGGATCAAGAAATTTTGGAGCAAGCGGAAATCCAAGTAAAGTATTCTGGTTATATCGAGAAAGAAAGAAATAATGCAGATAAACTACTTCGGTTGGAAGATGTAAAAATCCCTGAAAATTTTGATTATGATAAAATCAAATCCATGTCAATAGAAGCAAAGCAAAAATTAAGTAAAATTCGTCCAGTAACAATTTCCCAAGCATCAAGAATCAGTGGTGTTTCACCAAGTGATGTTTCGGTGTTGTTAATTTATATGGGACGTTAAGGTTTAGATTTAAATATAAAGATCAATTTGTTCCACGTGAAACTACTGTGTAAAGCCGTGCTGTAGTTAGGAATTAAGAAAAAACAAACAATTCAACCCTGAAAATAATATTGTATTTTCAGGGTTTGGTTTAAAATTAAAATATAAAAGCGACATTAATTAATGGACATTTCAAACAAACAGCCTTTTTTAACCGTTAAAGATTATTCCGTTTCTAAAGAAATTTTCGATTTGTATCATGACGAAGATTTGGATATGTTAATTACATCTCCTCAACCTAGTTTAGAAAACTTAGGAAGGTATTATGAAAGTGTAGATTATATTTCTCATACAGACAGCAAAAGATCTTTATTTGAAAAAGCATATCATTTTGTAAAAAGTATCGCGCTGAAAAACAAATTGAATTTAATTAATTCGCTGCACACTAATAAAGGTAGTATATTGGATATTGGTGCCGGAACAGGAGATTTTTTATCAGTTGCCAAGGAAAGTGGTTGGCATACAATCGGAGTGGAGCCAAGCGAAAAAGCAAAGGCTATTGCAAAAAAGAAAGGCGTTTCATTTGTTGGCGAAACGAGCGAATTAGATAATCATTCTTTTGACGTGATTTCGATGTGGCATGTTTTAGAACACGTTCCTAATTTGGATAACCAAATAAAAGAATTGAAACGATTGTTAAAACCAGACGGGACTTTAATTATTGCTGTTCCAAACTTCAAATCTTTCGATGCGAAACATTATGGAAAGTTTTGGGCAGCGTATGATGTACCGATTCATTTTTGGCATTTTTCCAAGACAGCCATAAAAATGCTTTTTGAAAAAGAAGAAATGCAATTGGTAAAAGTACTTCCGATGAAGTTTGATTCTTTTTATGTGAGCTTACTATCAGAAAAGTATAAAACAGGCAAAATGAATTTTATTAAAGCCTTTTTTGTCGGATTGCAATCGAATTGGGAAGCCAGAAAGAATTTTGAGTTTTCTTCACACATTTACATCCTAAAAAACAGCTAAAACTCATTTTAAGCGTATTTAAGCGCTTTTTTTGGTAAAATCGAGGGTGACTTTCGGGCTTTTAAAGTAATTAGTTTATTTAAAGGATATGAGGGTCGTTTTTAATAGTAATAAATTATACATTCATTAATCATAATAATAAAATCTTATATCATAAATATTTAGCATTTTTTAAACTTTTAGGCAATGCTATTTATTTTTTTATATTTTTGTCACCAATACTTAAAAATTAGAAATTCATCAAAATGAAAAAAGCATTAGTAATTATCGCACTTTCAATTTCACTTGTTGCTTGCAATAAACCAGCAGAAGCAGTTAAGGAAGTAAAAACAGCTTACGTAGACACTTCTGAATTAATGAAAGAATATACAGAGGCAAAAGACCTTGAAGCAAAATATAAAGCAAAAGCGGAAGAAAAAGGTAGACAATTAGAAGCTGAAATCGCAAGATTTAAGCAAGAAGCAGCTAATTTTCAAAGTCAAGCACAGGCAAATGGTCAGGCTTGGGCACAACAAAAAGGTGCTGAATTGCAAAAAAGAGAGCAACAATTAAGTTATGCTCAACAAGCTTTGTCTCAAGAATTACAACAAGAAAGCGGAAAAGAAATGGATTCTTTAGTAAGCGGTGTGAAAAAATTCATCAAAGCATATGGTAAAGAAAAAGGATACGCATACATCTACGGTACAGGAGATGCTGCCTCTATTTTATACGCAGAAGACAAATTTGACATTACAAAAGAAATTATCAAATTGTTAAATGAGAAATACAAATCACCTGCTAAAACGGAAGAAAAAACGGAAGCTAAAAAATAATTTTTTCATATTAATTCAAAAGGATGCCTTCGTCTAAATTTAGATTGGAGGCATTTTTTTTGAAGCCATTTCATGCACTGCGCTAAAAAAGCTCTCGTTTACTTTTTTTTTATCCATAGATAGAGTTTTTGTGGATGGCTCTTTTTCAGTTGAAAAAAAATATTTAGAACCTTGTATTCTTGCCACTGTCGGGGTTTAGAAACATTGTAATTATTAACAAAAAATGTTTTCTAAAAATTAAAATACAAACCATATTTTCAATATTTTAGCTTTTTACACATACAACTAATGCAAACAATCTCTGAAGCTGCAGCGTACACCTTACGATTTATCAATGAAACGCATAGATCGGTCTTCCTCACGGGGAAAGCAGGAACAGGAAAGACGACACTCTTGCGGGAAATTATCCAGACCACACACAAAAACACGGTTGTTGTGGCGCCTACAGGAATAGCGGCTTTAAATGCCGGGGGCGTGACGATACATTCGATGTTCCAGTTGCCTTTCGGAGGATTTATTCCTGACAATTCATCACCTCAATTTTCAGAAAGTACGAAGTTTGAAACCAGAGCCACTTTGCGGAGGCATTTCAAAATGAGCGGTTTGAAGAAGTCCGTGATTCGCAATATGGAGTTGTTGATTATTGATGAAGTCAGTATGCTTCGTGCGGACTTACTGGATGCTATGGATTATATGATGCAAACCGTTCGGAAAAAGAGCAGTCCTTTTGGTGGAGTTCAAGTATTGTTTATTGGTGATCTGTTGCAGTTGCCACCGGTAATTAGGGATGAAGAATGGCGAACTTTAAGAACGTATTACAAAGGGAAATTCTTTTTCCATTCGCATGTAGTCCAGCATAATCCGCCACTGTACATTGAATTGTCCAAAATTTTTCGCCAGACAGATGATTCGTTTATCGCTGTGTTGAATAATTTACGCAACAACCAGATTTCGCAGCAAGACATTCAAACGTTAAACCAATACGTGCAACCGGATTTTGATTTAAAAGCAAATAAGGGCTATATCACTTTAACTACGCACAACAACAAAGCAGATACGATGAATGCGCAGGCTTTGGAAGAGTTAGAAGGAAAGTTAGTGATTTACAAACCAGATATTGTAGGGGATTTTCCTGAAAAAATATTTCCCGTGGAACAGCAACTACAATTAAAAGTGGGAGCGCAAATCATGTTTGTAAAAAACGATTTATCTGTTGATAAAAACTATTTCAATGGAAAAATGGGCGTTATAAAATCGCTCTCCAGTCAAGAAATCCTTGTACATTTTCCCGAAGAAAACAAAACCATAGAAGTCGAAAAATACGAATGGCAGAATATTCGCTACAAAGTAGATGAAACCACTAAAGAAATCGAAGAAGAGGTCTTGGGAACTTTTGTACATTATCCAATAAAATTAGCATGGGCAATTACGGTGCATAAAAGCCAAGGATTGACTTTTGATAAAGCTGCGCTTGATGTTTCGCAAGTTTTCCTTCCAGGACAGGCTTATGTAGCATTGTCGCGTTTGCGATCCTTAGAAGGTCTTATTTTGCTTTCTCCGCTGCGAATGAATGGTATTTCTAATGATCAGGATGTAATGGATTATTCATTAAATAAAGCTTCGGAGGAGTATTTAGAGAAAGCACTACACTTTGAAACCAAAAATTTCATCCATAACTATCTGATAAACACGTTTGAGTGGGATGATTTGGCTCAGGAATGGCGTAATCATAAATTCAGTTATAATGAAAAATCGGAAAGTTCGGAGAAATCCAAGCATGAAGCTTGGGCCAGAAAGCAAACGGAAAGCATCGAGCAGCTTGTGCACCCATCTAAAAAATTCATTGCACAATTAAACAAGCTTTTTGCTCAGGAAACTGTCGATTTGAATCATGTTTCAGAAAGAATTCAAGCCGCATTCAGCTATTTTTTAAAACCAATGGACGATTTGGTTTTTGAAATCCTTTGGAAACTCGAAGAAGTAAAACGCATTAAGAAAGTAAAGGCGTTTTATGATGAATTAATAGTTCTGGAAGAATTGCAAACGAAAGCGGTTCTGCGATTAATGAAAGCTAAATTATTAATAGAAACGGTTGTTTCAGGTGAAACAATTTCGAAAGAGAAATTGACATCGGACGAAATAAAAAAATACATCAGCAGAAAAACAGAAGCCATTCAAAATCAATTCAAGAAAGTAAATATCACGCTGATTGAAGACGAGAAAGACTTGGAGCGCTATACTTCAAAAAAGAAAGCAAAAGCAGAACCAAAAAAATCAACGGTTCAGGAAACGTATGAATTGTGGATAGATAAGAAATCGATAGAAGATATTGCGATAATCAGAGTGCTTACCAAACAAACGATTTACGGGCATTTTGTAAAATTAATACAAACAAAAGCAGTTTCCGTTTCTGAGGTTTTACCCGAGGATAAAATACAGGATTTAGCACTTGCTTTTGCGGGATACAAAGAAGAATCCTTAAATGCTTTGATGGAAAAACATGGTCATAAATTTTCTTGGGAAGAGGCCAGAATGTATAAAGCGAGTTTGAATTAGATAAAAAAAAACGGTCCGAAAAGTAATTTTTCGGACCGTTTTTTTTTATAGTGATTCAATTAGTATCCAAGCCTCTGGATTGTGTTTTTCTTGAATTTCTTTTTTAGCTTTTTCTGCTTCTGCAAATGTGGTGTAGCTACCGTATAAAACGGGAAATAAACCATTTTTATTAGGTGCGATACGTTTTGCCTGGTATCCCAATCGGGTTAAAATTCTCAAAGTTTTATTTGCATTTTTTTCTTCTCTATACACTCCTGCCATAATGTGATATGGCATTTTTGCATCCTTAGTTGATTTCACGGATAGTGTAACAGATGGAACTGGGCTTTCGATGAAGAAAGTAGCTTGCTGAATTTTATTTTGAACTTGTTTTTGAACGGCAGTTTCAACAAGAATAGTTTCTGAGGCAATTTGATTTTGATACATCGGATAGCCAACACTGCCTGCAAGACCCAATCCCAATACAAAAATAGCCGCGTATTTTAAATACGGATTCGCTGCTCTTGTTTCCGGAATTAAAGTTATTGGCATTTTTTCGGGCATTGCTTCTAATTCTTTTTCGAAGATTTCTCTTTTTACAAGAGGAGAAACAAACGCACTTAGGCCAAACGAACTAGACAAATAATTTGTTTGATCATATGGAGTGAAAACCAAATTGTTATCGGCATTTAAACACAGGTCACCTACGTTTTTTAGCGCAAAAAGGCCATTTTCCTGCAATGCTTTTTTCCAATTAAAAACTTCGTATTGAATAGCACTAACGGCATATTCATAAGATGTTTTTTCAGCTAATGCAATATGATTGGCCAATAAACCATCATTGTTTTTAAGATGAGGATTAAAGGAAATCATTTTTTTTGGAGGAGAAAATGAATTTGAGCTTTCGTTTAACTGAGCCGATTGAATTTCGGTCAAAAAAGCTCCGAAACCCGGAACGGTAACACATTGATAACGGTATAAAAGCTGCGCGATGTATAGTTCGATTTTCATACTTACAAAGTTATACAACGAAAATACTTATCAAAATTTTATTCACAATTTTTATTAACAATCCTAATAAAAATTTATGCATTTCACGCTCAAATAATTAGCATGAAAGAGCAGGATTTATTTTATTTTTTGGCATTGCTAAGAGTAGAATAGTGATGACGATAGTAGTGAGAAATGCGAATCACATGGTGATGAAAGGGCCAACAAAGTCTTCAACGCCATCAATAAAACCTGTCAGGCTTTCGAAACCTGATAGGTATGTGATTGCTTTTTAAGACTCGAACCCTAATTTTTCCCGAACTCTTCCCAAAACGGAATTCGCAACAACTGCTGCTTTTTCAGCTCCTTTTTTGAGTAAGGCATCTACTTCAGGAAGGTTGTTCATGTAGTAATTGTATTTTTCTCTTTCGGTTTTGAATGTCTGCGTTATTAATTCAAATAAGGCTTGTTTGGCGTGACCGTAACCATAGTTTCCACCTAAATAATTGGCCGTCATTAGAGCTATCTGTTCTTTATCTGCTAATAATTTATATATGGCAAAAGCATTACAAGTATCAGGGTTTTTGGGGTCTTCGAGTGGTGTACTGTCTGTTTCAATACTCATTACTTGTTTTCGCAACGCTTTATCATCCAGAAAGATGTTGATAATATTATTGGCAGATTTACTCATTTTTCCGCCATTGGTACCGGGAATCAACATGCTGTCTTCCTGAATTTTTGCTTCGGGAATCACAAAAGTTTCACCCATTTGGTGGTTGAAACGGGATGCTACATCACGTGTAATCTCAAGATGCTGCAATTGGTCTTTCCCTACCGGAACAAGCTGAGCATCATATAATAAAATATCGGCAGCCATCAACATTGGATAGGAAAATAAACCGGCATTGACATCTTCAAGTCGGTCTGCTTTGTCTTTGAAGGAATGGGCTAATGTTAAGCGTTGAAAAGGAAAAAAACAACTCAAATACCACGATAGTTCCGCAGTTTGTGGAACATCCGATTGTCTGTAAAAAACAACTTTATCTACATTCAAACCACAGGCAAGCCAAGCTGCAGCAGTGCTATAGGTGTTTGTTCGCAGGGTTTGCCCATTTTTTATTTGCGTAATCGAGTGTAGATCGGCTATAAAAAGGAAGGATTCGTTTTCCGGATTATTGGATAATGCTATTGCGGGAATGATTGCGCCAAGTAAGTTTCCTAAATGAGGAGTTCCTGTACTTTGAACGCCTGTAAGTATTTTAGCCATTATGATTTTTTTCTTGATCGCAAAGTTCGCAAAGATTTTCGTAAAGTTCGCAAGGTTTCTTTAGTTTTTATAGTAGTAAATAATTTTCGAATTTAATTCTTTTAATAATATTAACATATGATTCCTTATTTTTGACCTTATGAGAGGATTGAAAATTATTTTTTGGACACTTTGGCGTATATGGTTTTACATTTTAATGGCTATTCCTATACTTGTCATGTTTCCTTTTTTGGTGTTGTCGATCTTGACCGAAAGCGGTTACCCTTATTTTTTTAAGATGGCCCGTATTTGGGCAAAATTCATTCTTTTCGGAATGGGTTTTTATTATAAAATAGACAAGAATCAAGGACTGAAACAGGATAGTAGTTATATGATTGTTGCCAATCATACTTCTATGGTAGATATTATGCTGATGCTCGCTACAATTAAAAATCCTTTTGTTTTCGTAGGTAAAAAAGAATTATCAAAAATTCCTTTATTTGGATTTTTCTATAAAAGAACCTGTATTTTGGTTGATAGAAGTTGTTCTAAAAGCAGAATGGAAGTTTTTAATAGGGCACAAGAAAGGATAAATCAAGGATTAAGTATTTGTATTTTTCCCGAAGGCGGAGTTCCGGATAATGAATCTGTTATTTTGGATACATTTAAAGATGGTGCTTTTCGATTGGCAATTGATCATCAGATACCGATAGTTCCTATTACTTTTGCGGACAATAAAAAAAGATTCAGCTATACTTTTTTTAGTGGGAGTCCCGGACTTATGCGTGTTAAAATACATTCCCACGTGGAAACTTTAGGTAAAAAGGGAGTGGACCGAAAAGAAATTCGGGAAGAAGTGCGGGAAATAATTTATAGTCAATTAATAGTATTTGATAATACTAAAAATTATAACTTATACCAGAGTACAATCCAATAAAAACAGGCTTAAAGTTTCCAGAGTCTTTTGAGTAGGTATTCAATTGATACTTAACCATAGGTTCAAAATTTATCTGAAACGATTTTACTAATTGATATTTAAATCCTAACCCGACATTGGTACTAAAATGGATTTGGTTTAAGTTTTTTGCTTCTCCTAATTTCACATTAGTGTCTGCGGAAACTAAAGATATTTTGTTTTGATTTAGAAATAATGTACTTATTCCTCCAATAACGTTAATGCCAAATTTCTTGTTTAAAAGAGCATAGGAAAGTTCTAACGGCACTTCATAATAGCCCATTTTCTGGTTTAATGCACCTGTATTTGTTTTTTGCAGGTCTTTTTCAAAAGTTATTAATATATTAAGAGCGGCTTCGTTTTTGATTTCAATTAATGCATTAGAACTATAATTAATATTTGCCAGGTTATTGTTTGATAAACCTGCGGAAAAAACAACGTCATTAGTGTTATATCCCAGCGTAAGCTTGTTAATTCCGGTTCGTAAGGCAATTTTTTTGGAAACCGCATAATTTACCCCAACACCAAAACTAAGGCTGTTATCGGCCGTTTTTTGATTTTCTGAGAATTGAGGATCTATGGCAGAACCGCCTGAATTTGAATTTAGATATACTGCGGCTACGTTAGGAACAATTTGCCATTTGTTTTTGTTGGAAAGAACTACGGTTTGTTTTTCTTCTTTCTTTTTCAGAATTTCCTCTAATTCGTTTGGGGATTCTGGAATCATTGATGGTTGTTTCTTGGATTCTATTACCGCAATTTTAGAATCGTTTTTCTCTTGGAACACCTTTTTTTCCAAAGTTTGATTTTCAATATGCTCAGAGCTGTTTGTGTTTTTCGGGCCGTTTTTATCTGAAATCAATGAGTTGTAATTAGTAACGCCTTTACCACTGTTCGTTTGTTTTATCGGTGAATGATTTTTTGAGAAATGAAGGTCAGTATTATTCTGATTCTTTTTTTTGTCATCAACGGCTTTTGATGGAGCAATAGTTGTAATTTCTTTTTCATGATTTATAACGATTTTAGGGTTAGTTATTACTACTTGTTGGCTATTTTTTATAGTATAAGGGTCTATGTCATTTTCCGATTTGTTTGGAATGGAATCCCAGTTTTTAGTAGGTTTTATTAAAACTTTTGTATCTAAAACAATGTTGTTTTCAATTTCAGGATTCGTTTTTAAAATCGTGTTCAATGCAAATAAACCTAAAATAAAAGCAGCAGCAATTCCTGAAAACTTCATCCAAAACGGAATTATTTTTCGTTCTTTTTCTTTTTCCTTTATAGCTGCTTCTATGTTTAACCAAACCTGATTATTTGGTTCTGCTTCAAAATCTTTGAATCTTTCTTGAAACAATCGGTCTATATTTTTTTTATCGTTCATTTTGCCAATGACTTTATTTCAATTCTTGTGTAAGCTTCAATTTTCTCTTTTAAAATAAACCTTGCTCTGGCAAGATTCGACTTTGTTGTCCCTGTTGTTATTTTAAGCATTTCCGCGACCTCTTTGTGGGAATAATCATCAAGGACATAAAGACTGAACACTAATCTATACTGATCGGGTAATTCTTGAATAATTTGCATTAAATATTCAATTGGAATATTGTCGTCGTCAATTTCGACATCTTCATCGGGAATATTTTCATTGATAACTTCCATGTATCGAACTCCTCTGTATTTTTGAAGAGCATTATTTATCATTATCCTTTTAGCCCAGCCTTCAAAAGAGCCTTTACCGCTAAACTGTTCTATTTTTCTGAAAATAATTAAAAATCCATCTTGTAAATTGTCTTGGGCATCAGCATAATTACTGGAATACTTTAAGCATATCCCAAAAAACTTTTTAGAGAACAATTGGTACAATTGTTCTTGAGCCTTGGGGTAATTTTTTTTACAGTCATTAATTATTTGATCTAATCCCACAGAATTTATTCTATTTGTTAGTTGATTACTGGAACTTCTACTTCTTCAAAAAGTTCTACACCAGCGGCGTCTTTTCCTTTATAAAATTTGAAAATATAAGAGCCTGTATTGGTTGCATAAAAATTAAAAGAAACCTCCGAGGGTGTTGGGATTGATTGCGTGCAAACAGCGTTATCATTTATTGCCGTCTGAATGGCAATAGTTCTTATATTTAACTCCTTACTATAGTAAATTCCTTGAAAATAATGACATTCAGAAGGTTTTGTGTATTTTAATTTTATCTCATATGTGTTTCCCAATACAAATTTTTCGGGTAAGGTATAACTATCTATTGGAAGTACTTCATAGCTATAAGAATCTTGATTATCATTGTCAAGTGTACATCCTGTCAGGGTTGTAATTAACAGAATAAACAGGGCAAATTTTTTCATTTTTTTCATTTTTTAAATTTATAATATCCAGCTTCTTCATATGAGGTAGAGGCTGTTTCTTTAAAAGATAAAAATTTTTAAAAAAGGTTGCGTGTGAAAATGAAAAAACCCGAAAATTTTTCGGGTTTTAATTTTTATGCTTCTGCTAATTCTTTTATTCTGGCTTTTATTTTTTCTTCAAGTTCATCCGCTAATTCAGGATTGTCTTTTATTAAAGACTTAACAGCATCACGACCTTGTCCTAATTTGGTTTCGCCATAGCTGAACCAGGATCCTGCTTTTTTGATGATTTCAAATTCTACTGCAAGATCCAAAATTTCTCCTGTTTTTGAAATTCCTTCACCATACATGATGTCAAATTCAGCAATTTTAAATGGTGGAGCCACTTTGTTTTTGACTACTTTTACTTTGGTTCTGTTTCCAAGTACATTATCACCATCTTTTATTTGAGTAGAACGACGGATGTCTAAACGAACCGATGCGTAAAACTTCAATGCATTTCCACCAGTTGTTGTTTCTGGATTACCGAACATTACTCCAATTTTCTCTCTTAACTGGTTAATAAAGAAAACGGTACAATGCGTTTTGCTGATCGTTCCTGTTAATTTACGTAAGGCTTGAGACATTAAACGTGCATGAAGACCCATTTTGGAATCTCCCATTTCACCTTCGATTTCACTTTTTGGAGTCAAAGCGGCAACGGAGTCAATCACAACAATATCAATGGCACCCGAACGAATCAAGTTTTCAGCAATTTCCAATGCTTGTTCCCCATTATCAGGTTGAGATATAATTAGATTTTCGATATCTACACCTAATTTCTCTGCATAGTTTCTATCGAATGCATGTTCTGCATCAATAAAAGCAGCAATTCCACCCGCTTTTTGCGCCTCAGCAATTGCATGAAGCGTCAAAGTTGTTTTTCCAGATGATTCTGGACCGTATATTTCAATAATTCTTCCTCTTGGATAACCTCCAACACCTAATGCTAAATCAATTCCTAAAGACCCTGATGAAATAGTTTCTACTTCCTCAATGGCTTTATCTCCCATTTTCATTACGGTTCCTTTTCCGTAAGTTTTGTCTAATTTGTCAAGCGTAAGTTGTAGCGCTTTTAATTTGGATTCTTTCTCTGTACTCATCTTCTCTTTTACCTTTTCTTTCATCTATTTGTATTATTTTATAACTGTAAGAAACTGACAGAATGCATAATTATCCTGAAAATTCCGTTTATGTAAGAACATTTATGTTCGTAAAAATACTTCTTTTTTTAATGTAAATTTTCTCTTTCAAGAATATTTTAAATCTAAATTTTAATAAAACAAAACAAGTTAATTATACTTGTTACGTGAACAGGGCTTTTAATTCAGTTGCATCATGAGGATTCATTTTTCCTGCTAAAACTAAACTCAACTGTTTGCGTCTTAAAGCTGCATCAAAGCGTTGTTTTTCCAATTCTGTTTCCGGAACTATTTGTGGTACTTCAACGGGTCTTCCTGTGTCGTCAACCGCTACAAAAGTGTAAATCGCTTCATTGGCTTTTGTTTTGTTGCCGGATTCTCTGTCCTCTACCCAGATATCAATAAAAATTTCCATTGAACTTTTAAAAGATCTGGAGACTTTAGCTTCAACAGTAACAACACTTCCCAGTGGAATGGCCCTGTTAAACGCTACATGATTTACTGAAGCCGTAACTACAATTCTTCGGGAATGTCTTCGCGCTGCAATACTTGCGGCACGATCCATACGGGCCAACAATTCGCCGCCAAAAAGATTATTCAAAGGATTGGTCTCACTTGGTAAAACCAGATCGGTTAATATCGTTAGGGATTCTGAAGGATGTTTTGGAGTCATATTTTTATATAAAGGGAATTATTTAATAGTCTTTTCTGTATTCTAGTTTAACCAATAAACAGCTAATATAGCGGGTATAAAATAGATGACAATTGTTCTGGCGCCATCATAATCTTTGGCCAGTCGTTGGCCAAAAAGCAACATTAACAAAGTGATACAGGAGAAAACTGCGCCGTAAAAGCCAAATATTCGTCCATTGTTTACGAATAATTCAATGCAGCCGACAACACATAAAATACCAGAGATTAATTCTAAAATCAAAATATTCAGTAAGGCTAAAGGTACTTGGTTTTTTAATTGTGTTTTAGCAAAATGACCTTTTAACCAGTCGACATTATCTTTCCAGTAAAACAGTTTGTCGTAACCGGATTGTAGAAAAGTAATGGCTAGAAAAATTAAAATTAAAATAGAAGTAATGTTATTCATGTTTTTATTTTTTGTGAATTAAACGAGTGAGTTTTATAGATAGATCGGTTAAAATAATTTTCGCATTTCCGTTGCGTTCAATATGATACATCGCATCCGAAAGTTCTTTAAAAATATCATTTATATTGTTTCCGTTTACGAAAGGCGCAAAGTTTTCTAATTTGAATTTCTCCACTTGTGGTTCTATATAAACAAGACTTCCCGTCTGATAATTCAATAGCAGTGCCTGACGGAACATATCAATACAAAAGTGTAAAAATTTCTTTTGGGTTTCTCTTCCTAAACCTGCAATTTGTTCGCTCCATTGAATCAAATCCTGGATGGCAGCTGCATTTCCTTTAGCTCTAAAAGCGGCACGAACCCATTCGACAAACCATTTTTCGAAAAAAACGGACTCGCTGTCCGGTTGCAATAATTGTAGTGCTTTGTTATAGTTTCCTTGTGCCTGATGCGCTATTTTAACCGCTGTTTTAGATTCTATATTTTCTATTGAAGCTAAGGCCGCGGCGATAACTTTTTCACTTAAACCATTAAAGTGCAAGACCTGGCATCGGGAACGAATGGTTTGGATTATATCTTCTTCATTTTCTGAAATCAATATAAAAACGGTTCTGTCGGTCGGCTCTTCAAGTAATTTTAATAATTTATTGGAAGCGGCAATATTCAATTTATCAGCCATCCAAATAATCATTATTTTGTATCCGCCTTCGTACGATTTTAGCGCTAAAGATTTTAGAATTTCCTGGGCATCGTCAACCCTAATTTCTCCTTGCTTGTTTTTAACACCAAGAGTTTGATACCAATCAAACAAACTTCCATACGGGTTTTGATTTAAAAATTCTCTCCATTCCGTAATAAAATCAATGCTTTTAGGTTTCGTTTTTACATCTTCGGTACTTACAGTTGGGTAAATAAAATGCAGATCGGGATGTGAAGTTTTTTGGAATTTGATGTTGCAGGCTTGGTTTGAGCCA
Organism: Flavobacterium rhamnosi; assembly: GCF_048286515.1. Classification (NCBI taxonomy): domain Bacteria; kingdom Pseudomonadati; phylum Bacteroidota; class Flavobacteriia; order Flavobacteriales; family Flavobacteriaceae; genus Flavobacterium; species Flavobacterium rhamnosi. The sequence continues at coordinate 240,102 of NZ_JBLVPS010000003.1, read as the reverse complement.
GAATTTTCTGAGTTTTGATTACTGCAGATAATGTATTGGGCGTAAGCAATTGCCATAGGCAAAGTGCCACTCCCTTCAGGACCAACGAACAATTGCGCATGAGGAATTCTACCCAAATCAGCACTTTTTGTCAAATGACTTTTAATGTGTTCTTGTCCTAAAATTTCTGAAAATTGCATAAAGCAAAGATAGAAGAAAATGGTTTAGTCTAAAATTTTCGGATACAAAGTTTCAGTAAAAGCAAGTTTCAAAATGATGTAAATACCGACTATATTTTCAAAATTTAATTTAACTTTTTTGGAATTAAAAACATTTAAAGTATTAAAAAAACGCATTATTTATTAATTTACATCGATTTCGTTGCTTAAAATTTATTTTATGTTGTTTTTGCTAATTTATTAATAATTTAAAAGTTCTATATTTGTTATTCTTTCAAAAAAAATAAACTAAAAAACATACCTAATGAAAACTTTAAATGACTTTGATTTTAAAAATAAAAAGGCAATAATACGTGTTGATTTTAATGTGCCTTTAGACGAAAATTTCAACGTAACAGATGCTACTCGTATCGAAGCTGCAAAACCGACAATTGATGCAATTCTTGCTCAAGGCGGAAGTGTAATTTTGATGTCACATTTAGGCAGACCAACTGGTGTTGAAGAAAAATATTCATTGAAACACATCTTAGAAACAACTTCAAAAGTACTTGGAGTACCAGTTCAGTTTGCATCAGACTGTGTTGGAGCTGAAGCTAAAAGTGCGTCGGATAAATTAAAGGCAGGAGAAGTTTTATTATTAGAGAATCTACGTTTTCACAGTGAAGAAGAAGCTGGAGATGTTGCTTTTGCAAAAGAATTAGCCTCACTGGGAGATATTTATGTTAACGATGCTTTTGGAACAGCACACAGAGCACACGCTTCGACTACAATTATCGCGCAATTTTTTCCAACCGAAAAATGTTTCGGATTATTATTGGCTAAAGAGATCGAAAGCTTAAATAAAGTTTTGAAAAATAGTGAAAAACCAGTAACAGCAGTTCTTGGAGGTTCTAAAGTTTCTTCAAAAATTACGGTTATCGAGAATATTTTGGATAAAGTCGACCACATGATTATTGGTGGCGGAATGACATTTACTTTTGTAAAAGCATTAGGAGGAAAAATTGGAAATTCAATTTGTGAAGATGACAAACAAGAATTGGCATTGGAAATTTTGAGATTGGCAAAAGAAAAAGGAGTTCAAATTCATATTCCGGTTGATGTTATTGCGGCAGATGATTTTTCAAATACCGCAGCTACTCAAATAGTAGACGTTAAGGAAATTCCTGATGGATGGCAAGGTCTTGACGCAGGGCCAAAATCATTGGAAAACTTCAAAAAAGTAATTATGGATTCTAAGACAATACTTTGGAATGGTCCATTAGGAGTTTTTGAAATGGAAAGTTTTGCTAACGGAACTATTGCTCTTGGAAACTTCATCGCTGAATCAACTGCAAACGGAGCTTTCTCACTTGTAGGAGGAGGAGATTCAGTAGCTGCTGTAAAACAATTTGGGTTAGAAGACAAAATGAGTTATGTCTCCACTGGTGGAGGTGCTATGTTAGAAATGCTGGAAGGTAGAGTTTTACCTGGAATAGCAGCTATTCTGGACTAATACTTTGTAGTGCTAAATAAAAAAGCTCCTTTTTATGTTTGAATTGTATTCAAACTGATAACGGGCAGTATATTAAAATTATGTCAAAACCTTAGCGGTACATATTGTATCACTAAGGTTTTTTAGTTTTAAGATTTGATGAATTGTGTTCTAAACGGAATTTTCACAATGAAATCACGGAAAATTCTTTATAAATGAACTGAAAATTGCATTTTTAACAATATTTAAAGAAATTTTTAGTTTTAACCTGTTAAGTTTGTAAAAACAAGCTTTGTAATCATTTGAAATATAGGTCTTTGATCGTTAAAATTATGAATATAAAAAATACCACCCTTTCGCTTTTCCTATTGTTGTCAATGCATTTATTTTCGCAGGAAACTTTTGAAAATAAAGACATACTAAAAATAGAAACAAAATTATCCTATTTAGATTCTATCAAGAAAACTTTCGTAAATGATGATTTAGCCTCTTGTGTTGACAGTTTGTGGATGAAAGAATTGACAAATTTAGATTTATACAACAACATAACGGATGATATAAAGAACATTAATATTGACGAAAAAGTAGATTATGAATTGCCTACTGAACTTTTGAAAGAAAGACTGGCGGCAATGGACGCCAAATCACCTTTCAATATTGAGTACAATCAAGGTCTGGAAAATACAATCAAATCATTTCTAAAAAACAGAAAAAAATCTTTTGAGCGATTAATGGCTATTTCTGAATATTACTTTCCACTTTTTGAAGAAGCGCTAGCGAAACAAAATGTCCCTTTAGAAATAAAATATTTAGCAGTTGTAGAATCCGCTTTAAATCCAAAGGCAGTTTCCAAAATGGGTGCAACAGGACTTTGGCAATTTATGTATCAAACCGGAAAACAATATGGGTTGAAAATTGACTCCTATGTTGATGAACGAAGCGATCCTTTGAAAGCCAGCGAAGCTGCAACCCAGTACATGACCAATATGTATAAAATATTTGGTGATTGGGATTTGGTTTTAGCTTCTTATAATTCAGGCCCAGGGAATGTGTCTAAGGCAATCAGGCGTTCCGGGGGGCAACAGAATTATTGGAATATTAGAAAAAATCTTCCAAAAGAAACGCAAGGTTATGTGCCTGCTTTCCTGGCGACAATGTATATTTATGAATACCACAAGGAGCATGGAATTGTTCCTAATAGAGCAGCAGTAAAACATTTTGCGACTGATACCATAATGATTAAAAAACAAATGTCGTTTAAGCAAATATCTGATTTAATTGATGTTCCCGTGGCGCAATTGCAGATGTTGAATCCGTCTTATAAATTGAATATAGTTCCGGCGTATCATAATGAAAATCATTATTTGAGATTACCCCAAGAAAGAGCAGCTGTTTTTGTATCAAATGAAGCTAAAATTTATGCATATGCACAACACGAACTGGACTTTCGTGAAAAACCATTTCAGGTTACCAAAGCGATTGCTGTTCGTGATACAATGAATTATACTACGCAACGGATCACGATTCCTAAAACAAAATATTACAAAGTAAAACGAGGAGATAATCTGAGTGAAATTGCCAATAAATATGACGTTGCTGTTGCGGATATAAAAATATGGAATAAACTTAGAAGCAATTCCGTTTCGTATGGAAAAAGCTTAAAGATCATTACTGATCAGACTATTGTAAGAACGGTTAAGAAAGAAACAAAAGCGGAGAGCATTCCTGCAGAAGCAATTGCAGAAACTCAAAGGGTAGCTGTTTCTGAAGTTAAAATCAAAAAAGAAGATGAATTGGCTTCTAATCCCGAACGAAAAGACATAGAATACGTAGTTCAAAAAGGGGACAATCTAGGGAGTATTGCCGATAAATTTGGCGCTTCTTTAGCAGATTTGAAACAATGGAATAATTTATCGAACTATACTATAGCTTTAGGTTCAACTTTGATTGTTGCCAAGGATGAAGTTGTCATTATTACCGATAAAGCGATGGCCAGTTCCTTTAAGAAAAAAACCAACTTGGCAACAGGTGTAGAATATTATGTCAAAAAAGGCGACTCTTTGTTCAGTATTGCCAAAAAATATCCTGGAGTAACCATTTCAGATATTAAAAAATGGAACGATATTCGCGGGGAAGATATTAAACCCGGAATGAAGCTAAAAATAAACGGATAATACGATAAACTTCTATAAATTTGGGTTTTATTTCATAACTAAATTATAATGAATAAAATCCATTTTTTGTGGCTTCTTGTTTCGTTCTTGTTTGTTTCTTGTACAAAGAAGAATGATAATTTGCATCGAATAACGACTGGGAAAATCAATACGATTTCAGTTATCATTGATGATCAATTGTGGAATGGCGAGATAGGAGATAGTATTCGAAATAAGTTTGCATCACCGGTAATCGGATTGCCGCAAGAAGAACCGCTATTTACCATTAATCAATATTCGGTCAAACTTCTGGAAGGTTTTATGACGGATACCAGGGCGATTATTGTGGTGAAGAGAGAAGAGCAAAATAAATTTGAAATAAAGAAAAATCAGTACGCATCACCTCAAAATGTGTTTCATATTTCAGGAAAAACCGGGGCAGACATTATAGCATGCTTAGAAGAAAATGCTCCGCAGATGATTCAGTTAATCAAGCAGGCGGAAATAGCTGAAAGCCAGAGAGTAAATAGCCAATCGCTTCTTAATCCACAACTGATTAATAATAAATTTCATATTTTATTAAAGATTCCTTCCGGCTATACCTATGTGCTTCATAAAAGCAATTTCATGTGGTTAAAGAAGGAAATCATAGGCGGAAATACAAGTCTGTTAATTTATCAGGTTCCTATAAACGTAATCAAAAAGGATTCTAATCTGATTTCGAATATCATTAAAATGCGAGATTCTATAGGTAATTTATATATTAGCGGAACTGAACCGAAAACAAGTATGATTACCGAAGAGGCCTATGCACCGTATCTTTCAAAGATCAAACTTGATGAGAAAGAAACATACGAAACCAAAGGAACTTGGGAGTTAAAAAATGATTTTATGGCAGGTCCTTTCATCAACTATGCGATTATAGATGAGCCAAACAATAGAATTTTGGTTTTGGAAGGTTTCTGTTATGCGCCATCAAAGGAAAAAAGAGATTTGATGCACGAATTGGAATCTATTATTAAATCAGTTGTAATTGTAAAAAGATAAAACATCCTTAAAAAAAATAATACATGCCGATACAATGGAAAATAAAGCCTTTTGAAGCGCTTTCAGTTCATGAATTATATGATTTGCTTAAACTAAGAAGCGAGATCTTTGTAGTGGAGCAAAACTGTGTTTATCTTGATCTTGACGGAAAGGATAAAGTGGCTTTGCATCTCTTTGGAGAATATGAAGGTAAAATTGTGGCACATGCCAGACTTTTTAAGGCTGGAATCACTTTTGATAATGCTTCTATTGGTCGTGTTGTTGTCGATGCCAATTACCGAGATAAAAAATGGGGACATGACTTAATGAGAGAAGCTATTACTGGGATTCAGCTTTACTTTGGCGAAAGCCAAATCACCATTGGAGCCCAATTGTATCTAAAAAAATTCTACGAGAGTCATGGTTTTGTTCAAACTAGCGAAATGTATTTAGAAGACGACATTCCACATATCGAGATGCAGAAAGTATAGCTATATTTTTACAATAAGAAATTCGACTCTTCTGTCAAGCGGATCTCCTTTTCTTAAAGGGAATTTATTTCCGTAACCTTTGTAAGTCATTCTTTGCGGACTAATTTTTTTTGACATTAGATAACTATAAACATTTCGGGCACGATTCAGGGAAAGTTTTCTTTCATGAGTAAATTCATCTATTGCATCATTGTAATAATTGGGCGTGCAGCATACGTGTCCTCTAATTTCAAATTGTAATGTTTGGTTTTTTTGCAATACCATTATGGTTTTGTCTAATTCTTGTTTGGATTGTTCAGTAAGTTTACTGCTTCCCATTACAAAAAGGATGTTTTCTAAGTAAACACGATCGCCAACTTTGTGATTTTCCTGAAAAGAATTGTAAATGCCATTTCCGAAACTATTTTTTCTAACAATAAGCAAGTCGACGCGTCTGTTTTTAGACCGGGTTTCAGCTAGGTTTTCTTCAGTATCTTTTTTCAAAATTACGCGCCCTTTTCCTTCAATTAGAACAATTTTATTTTTACTAAAACCATTCGAAGTAAGTATGTTTTGAACCGTTTTCACTCTGTTTTTTGATAATTCATAATTATAGTCATTATCACCTCTGTCATCACAATACCCATAAATTTGGACAGACTCAACCTTTGTAGCGTCTAATTTTTTTACAAAATCAATTATGGTTTGAATTTGTTGATCGTACAGGCTGTATTTATCAAAATCAAAATAGACAGTTTGTGTCGATTTTTCCTGAGCTGAGAGATATCCAAAAAATAAGAAGAGTGTTATTTTAAATAATTTATGCATTACAATTTCAAAATAGATTTGTATTCGGCATTATTATTCAAAATGCTTACGGATTTTTTAATTTCAGAATTATTTTTGATGTAATATTGATACAAACCTTCTTGATATTGATACCGCTTAATAATTTCTTCTAAAATTAAATTCTTGATTTCTTTTTGATTTTTATCCAGTAATGTTTCTTCGCTTTTTTGAAGAGCAGCAAGCAGTTGTTGGTATTCTGTGATGATGGATTCGTCAATTTTTTCTTTTTTGGCAACAGCTAAAGTGTTTTTCAATGCCAGCTCCGTTTCGGTATCGAAAGAGAATTTTTGTGTTTTTAAAAACTGTTTAAAGTCTAAAAAATCGGTATCAGAAATTGTTGGGATATTATTACCTAAATTTGGATTTTTATAATAATAGTCCGTCACATAATTAAAAATCCCATCGTTTTTTACTAATGCATTTGTTATCGGGCTTAATTTTGTTTGGTCAAGTTCAATGTCCGGTTGGATACCTCCTCCATCGTAAACCGTTCTTCCTTTACGGGTTTTGAAAGCAGTATAGTTTTTTTCTTCCGTTTTTGTAGCCACTCCATTTTTGTCCTTATGGGCATAATTCAAGGCTTGAATACATCTTCCCGATGGTGTGTAATAACGAGAAATGGTCACCTTGAGTTGCGTTCCATAGGTTAAATTAACAGGCGTTTGCACTAATCCTTTGCCAAAACTTCGACTTCCTAATACCACAGCACGGTCTAAATCCTGTAAAGCACCTGAAACAATTTCTGAAGCCGAGGCGCTTTTTCCGTTTACAATAATGATTAAAGGAATTTCAGTGTCAATAGGTTCTCTAGTTGTTTTATAAGTATTGTTGAATTTTTCTGTCTTTGATTTTGTGGTTACTATGATTTCATTTTTGGCAACAAAGAGATTGCAAATATTAACGGCTTCGTTCAAAAGTCCTCCAGGATTGTCTCTCAAATCTAAAACAATTCTTTTTGCACCTTCATTTTTCAGCTGCTCTAATGCCATTTTAGTTTCCACAGAAGCTTTATTGTTGAAATGCGATAGCACGATATAACCAGTTTCAGCATCTATTTTGCCAAAAAAAGGAACCGACTTTATTTCAACTTCATCACGAACGATCTGGGTAGTGTAGTTTTTTCCCTGACGAATGTATTTGATGTCAATTTTGGTGTTTTTTGCTCCTTTAAACAATGGGGAAGCATCTTCTTTAAAATCAGATAAAGGGATGTCTCCAACTTGCGTAATTTCATCACCGGCTTTTAGCCCCGCTTTATCAGCCGGAAAATTTTTATACTGTTCTTTAACTATTAATTTACCGTCTTTTCGGGTTAGTAAAGCACCAATTCCGGTATATTCTCCAGTGTTGTTTATCTTAAAGCTGACTACATCCTGTTCGTTAAAATAAACAGTATAGGGGTCTAAACTCGCTAACATACCTTTAATGGCTTTGTCCATTAGGTCACCAGGATTTGTTTCGTCGACATAATTTTTATTCAACTCCTTGAAAAGGGTAGTGAAAATCTCTATTTGTTTTGCAATTTCAAAAAAATCATCTTTGAAACTGGCACCAACATAAAGAAATGCCGAAGCGACTACAGGGATTATGAATTTTTTTTTGAAAAAGAAGTTCATCGTTTTTTGGACTAAATTTGAGACTACTAAATTAAGAATAAATCGCCAATAATAATAGGGGCTAAATGCAAATACTAATTTACGTTAATTAGTAAAATTGGAATTATTTATTTTCTAAATTGGAGTCGCTTTCTGATAAAGTTTTTTTGCTGTTTTGAGCTGTGAATTTCTCGAACAGTTGAATGGTCTTGGTATTGATTTCTTCATAGCTCAGTCGGTCTTTGCTTTGGTAAAAAAACATAAAAGCATGAGGACGGTCGAGATTATCAATCAATAAATGTTTGTTGAGACGATAGGTTTCGCGCAACACCCGTTTAAAATAATTGCGGTCAACAGCTTTCTTAAAGTATTTTTTAGAAACCGAAACTCCCATTTTAATTTTCTCTTGAGATGTTTCAGAATTATCCAAAGCAGGGGAGTAATAAACTAACCGCAAAGGATACTTGGATATTGATTTCCCTTCAGAAAATAATAATCCAATGGTGATTTTACTTTTTAGCTTTTCGTTTTTTGGATAAGTGAAGTTCATTTTAATAGAAAAAATACATAGATTTTGACTTGCAAAGTTACGATTAAACGTTGAGCCTGTATATTGTTTCCGATTTAAATCGGGCTAAAAATATATTTCTTACTTTTGTGGCAAATTTTTAAAGCATGCAAAAACTAATTTCGTATCCCATATCAATAATTTATTATTTATGTTTTGGTCTTACCTTGGTTATTTTTCACCCAATTCAGTGGGTTTGCTTCCACGTTTTTGGCTATCAGGCTCATAAAAAAAGTGTTGATTATCTGAATTTTTTCTTGTTAAAATGCACAAATCTTTTAGGTACAACCTATAAATTTGAAAATACAGCTCATATTCCTAAAAATGTCCCTCTAATTTTTGTCTCCAATCATCAGAGTATGTATGATATTATTGCCATGATTTGGTTTTTTCGCCGATTTCATTGTAAATTTGTCAGTAAGAAAGAATTAGGAAAAGGAATTCCAAGTGTTTCTTTTAATTTACGCCATGGCGGCTCGGTTCTTATTGATCGTAAAGACCCTAAACAAGCCATTCCAGCCATCAAAGGATTGTCGGAATATATTGAAAAATACAAACGTACGGCAGTTATTTTTCCAGAAGGAACAAGAAGTAAAACAGGTGAACCAAAAGAGTTTGCACAAAGTGGGTTGAAAATTTTGTGTAAATATGCGCCATCGGCATACGTGGTTCCAATAAGCATAAACAATTCTTGGAAAATGGTTAAATACGGATTTTTTCCGTTAGGTTTAGGAAATCATCTTACCTTTGTAGTCCATAAACCATTAGCGGTTAAAGATTATGATTTTGCTGAATTAATGAAAAAAACAGAAACAGCAGTTGTTCAAGGAATAAAAATTTAATTTATATATAATGTCAATAAAAAACATTCGATTAGAAGTAATGCAGTTTTTAGAAAAAAACGTAGATAGCTTTGTCGATCAGTATCTAATCCCAGTAGAAAAAATTTGGCAACCAACAGATTTTTTGCCTAATTCTCAGAGCGATACTTTTTTTGATGAGGTCAAAGAATTGCGTGAAATTGCAAAAGATTTACCATATGATTTCTGGGTAACCTTAGTAGGTGATACTATTACTGAGGAAGCTTTACCAACATATGAATCTTGGTTAATGGACGTGGAGGGAATTGATAATGTGGAGAGAAACGGTTGGTCTAAATGGATCAGACAATGGACCGGAGAGGAAAATCGTCATGGGGATTTACTGAGTAAATATTTGTATTTGTCAGGTCGCGTAAACATGCGTGAAATTGAAATGACAACGCAACACCTTATTAATGACGGTTTTGATATTGGAACCGGAAGAGATCCGTACAAAAACTTTGTTTATACCAGTTTTCAAGAGTTAGCAACTTATGTTTCTCACAATAGAGTAGCACAAATGGCTAAGAAATATGGTGATAACAAATTGTCTAAAATGTGCAAAATGATTGCTGGTGACGAGATGCGTCATCATCATGCCTATAGCGAGTTTGTAAACCGAATTTTTCAGGTTGATCCTAGCGAAATGATGCTTGCGTTTCAATATATGATGAAAGCGAAGATCGTTATGCCAGCGCATTTCCTAAGAGAATCAGGTGAAAAAATAAGTACTGCTTTCGAACAATTTTCGGATTCAGCGCAGAGAATTGGTGTTTATACAGCAGCGGACTATGTAGATATCATGCAAAAACTAATTGACAAATGGGAAATTGACAAAATTACCGATTTAACCGATGAAGCTGAGAAAGCCCGTGATTATTTGATGAAATTACCAGGAAGAATGGCGAAAATATCGGAGAGATTGGTAATTCCACAGCAGTCACATATTTTCAAGTGGGTAGAGCCAGCTAGACTTTAAATTTTTAATTTAAGAATAATAGATGTTGATTTTTGAAGTTTGTCTTTGAAAATCAACATTTTTTTTACAAAATATGACAATGATAGATTCTGATTTAATAAACAAAACCATTCTTTTTGTAAAGACAAAACTAGAAAACGCCGAAGGCGGACACGACTGGTTTCATATAGAAAGAGTATTTAGAAATTCTGTTCTGATTTCAAAAAATGAAGTTTGCGATGCCACTGTTGTTAAACTTGGGGCTTTACTCCATGATATCGCTGATAGTAAATTCCATAACGGAGATGAAACTATTGGGCCTAAAATAGCTCGCGAATTCTTAGAATCTGAAAATGTTGATCAGGAGGTCATCATTCATGTTGTCAATATCATTGATAACATCTCTTATAAAGGTGGTAATTTTGAAAAAAAATTCTCTTCAATAGAACTAAATATTGTTCAGGATGCGGATCGATTAGACGCTATTGGCGCAATAGGAATTGCTAGAGCATTCAATTATGGAGGATTTAAAAATAGAACGCTCTATGATCCTAAAATAGCGCCAAACACAAAAATGACAAAGGAAGAATACAAGAATAGTGATTCTCCAACCATCAATCATTTTTATGAAAAGTTGTTTCTCTTAAAAGATAAAATGAATACGGAAACCGGAAAACAAATTGCACAAGAAAGACATCGCTATATGGAAGGTTTTATTTCGCAGTTTTATGCGGAATGGGAAGGGGAAAAATAAGCTGAAAATTTTCAGATTGCAGTTTTTTGGTCGTTATTTTGTAACCGGAAAACTGCAAATCTGAAGACTACATTCCCTTTGCTTTCATTTCAAGAATTACGTCTGAAGCGTTTTTAAAAGTTGGTGCCTGTTCAATAATACTTCCTACTCTTTTTTTATTGAGTTTAAATGTGATGTCATTCTCTGTTGTAAACAGAAGAGCGGTCAGGAAGGGATTGTTCATATAAGGAGCCAATACAATATAAGCTTCATCTAGTGTGTGGAAACTTTCTACTTCTTCGGTTTTGTAACGCGCTGTAACGGAAAGACTGAAAACATCATTTTCCAATAAGACAGGACGCACATAAATATTTTTCAATTCAGTGTCTCCAATGGTTTTAGCTAGTGTTAATTTGGCATAAGTACCATTTTGGATACTTTCTTTCACCTTTTCCCAAAAAAGTGCAAATACAGGTTGGTAAGACATAAATGAAATTTTAGATGTTAGGATTATATTGCGCAACGGCTGCGAAATTAAGTTTTGTAAACTAAACAATCCCTTTTTTAAGAAAGATTATTGCAAATGATTTTACATTGGAGTAGTATAAAAGAGAACAAAAAACAGTTCTCTTTTAGTATTATTTTCCTGTAAACACCGCTTTTCTTTTCTCTAAAAATGCAGTTGTTCCCTCTTTAAAATCGTTGGTTCCAAAACATTTCCCAAAGGCTTTTATTTCGGTTTCATACCCATTTTTACCTTCTTTGAAATTGGAGTTGACGGCTTTAATAGCTTTACCAATAGCATAGGGAGAATTTTTTGTTATTTTATTTGCCACACCGGTACAATAATCTAAAAGTTCTGCTTCAGGTACCACGTGATTCACTAAGCCAGTTCTGTAAGCATCTTGTGCGGTTACCATTCCTGCTGTCAGGATCATTTCCATGGCGCGCCCTTTACCTATTAGTTGTGGTAAACGTTGTGTTCCTCCGTAACCAGGAATGAGTCCAAGTGAAACTTCAGGCAAGCCCATTTTTGCATTTTCAGAAGCAACTCTGAAATGGCACGCCATCGCTAATTCTAATCCGCCGCCCAATGCAAAACCATTGATTGCTGCGATAACAGGAGTTTTAAGATTTTCGATAAAATCAAATAATTTTTCCTGTCCTTCAGCAGCTAACTGCATTCCTTCTTCGATAGAAAAATTAGCAAATTCCGCGATGTCAGCTCCTGCCACAAAAGCTTTTTCACCACTTCCGGTCAGAATGATAGCCCGAATTTCATTATTTCTTCCTAATGTTTTGAATGCTTTATACAAATCAGTAATGGTAGCTTTATTCAAAGCATTTAGTTTTGTAGGGCGATTAACGGTAATCGTTGCGAGATTATCCTGGGTTGTAATTAGAATATTTTCGTAATTCATGATTGTAATTTTAGGAGTTAATTATTGGAAGTGAAACCGTAAAAGTAGTTCCTTTTCCAAATTCAGTATCAAAGGTAATCGTTCCTTTATAATTTTCGATAATGTTTTTAATAATACCAAGGCCAAGGCCCATTCCGCTACTTTTAGTGGTGAATTTTGGTTCGAATATGCGGCTGATATCTTTAGGTTGAATCCCTATTCCATTGTCCGCAACGGTAATGAGAACATTGTTTAAATCTTTTTTTACCGTTACAAGTATTGATTTTTCTTCTTGGTTTTCAGGAATGGACTGAATTGCATTTTTCATCAGATTCGTAATAATACGGATGAGTTGGGTTCGGTCTACTTTTGAAATGATTTCGGGAGAATCGCTTTGAAATGAGATATACTCTTCATTAAAAATATCCATCGCCAGTTCTACTACTTCAACCACATTCAAGGTCTCGTTTTGTTGTGCCGGCATCGAAGCAAAATTTGAAAAAGCAGATGCAACCGCATTCATCGTGTCAATTTGTTGTATCAGAGTTTCGGAGTAATCTTTCATCTTTTGCTTTATGTCCGCATCATTTGGATCAAATTTTCTTTGAAAACTCTGTACGGTTAGTCGCATTGGTGTAAGCGGATTCTTGATTTCATGTGCCACCTGTTTTGCCATTTCCCGCCAAGCTTCTTCCCGTTCACTCTGTGCCAGTTTTATAGCGCTTTTCTCCAATTCATCAACCATTCCGTTGTACGCTTTTATCAATAGATTAATCTCTTTGCTATTGGCTTCTAAAACGATTTTCTCGTTTTTTTGATACAAACTAGTCTCACTTAGTTTATCTGAAATTGTTTTTAAAGATTTTGTAATGTAGGAGGAAAGAAAATAAGCAACCGCAAAAGCTACAATCAGCATGAAGGAATACACTTGTCCCAATCGTATCAGGAAACTATTTAACTCATTTTTGTAAAAGCCGTCATCTTCAACATAGGGTAAATTCAAGATGCCAAGGGGCTTAAATTTGTCATCTTTTATCTGGCTATAAGAGGAACGGTTTTTTAATCCGTCAATAGTTTTAATATCAACATATCTTTTTTCAATAGAAGAACGCACTAATTTCAGAATGTATTTTGGGATAGAAGGCGACACTTTATCTACTGAAAAGGATTCTTTAGATGATTTTAATAGTTTTCCTTCTAAGCTGTAAATGTTGATCTCAATATTGTGAATCTGTGCTAATTCATGAATTTTATCCTTAAAAATTAAATCTAAATTTGCGGATGTTAACGGGTAAGTTGTAGTGGAAAGCACATAGTTTATGTGTTGTTTTACGGCATTTTCATTTCGTTCCAAACGCTCTTGGTGGTATTCTTTCGCTTCATTTTTAAATTGAATAATGGAAATGGACGCCAATAATATAGAAGCCATAATAATCAATACGATCATGGAAAGGAAAATCCTAATCCGTAATGAAAGCATTGATAGTTTGAAGCTGTTGAACATAATTAAGATTGATTTCTTTCTCTAATTTTTTTATAAAATTTAAACCCGAGCATAATTAAAATTGAAAAGAGAAAAATTCCAGTTACGCCGTAAATCCAATTGACTGCATTTTTTAAAATTACTAAAAAAACTACTGCAAAAAGAATAATGGTTGCACCTTCGTTCCACAATCGCATGAAATTTGTTGAATATTTTACTTCGTCGTTTTGCAATTGTTTAAATATTTGATGGCATTTACCATGATATAAATACAACACAAATACAAAGCCAAGTTTTACGTGCATCCAAGGCATTTGCATCCAAGATCTGCCCAAATCAGTAAAAAACAACATCCAAAAAGCAAAAATACTCGCTAAAATTGCCGATGGCCACGTGATAATATACCACAGACGATAAGTCATTATTTTGTATTGTTTTTGTAAAATTTCTTTTTCAGGAGATGGTTTTTGTGCCGCTTCAATCTGGTAAACAAACAATCGAACAATATAAAATAATCCTGCAAACCATGTGATTACAAAGATGAGGTGTAAAGATTTAAGGTAATTATAATAGTCCATCTGTAGTTTTGATCAATTTTATATTTATTTCTTTTTTTAGAAAATATCCTGTAAGAACCGTTGATAAAATGTCGGCAATCGGGAAAGCAATCCATACTCCAAAAATACCTAAAAAATTTGGTAGAATCAGCACTAAAGGAATTAGGAAAAATCCCTGTTTGCTTAATGTCAGAAGCAATGCTTTTTTTGCTTTTCCCACCGCCTGAAAGTAAGCCGCACCAATCAACTGAATCGCTATAATTGGCGAAGCTGCAAAAACCCAGCGTAAAGCTTCCGGAGTTTGCGCGATTACTATTGGATCTGTAGTGAAGATTGCTACGATTGGTTTGGCAAAAATTAAAATAACCACAAAAATCAGGGTAGCTAAAATACCAGCATATTTTATCGAAAGCAGAACGCTTTCTTTGACTCTTTCATAATTTTCAGCACCATAATTAAAGCCCGCAATAGGTAGAAACCCCTGTGTAATGCCTAGAATTGGAAACAAAGCAAACATCAACATTCGGCTGATAATTCCATAGATAGCCACAGAATGTTCGCCACCATAAGTATATAAAGTATGATTCAGGATTATGGATAAGATACTCACGACTCCTTGTCTCGAAAAAGTAACAAAACTCAACTCAGAAATTTCTTTGATAACAGGCATGTTAAATTTGAAATGCCTTGCTTTTAGTCTTAATTCACTTTTAAAAACAAAAAACCAGAGTACAAATAAGAAACAGGTAAAATAGGATATGGCTGTAGCTAAAGCAGCGCCAAACATCCCTAAATTCAGGTATTTAATAAATATAATATCCAATAAAATATTGACAAAAGCGGGAATGATCATAGAAACCATCGCAAATTTGGCCTTGCCTTCCGCTCGAATTACGTTGTTTCCCATCATGCAAAGGGCCAAAAATGGAACGCTTATAATTATCGGAAAGAAAAATTCACTTGCAGGCTGCATAATTGCTCCTTTGGCACCAAAAAGCAGCAGCATTTCTTCGCTGAAAAAAATACCAAATAATACAAAAACAGATGCCAATAGAAAAGTCATCATGATTTGGTTACCAAAAGTGTGCAATGCTTTTTCCTTGCGATTGGCTCCTAAAGCTCTGGAAAGAACAGAGCCTCCGCCAACGCCAATTGCCATTCCTAAAGAAGAAATCAAAAAGGTAATAGGTAATACTACGGTTACTGCTGCGATGGCTAAGGAACCAATCCATTGTCCTACAAATATAGTGTCGATTACAATATTTACCGACATGAATAAAATTCCAATAGATGACGGAACCGCTTGTTTTATCAAGAGTTTTTTGATGTCTTGTGTTCCTAATTCATCGGCAGTAGCTGCCATTTAAGCGTTTGTTTTTTCTGAAGCAGCTTTAATGGACGAGGATACATTGGACCAATTTGTAATCCAATTACTCACGGTTTTACACCAATCGTCGCTGTCGTTTAAACAAGGAATTGCTAAAAATTTTTCACCACCATGTTCTTTAAACTGATGATTGGCTTCCATGGCGATTTCTTCTAAAGTCTCCAAACAGTCCGATACGAAAGCAGGTGTTACAACAGCTAAGTTTTTAATTCCTTTTTCGGGCATTTTGTTCACTTCGACATCAGTATAAGGTGTTAACCATTTGTCTCCTGCCAATCGTGATTGAAATGTCTGGCTGTATTTTCCTTCTGGAATCCCAAGTAATTTTACAACTTGTTTTGTAGTTTCATAACATTGGTGACGGTAACAAAATTCATGTGCAGGTGAAGGTGTGTTGCAACAAGAGCCGTCAATTTTACAATGTGATTTTGTGATATCTGTCTTGCGAATGTGACGCTCCGGAATTCCATGATATGAAAATAATAAATGATCATAATCAAAACCTTCTAAATGTCCTTTTATGGAGTCGGATAAGTTTTTTATATAATCAGGTTTATTATAAAAGGCAGGAACGATAGTAAATTTCATCTCCGGGAAGTGTTTTTTACGCAGTTCTTCGGCTAATTCTAAAATGGTCGTAGTGGAAGCCATAGCATGCTGTGGATACAATGGAAAAAGCAATACTTCATTCACTCCTTTATCATGTAATTCCTGTAAACCAGATAGTAAAGATGGATTTCCATAACGCATCGCTAAGGAAACCGGAATGTCAACTAACTGCTTTACTTTCTCGTGCATTCTTTTGGAGATAACCACAAGAGGAGAACCTTCGTCCCACCATATTTTTGCGTAAGCGGCAGCAGATTTCTTAGGTCTTGTTTGTAAAATTATTCCCCGCACTAATAATGCTCGTAACAAAAATGGAACGTCAATTACGTATTTGTCCATTAAAAATTCATCTAAATACGGTTTAACATCTTTAGGGGTTGGACTTTCCGGAGAACCTAAATTAACTAATAATACACCTTTCATCTTATCTTTTTTTGTTGGTACAAAAGTAAATAAACTTACTTTTTTATAAATTGCGATTAACTATTATTTATTGTTTAATATAAGAAATCAATTCTTTACTGCATATTTGGATTTATCGACATCAAATATTTTTTAGGCGTGGTAGCAAATTTCTTTTTAAATGCCGCTATAAAGTGACTTCCGGTGCTGTATCCAATTTTTAAGCCCACTTCGTTTACATTATAGGAGCCGCTGTCCAATAATTTTCGTGCAAAATCCATTTTGTAGTCAAATAAAAATCCATAAACGGTATCGCCATAAATTTGTTTGAAACCCATTTTTAGTTTCTTTAAATTCAAACCTATTTCATCGGCTAATTCTTGTAATCCTGGTGGTTCGGCCATATTGGCAATAATGATTTCTTTGGCTTTTCTGATTTTTATCACATTATCCTCATCGATTAAAAATGGACATTGTTCTGCATTTGGATCTTCAGTTCGGTTGAAGTACAAACTCAACAATTCGTATCCTTTTCCTTTGTAGTACAAGTTTTTTATGGACGGATGTAAGTTGTAATGAAACAGTTGCGACAAGACAATTGCCATGGAAGGACTGATGTTGCCTTCGTTATAATATTTTTTATCTTTATTATCTGCACTTAAAAAAGTAATGTAATCTGCTTCAGTCGAAAACAAGGCATGAAATTTTTTGATGGAAATAATTACAGAAATGACCCAGGAATTTGGTGCTAACTCCAGATTTAAAGGCAATTCTTTTTGTGGATTGTATAAAAGTAATGATTTTTCTTCTTTCAATTCCAAAGCATAATTACCTTGGTTAAAAATGAATTTGGCTTTTCCTTTTATTCCAAAGTGAAACTGAATCAAACCGCTCCCCACTTCGCGTTGTGCATTAAAAGTCTCAACACTGTCATTTTGAAAACGAATGAGGGTAAAATCATCTTCTATTTTTATAATTTCCTGAGAACCCATAGCGACATTTTTAAATTAAAAATATGATAATTATCAGCAAGTGTTGTTTAGAACCGCTCTAAATAGCCGGTATGCAATTACTTGATTTCACTACAAAAATAGAGATTTTTAGATTAAAATAGGCGATTAGAAATAAAAAACATACAGCGACACAAAAAGCACTTCTAGCGTTACTTTTATAAAAACTATAGTGATAATTTTGTTTCACTTTCTGGAAAAGTGCAAATATGGAAAACAAGAACACATCAAAGCATCATTATTTTTACTCCGTTGGGTTGAGCTATAAAAAAGCAGATGCTGAGATTAGAGGGAAGTTTAGTTTAGATGCTGCTGCAAAAACGCGGTTACTAGAACAAGCTAAGACTGAAGGAATAGAGAGTTTAATAGTTACTTCTACCTGTAATCGTACGGAAATTTACGGTTTCGCAGAGCACCCATTTCAATTAATCAAATTAATTTGTGAGAATAGTCAAGGTTCTGTTGAAGCATTTCAAAAAGTTGGTTTTGTTTATAAAAATCAAGAAGCCATCAGCCATATGTTTCGAGTAGGAACCGGTTTGGACAGTCAAATTTTGGGTGATTTCGAAATTATTGCTCAAATAAAATCCAGTTTTTCGCAGTCAAAATCTTTGGGTTTAGCCAATACTTTTATGGAAAGATTGGTCAATGCAGTTATTCAAGCCAGTAAAAAAATCAAAACCGATACAGAGATTAGTTCAGGAGCTACTTCTGTTTCTTTTGCCGCGGTTCAGTATATTATTAAAAATGTAGAAGACATTGGGAATAAAAATATTCTATTGTTTGGTACTGGAAAAATTGGTAGAAATACCTGTGAAAATTTAGTAAAACATACTAAAAACGAGCACATTACTTTAATCAACAGAACTAAATCTAAAGCGGAGAAGCTAGCCGGAAAATTGAATTTAGTCGTGAAAGATTATTCGGAACTGCATCTTGAATTGCAAAAAGCAGATGTTGTTGTGGTGGCCACTGGTGCTCAAAATCCAACGGTTGACAAAGCGATTCTGAATTTAAAGAAACCGCTTTTGATTTTGGATTTATCCATCCCGAAAAATGTGAATAAAGATGTGGAAGAAATTCAAAATGTTACACTAATTCACATGGATTATTTATCTCAAATAACAGATGAAACTTTAGAAAACAGAAAAAAACATATTCCTGCTGCGGAAGCAATAATTGAAGAAATAAAGGAAGAATTTATTACTTGGACCAAAGGCAGAAAATTTGCTCCGACAATAAATGCTTTGAAAGCAAAATTGAATGCAATTAAAAATTCAGAATTGGATTTCCAAAGTAAGAAAATCTCTAATTTCAATGAAGAGCAAGCCGAAATTATAAGTGCAAGAATTATCCAAAAAATAACGACGCACTTTGCCAACCATTTGAAAGACGATGATACCATGGTCGATGAAAGTATCGAATGGATTGAGAAAGTATTCAAAATTGGAACTACCACAAAATAATGGATAAAATTATAAGAATAGGGACTCGAGATAGTGAACTCGCCCTTTGGCAAGCCCATACTGTCGAAAAAAAACTAAATGATTTAGGGTATAAAACCGAAATTATAGCTGTAAAATCACAAGGGGATATCATTCTTGACAAACCACTTTATGAATTAGGAATCACAGGAATTTTTACTAAAACACTTGATATTGCTATGGTCAATGGTCAAGTGGATATTGCGGTGCATTCTATGAAAGATGTTCCTACTGCATTGCCAATAGGAATTGTTCAAGCCGCAGTTTTGGAAAGAGCAAATTTTTTGGATATTTTGATACACAAAGGAAACCTTGATTTTCTTACTGGAGAAGGGACTGTTGCGACAGGAAGTTTGCGTCGCCAGGCACAATGGTTGCATAAATATCCGAATCATAAGACTGTCGATCTGCGTGGAAACGTAAATACCAGAATGCAAAAGTTTCAGGAAAGCGATTGGAAAGGAGCTATTTTTGCAGCAGCTGGATTGGAAAGAATCAACCTGAAGCCCGAAAACAATATTAATTTAGATTGGATGATTCCGGCGCCCGCTCAAGGTGCAATGGTCATTGTTGCTATGGCAAATGATGATTTTTGCAGAGAAGCGGTTTCTCAACTCAACGATATTGAAACTGAAGTTTGTACCCATATTGAAAGACAATTTTTAAAAACCTTGGAAGGAGGTTGTACCGCACCGATTGGTGCTTTAGCAATTTTTGAAGAAGACACTATTATATTTAAGGGGGTTTTGTTCTCTGTTGATGGAAAAGAAAAAATTGAGGTAAATAAAACGGTCCCGTTAGAAGAATGGAAAAAATTAGGATTTACATTGGCTCAGGAAATTCTGGAGAATGGCGGAACTGAATTAATGCGATCCATTAAAGAAACATTGAAAAAATAATTTTATTGACCCTTTTAAAGTTTAAATTCTGAAAGGGTTTACAACATATATATGAGTAAACAAGTTCAAATATTATCGACAAAAATACTTTCGAACATTCAAAAACAAGAATTAGTCAAAGCTAATTTTGATGTCATTGAAGCCGATTTTATTCATACTGAAAATCAACCTTTCGAGCTAAACGAAATCAATGATAATTTAATTTTGACCAGTCAGAATGCGGCTCAAAGTTTGTTACTTCATCCTAAGTGCGAAGAATTAAAAACAAAAAATGTTTTTTGTGTTGGATTGAAAACCAAGATTTTATTGTCGGAAAGTGGCTTTAACGTCATTGCTTATACAGGTTATGCAGCAGATTTGGCAGAAATAATCACTTTGATTTACGCCAAGGAAAGCTACACTTTTTTCAGCGGGAATTTGCGAAAAGAAACCTTGCCAAAAGCTTTGAAAGAAGCTAAGATAAAGTTCAATGAAATTCAGGTTTACGAAACGTCTTTGACACCTCAAAAAATAAAAACGGCAGTTGATGCCATTTTGTTTTTTAGTCCATCAGGTGTGGAAAGTTATTTGAAAGAAAATAAAATTAAAAGCGAACTCTGCTTTTGTATCGGAACAACTACAGCCGAGGCATTGGACAAAACGACTAAAAATATTATAGTTGCCGATCAGCCGTCTATTGAAGATGTGATTGAAGATGTACTTGAAGAATATAAATAATTTTTAGCCAAAGCACAAGATTAAGAATGTAAAGCGCTTAAAGCCTAAAGACTAAATAAAAATGATAAAGAACGACCTATTTTTAAAAGCATTAAAAGGAGAAACTGTACAACGTCCACCGGTTTGGATGATGCGTCAAGCAGGAAGATATTTACCTGAATTCATCGCTCTGCGTGATAAATATGACTTCTTCACTCGTTGTCAAACTCCAGAATTAGCCGCTGAAATCACTGTACAGCCGATAAGAAGAATAGCTCCGGATGTTGCGATTTTGTTTTCGGATATATTAGTAATTCCACAAGCGATGGGAATTGAAGTCCTGATGAAAGAAAATTTCGGTCCGTTTTTACCAAATCCTATTCGTACGATTCAAGATGTTGAGAAAGTAATTGTTCCCGATATTGAGGAGACCTTGGGGTATGTGATGGATGCTATCAAATTGACTAAAGAAATGTTGAATGATGAGGTGCCGTTAATAGGTTTTGCAGGTTCACCCTGGACTATTTTCTGCTATGCAGTAGAAGGAAAAGGTTCTAAGAGCTTTGATATGGCTAAAGGATTTTGTTTCACACATCCAGAAGCTGCTCACGTTTTACTACAAAAAATTACCGACACCACTATTTTATATTTGAAAGAAAAAGTAAAAGCCGGAGTTGATGCGGTTCAGATTTTTGATTCATGGGGCGGAATGCTTTCACCAGTTGATTATCAGGAATTCTCTTGGAAATACATTAACCAAATCGTTGAAGCTTTGGCAGATGAAACCCATGTAATCGTTTTTGGAAAAGGATGTTGGTTTGCGCTTGGTGAAATGGGAAAAAGCAGAGCATCCGCACTTGGAGTAGACTGGACTTGTTCTCCAAGAAATGCAAGATATTTGTCAGGTGGAAATATCACGCTTCAAGGAAATTTTGATCCTTCAAGATTGTTATCACCCATTCCAACAATTAAAAAAATGGTACATGAAATGATTGACGAATTCGGAAAAGACAAATACATCGTGAATTTAGGTCACGGAATTTTACCAAATATCCCTGTGGATCACGCTAAAGCGTTTATTGATGCGGTGAAAGAATACAATCAATAAGATTTAACAATGCTAAATAAAGGACTGAGAGACCAAGAAAGTGTACGAATAGACAATGTTCTAAAGACTTTGCTTTCTATAGTGTTTGTGCCTAAGTTTTGGGATTTAGAAGATAAAATAAATATAGAAGATCAATTGAAAGACTTTGGATTAAGTATTCAAAGTCTGATTGATTTTAGTGAAAAAGACTTCATTACGCATTTATTGCGTTGTCATTTGGATTGGAATCAGCTTGAGCAGTTTGCTGATTTTTTAATTAAAAGTTCAAAGGAGAATCCGTTTGATTTCTCGGAGAAAGCGATTGCCATTTACAATTATGTTCAGCAGGAAAGCAAAACGTTTTCGTTTGAGATCAATAGTAAAATAACTGCTGCAAAAGCAAATTTATAATGAAAGAACAATTTTACTCGTACATACAGAATCTTCAAGATCAAATCTGCAAAGGCTTGGAAACAGTTGAAGGTCAGGCCAAATTTCGTGAAGATCTTTGGGACAGACCAGAAGGTGGTGGTGGAAGAACACGCGTAATCGAAAATGGAAATGTTTTCGAAAAAGGTGGAGTTAATATTTCGGCAGTTCATGGAAAATTACCCGAAGCCATGCAAAAAATGTTTAATGTAGGCGAAGCTGATTTTTTTGCGTGCGGACTGAGTTTGGTATTGCATCCAAAAAGTCCAATGGTGCCTACGGTTCATGCCAATTGGCGTTATTTCGAAATGTATGATGATAAAGGAAATATAATCCAGCAATGGTTTGGCGGAGGACAAGACCTAACGCCGTATTATCTGTTTGAAGAAGATGCAATTCATTTTCATCAAACGTGTAAAACGGCTTGTGACAAACACAATCCCGCGTTTTATCCAAAATATAAAAAACAATGTGACGCCTATTTTTGGAATGCGCATCGTAATGAAGCACGAGGAATTGGAGGATTGTTTTTCGATTATTGCAAAGTAAATGAAGGAATGTCAATGCAAGATTGGTTCAATTTCGTTTCAGAAGTGGGAAATAGTTTCCTTGAAGCTTACGTCCCAATTGTAGAAAAAAGAAAACACTTATCGTATACTTCAGAACAAAGAACGTGGCAAGAAATCCGACGTGGTCGTTATGTGGAGTTTAATTTGGTTCACGACAAAGGCACTTTGTTTGGTCTTAAAACCAACGGAAGGATAGAAAGTATCCTAATGAGTTTGCCTCCACATGTACAATGGGTGTACAATCATAATCCAGAAACGGGTAGCGAAGAAGAAAAATTAGTAGATGTATTAGCAAATCCAAAAAACTGGATTGTATAATGATGAATGCTGGTTGCTGATATAAATCAAGTCAGTAATCGTTAATCAAAAATCAAAAATCATATGTTCCCATTACACAGAGGCAGAAGATTAAGAACAAACGAATCGATCAGAAGTTTAGTTCGTGAAACAAGTTTAAGTCCATCGGACTTTATGTTCCCTATGTTTATTGCAGAAGGCGCAAATGTAAAAGTAGAAATTGCTTCCATGCCTGGAATATTTCGTCGTTCTATAGATTTAACCGTAAAGGAGGTCAAGGAACTATTTGATTTAGGAATTCGTGCAGTAAATATTTATGTAAAAGTAGGTGAGAATCTTAAAGACAATACTGGAAAAGAAGCTTGGAACAAAGACGGATTAATGCAGAATGCAATTCGTGCCATTAAAGTCGCTTGTCCGGAAATGATTGTAATGCCCGATGTGGCTTTGGATCCCTATTCCATTTATGGTCATGACGGAATTATTTCAAATGGTGATGTAGAAAATGATTCAACCAATGAAGCCTTGATAAAAATGGCCGTTTCACATGCCGAAGCGGGTGCTGATTTTGTAGCGCCATCTGATATGATGGACGGACGTGTGTTGCGTTTGCGTGAAGGTTTAGATGCTGCAGGTTATCATAACGTAGGTATCATGAGTTATTCTGCCAAATATGCCTCTGCATTTTACGGACCGTTCCGTGATGCATTGGACAGTGCGCCTGTTGATGCCACTGAAATCCCAAAAGATAAAAAAACGTACCAAATGGATTATGCTAATCGTATCGAGGCAATCAAAGAAGCGTTATGGGATGTGGAAGAAGGTGCAGATATGGTCATGGTAAAGCCAGGAATTGCCTATTTAGATATCGTTCGTGAGGTTAAAAATGCAGTAAATGTTCCCGTAACCGTGTATCATGTTTCAGGAGAATATGCGATGATTAAAGCTGCTGCCGAAAGAGGTTGGCTAGATCATGATAAAATTATGATGGAACAATTAATGTGTATCAAAAGGGCAGGAGCAAGTTTGATTTCAACTTATTTTGCTAAAGAAGCTGCGATACTTTTAAAGAAGTAAAACTTATATTTTTTTGTTTCTAATAATTTTTAACTCGTTTTTTTATTTTAATGTCAAAAAATAAATTATTTTTGAAAAAACTATAAAACAAAAAAACTAAAATGAAAAAAGTATTAATAATTGCAATTGCATTTTTAGCTTTTTCTTGTAAGAAGCAAGAAGCGGAACCAACAGAAAAACAAGCGGAACCTGAAGCCACAGTCTCAGAAGGAATGCAAGAAGAAATTCAAACACCCGAACAATTAGGGGAGGCCCTTTTTAAAGGAAAAGGAACCTGTGCTTCTTGTCATAAAGTTGATGCAAAACTAATTGGCCCAAGTACACAGGACATTGCGAAAATTTACAAAGAGAAAAATGGTAACATCGTCGCTTTTCTAAGAGGGGAAAGTGAACCTATTGTAGATCCGGCTCAATTTGACTTGATGAAACCAAATATTGTCCTTACAAAAACATTTACAGAAGAAGAATTAAAAGGATTAGAGGCATATCTTTATTCAACTGTGAAATAGATATTATTCAGACGCTAACCCGTTATCATTTCAATTCGATAGAAAGAAAAGGATTTTTTCTTCTATCGGGACCAAAAAACAAAAGCCATTCGCGGAGACGAATGGCTTTTGTTTTTAAATAGTTTTCAAGTATTTAGTTCTTTGTTGACTTAGTGCTTCCTTATCAAAGTATGGAGTTAAATTAATTATATTTATCAAATGGAAATAGCGTACATGAAAACCCCTTTAGGAATCGCAACTATTATTGGAGATGAAAACGGGGTTTCAGTAATCTCGGTTGCTGATGAAGGAGTCGTTTCAATTGTCATTCCTGTTGTTTTGCAAGAAGCGGTTTGTCAACTCAACGATTATTTTGAAGGAAAAAGAGTAGACTTCGATTTTGTACTCAATCCAAAAGGAACTGATTTTCAACAAAAGGTGTGGAAAGGATTATTGGAAATCCCTTTCGGGAAAACCATGTCTTATATGGATTTGTCTAAAAAATTAGGCGATGTGAAAGCTATTAGAGCTGTGGCTTCCGCCAATGGGAAAAATCCGTTATGGATCGTTATTCCCTGTCACAGGGTAATTGGAACAGACGGTTCTCTAACGGGCTACGCTGGTGGATTATGGCGAAAGAAATGGTTGTTGGAACACGAATTTCCAACGATGCAACAAAGCTTATTTTAATTTTAGAAAGTCAAGATCTAAGAAGTCCCATTTATGATAGATAAAATCCACCTCAATAATATTCTTTTTTTCGATATAGAAACTGTTCCGGAAGCAGCTGATTTCAATGATTTAGATACCGAAATGAAAGATCTTTGGGAGCAAAAAACACAATTTCAGCGAAAAGACGAATATACTCCGGAAGATTTTTATGACCGAGCCGGAATTTGGGCCGAGTTTGGAAAGATTGTTTGTATTTCGGTTGGCTATTTTACGATTAAAGGCGACATTCGAAATTTTCGGGTGACTTCCTTTTTTGGTGAAGAGAAGAAAATCTTGGCGGATTTTATCAATCTGCTGAACAATCATTTCAATCAGCCCCAACACGTTTTGTGTGGTCATAATGCGAAGGAATTCGATATTCCATTCATTGCTCGGCGCATGATTATTAATCAGATCGCCATCCCTAACAAACTGAATTTATTTGGAAAAAAACCATGGGAAATCCCACATTTAGATACATTGGAGTTATGGAAATTCGGAGATTATAAGCATTATACATCTTTAAAATTGATGTGTAAAGTGCTCGGAATCCCTTCTCCAAAAGGCGATATTGATGGCAGCCAGGTGGGACATGTTTTTTATGTTGAAAACGATATTGATAGAATTGTAACATATTGTGAAAAAGATACGATTGCCGTAGCACAGATTTTCCTTCGACTGCGTCGGGAAGAATTGCTGGTTGAAGACGAGATTATTCATATTTAGCTTCTCAATACCCAAACAGGCTTCAAAACCGCGACTGGGTTTGTTAATAAATAATTACATTTACAAAAATTATAGATTATGGTATTAAGTAGATTTTGGTTGGCTATTTTTATTTCTTCAATAGTGTTTGTAGTCATCAGTTTGTTTTCGGGAGATAGTTACACCATTGATTACATATTAAATGGTAAAAAAGACGACCCAATTTTGCTGTCTGAAAAATATATAGAACAAATCCCTGCTTTCATCAAAGACAGTATTAAAAAAGCACCAGACCAAACTATGGTAATCAATAGGGACACCTTAAATGCCGATACTACTTATGTATATAAAAGTCAGACTGTAAAAATATATAGCGGTGTTCAAAAGTCAGATGGATTATTGCCTACCTGTAAGAGCAGCTTGCTGGATTTAATTATTCCGTTAATTGCATATTTAGCTTTCTTTTGTGGTTTGATGCAATTGCTTATAGACTCTGGGGCAGCTGAAAAACTGGCTAAGAAACTGAGTCCTGTTTTTGTAAAAGTCTTTCCGACGGTACCTAAAAATCATGAATCAATCTCCTATATGACCTTGAATTTTGCGGCTAATTTTCTAGGATTGGACTCTGCTGCTACTCCTTTTGGGCTAAAGGCGATGGAGAGTTTACAAACCATTAATCCCGAGAAAGATAAAGCCAGTGATGCGCAAATCATGTTTATGTGTTTGCATGCTGCCGGTTTAACTTTAATACCAACCTCTATAATAGGGTATCGCGCCGCTGAAAACGCTGCGAATCCTGCCGATGTTATGCTCCCCTGTATTTTGACTTCGTTCATAGGAACTATTGCTGCGTTTTTAATCGTTGGTATTAGGCAAAAAATCAATTTCAAAAGTGCTTCCTTAATTGGTGCCTTAATGATTATTGTTGCAGCTATTGTTGGTTTATTATTTTATATAAATGGTTTGGACTTAATTGGGAAGAACTTTTTCACTTCAAACCTTTCTGGGTTAATGTTGGTCGGAATTATTGGGTTTACATTAGTGTTTTCTTTAATACATGAGAAAAAATTTGTAGCAATCAATACCACTATTTTTGATGCGTTTGTAACTGGAGCTAATAATGGTTTAAAAACTGGAGTAATTATTTTTCCTTATGTTTTAGGGATGTTGGTTGCCATTTCATTATTTAGAAACAGTGGTTTATTTGAGATTATCAGCAATGGTATTTCTTTCGTTTTTTCTAATATTGGCGTGAGCAAAGAAATCACGGATGCTTTACCAGTAGCGTTATTACGTCCGTTTAGCTCTGGTGGATCACGAGGTTTCATGATTGATTCTATGCGTACTTTTGGACCGGATTCGTTTACAGGCAGGTTGAGCTCGATTTTCCAATGCAGT
Organism: Flavobacterium rhamnosi; assembly: GCF_048286515.1. Taxonomy (NCBI): domain Bacteria; kingdom Pseudomonadati; phylum Bacteroidota; class Flavobacteriia; order Flavobacteriales; family Flavobacteriaceae; genus Flavobacterium; species Flavobacterium rhamnosi. The sequence continues at coordinate 212,573 of NZ_JBLVPS010000003.1, read as the reverse complement.
GCTGAAACTACTTTTTACGTAATTGCAGTTTATTTTGGTTCTATAAAAATTAAAAACACTCGTTACGTTCTTGGTACGATGCTTTTGGTGGATTTAATATGTGTTATTACAGCTATTTTTGTAGCGACTTGGTTCTTTTAGGAAGCAAGCTTAAGCTATATTTGATAACCATTCTAAAAAAAAGAAGCCTCACAATTTTGAATTATGAGGCTTCTTTTTTGACTTAATCTAAATGGTATTACTTCTTGCTAGATGTTTTAACGTTGGTTTCTTGGCAATTAGTATATGTCTTTATCTTTTAAGTTTCAAAACCAAAAAGAAGAGAATTATAGATTAAGCAATAATCATTTCAGGAATTTCACCTTCAATAATTAAATCAGCTTCAGTAGAAGCGATGATATGTTCTACGGTTACACCTGGTGCACGTTCTAAAAGTTTGAACCCATTTGGAGTTATTTCTAAAACGGCCAATTCTGTAACTACTTTTTTTACGCAACCCACACCTGTAAGCGGTAAAGTGCATCTTTTTAATATTTTTGACTCTCCGATTTTATTGACGTGCATCATAGCAACAATAATATTTTCTGCGGAAGCGACTAAATCCATGGCGCCACCCATTCCTTTGACCATTTTACCTGGAATTTTCCAATTGGCGATATCGCCGTTTTCAGCTACTTCCATAGCACCTAGAATTGTCAAATCAACATGTTGTCCGCGAATCATACCGAAACTAAGAGCCGAATCGAAAAAGGACGCGCCCGGCAAGGTGGTAATGGTTTGTTTTCCGGCATTAATTATGTCTGCGTCTTCTTCTCCTTCAAAAGGGAACGGTCCCATGCCCAGGACGCCATTTTCGCTTTGAAATTCAACGTCAATTCCTTGCGGTATATAATTTGCGACTAATGTTGGGATTCCTATTCCGAGATTCACGAAATAGCGATCCTTCAATTCTTGTGCGATTCTCTTTGCGATGCCTATTTTATCCAATGCCATGATTACGCTTTTTTTCTGGTTGTACGTTGCTCAATTCTTTTCTCGTATTTCTCTCCTTGAAAGATACGTTGTACGAATATACCGGGAATATGGATTTGGTTTGGGTTTAAAGTTCCCGCTTCTACCAATTCTTCTACTTCAGCTACAGTTATTTTTGCAGCTCCGGCCATGCAGGGATTGAAATTTCTTGCTGTTCCTTTGAAAATTAAATTTCCAGCAGTATCGCCTTTCCATGCTTTTACAATTGCAAAATCAGCTTTGAAAGCTAGTTCCATAACATGCATTTTTCCATTGAATTCGCGTGCTTCTTTCCCTTCAGCGACTTCCGTCCCATAACCTGCGGGTGTGAAAAAAGCTGGAATTCCAGCTTGTGCGGCACGACAACGCTCTGCTAAAGTCCCTTGAGGAATAAGTTCAACATCTAGTTCACCAGAAAGCATTTGGCGTTCAAATTCCGCATTTTCTCCTACATAAGAAGAAATCATTTTTTTGATTTGACGTTTTTGTAAAAGCAATCCAAGTCCGAAATCATCTACACCAGCATTGTTGGAAATACACGTTAAATCTTTTTTTTCTTTTTTTACTAATTCGGAAATGCAGTTTTCTGGAATACCGCATAATCCAAAACCGCCAAGCATGATAGTCATCCCATTTTCAATTCCTTGAAGGGCGTCATGAACATTGTTTACTTTTTTGTTGATCATAAATTAGGCTATTTGTCGAATTTTAATTTAGAGAAGAATTAAGTCTGGATGAGGATTACAGGAATTTAATTTCGAGAACGAAGGTCATAGCCGGGAGCACTTCACTTGATTTTTATTCTCGTTGAAGTTCAGTATACTTCGTTTGAAGCGACATCCCTTTAGTCTCATTTTTTAACGAGACTAAAAGATATAGCATATAGCTGGATTAGCTATAAAAATTTTACAATTCAAATTCTTCGGTATCCTCTTCTACAGCTGTAGTATCTTTTACTTTTGGAGCTGAATAACAGTCTACTTTTATAGAAAGGTTTGCAGGTCGTTCAAAAGATTCTTTAGAGACTTTAAGTGCTGGATCAGCATAGCAAAGTTTCATAAAATAGCCCCAAACTGGCAAAGCTGCTGTGGCTCCTTGACCATAAGTGATGCTTTTGAAACGAGCAGAACGGTCCTCACAGCCTACCCAAACTCCAGTTACAAGATTAGGAACCATTCCCATAAACCAACCATCAGACTGGTTCTGTGTGGTGCCTGTTTTTCCTGCAATAGGGTTTCTAAACTGATATGGATAGCCAGTCCAGCGGTCATCTCCACTACCGCCGCCAGTGGTACGCAAACGATCTCCTGAGCCACCTTCGGTTACACCTTCCAGCAATTTTATAACTGCATAAGCGATATCTTTATTTAAAACATCATGTGATTCTGGTATTGGCTCATAGATTATGACCCCACTTTTATCTTCAATTTTTGATATAAACTGAGGTTTCATATAAACACCCTGATTGGCAAAGGTACTGTAAGCTGCTACCATGTCTTCAACTGTTATTTCAACCGCACCTAAAGCAATGGAAGGTTGGTTTACAATTTCAGATTTCACCCCTAATTTATGTGTTAAATCGATTACTGCCTCCGGACCAACTTTGTCGATTAGTTTTGCTGATATAGTATTTATGGAGTTGGCCAAACCTCGTTTCAAGGTGACCATTCCGCGATATCTGTTATCAGAGTTTCTAGGCTCCCAATCTTCGGTAACATTATGACGTCCTTTTCTTATTACGAAAGGTCCATCAATAATCGAGTCACATGGAGACATATTTAATTGTTCGATAGCTGTCGCGTAAACAAAAGGTTTGAAGGTTGATCCTACTTGTCTTGCTCCTTGACCTACGTGGTCGTATTGAAAATATTTGTAATTAATACCGCCAACCCACGCTTTTACATTACCGGTTTGTGGCTCCATTGCCATCAATCCAGATTGTAGAAAGTGTTTGTAATAGCGGATAGAATCCAATGGAGTCATGATGGTATCTTTCTCTCCTTTCCAAGAAAAGACAGTCATTTTTGCTTTTTCGCTAAACGATTTTATAATTTCTTCATCACTTTTATCCAAGGATTTCATCACTGCCCATCGGCTGGAGGATTTCATTGCCTGATTCAGAATTCGTTGTGTTTCTACAGAAGAAATATTAACAAAAGGGGCATTTTTATTACCCTTAGATTGTTTGAAAAACTCTTCTTGAAGGTTTGCCATGTGGGCTGTAACAGCTTCTTCAGCATGCAACTGCATTCTGGAATCAATGGTAGTGTAGATTTTTAAACCGTCTTTGTAGATGTCATAATCAGAGCCATCCGGTTTTTTATTTTCTTCGGCCCATTTTTTCATGTAATCGCGTAAATATTCTCTGAAATATGTAGCGGTTCCTTCTTTGTGTGTTTCTAATTTAAAGTTTAATTTAATCGGTAAACTTTGTAATTTCTCTTTTTCTTCCGTAGTTATTATTTTTCCTTTTTCCATTTGCGAAAGCACCACGTTTCTACGATTTTTTACACCTTGTGGGTTTCTTACTGGATTATATAGACCGGAGTTTTTAAACATCCCAACTAATATAGCCGATTCACTGATTGTTAAATCTTTTGGTTCTTTGGAAAAATAGGTTTTTGCTGCAGAACTTACTCCAACAGAATTATTACCAAAATCATAAACGTTACAATACATTGCAATGATTTCGTTTTTAGTGTATTGTCTTTCTAGTCGGATAGCAATAATCCATTCTTTTATTTTTTGTACAATTCTAAAAGGTAAAAATTTTGAACCCTCTCCGTGAAATAATTGTTTGGCTAATTGCTGTGTTAATGTGCTGGCTCCACCGCTCGTACCTAAACTCGAAATGGCTCTCAGCGTTCCTCTTCCGTCGATACCGGAGTGTTCGTAAAAACGTGCGTCTTCAGTAGCTATTAATGCTTGCACCAGGTTTTTAGGTAAATCCGAATATCGTAATTGAGACCTGTTTTTTTCAAAATACTTACCCAGGACCACTCCGTCAGCCGAGATGATTTCTGTAGCCAAATTGGAATCTGGATTTTCTAAATCTTCAAAAGAGGGCATCGAACCGAAGATTCCCCATGAAGCAAACAAGAAAAACAAACCGATACTTCCTAAGCCAATAAAGAATATTTTCCAAAATTTCTTTTTGTAGTAAGTTATATCTTTATCAATGCTTTTTGTCTGATTGTTATTTTTTCTGATAGCCATAATACTTTATACTTTCTTAATCTTTTTTTTCTATTCTAAAACCTACTTCTGTAATTCCGTCCAAAAGCACTACACCTGGAACTTTTCCAGTCTCTCTAACAGCTTGTTTTATATGGACTTTGTATTTTCCTCTGAATTTTACATTTTCTTTGTAATACAGTTTACTTTCTTTTATGTCGGAAAATCCGTTACCTAATAACGCCCCTTCTGGATCTGCCATTTGGTACTCGAGTGTATCCACCTTTGTAAAGCCATTTGGTAATTCTAAAGCTACAATTAGAAATAGATTGTTGTACTGATAATTGTTATTGGCTCTCAAATTCACAAATAAATTGTATCGTTTTGTTGAGTCTAATTCCGGTAAATTGAAAGTTACAATACTGTCTTTATGCCATTCACTCCCAACAGATTTATATTCGTCAAACGCTCTTTTTTTATCACACGAACAAAAGAGAATTACAATTAAAAGAAGTAAAGCGCTATTTTTTATCCACATTTTTAGTAATAATTATTGGTTTTCTTGGCTCCGCTGGTTTTTTGTCATTTGGAGTCTGACGGTTATTATTATTATTATTATTATTTGCAGACTTGTTGTTTGCTACAATTGCATTTTCAGCGGCCGGTTTGCGTTTTTTATTCTGTTTTTTCTTTGGTTTTGGCTGGTCAAAACGAGTTAAGCTTTCCTGGCCCATTGCGTTATTGAAGTTTTTCTCAGGTTCTACAATAATTTCTATTGCAAAATCTTCCAGTGAAGAAACTTTATTTTTTAGTTTGTTTTCTGCTACAATTTCTTTGACCTGATCAATTTTTAAAACATGCCAATTGGCAAAATTATTGGTATAAGCAAACCACATTAGTCCTTTAAAAATGTCTTGTTTTTGACAAATGGCATCTCCTTTTTCTGTTACTAATTTTGTTTCGAAATCAGGAAAATCTTTCAATGCATCCATGTAAGTGTCTAACTCATAGTTCAGGCAGCATTTTAATTTTCCGCATTGTCCTGCAAGTTTTTGTGGATTCAATGATAGTTGTTGGTAACGAGCCGCAGAGGTATTTACACTTCTAAAATCAGTTAACCAGGTGGAGCAACACAACTCTCTTCCGCAAGAACCAATTCCGCCTAAACGAGCCGCTTCCTGACGGAAACCTACTTGTTTCATTTCGATTCTGGTACTGAATTCTTTTGCGAAATCTTTAATCAAAGCACGAAAGTCAATACGATCATTTGCTGTGTAGTAAAAAGTAGCTTTTGATCCGTCACCTTGAAATTCGATATCTGAAATTTTCATTTCCAGTTTTTGGGCAATCGCAAGTTCACGAGCACGAACTTTCATAGGCTCTTCTTTATCTCTTGCCGCTGACCAAATATCGATATCTTTTTGGGATGCTTTTCTATAGATTTTAGGAACGTCGTTGCTTAAATGATTGACTCCTTTTTTCTTCATTTGAATTTTTACTAATTCACCAGTCAAGGTTACAATTCCTATGTCGTGTCCTGGTGAAGCAACGGTGGCGACAATGTCACCCATACTCAATGTTAATTTTTCAGTATTGCGATAAAATTCTTTTCTTCCGTTTTTAAAACGTACTTCTACACAGTCAAAAGGAGCGTCGCCATTAGGTAAACTCATATTGGAAAGCCAATCGAAAACGGTTAATTTATTGCAGCTATCGGTGCCGCAAGTCCCATTATTTTTACAACCCTTAGGTGCGCCACCATCAGAAGTTGAACAACTTGTACATGCCATAATTTTATATATAGTGTTGTGACTCGCACAACTTAAGTTCTTAAACGATTAATGTGTAAAGATAGTATTTTTTAATTTTACGGAACAACGCATAAAAGCACCAATAAATCATAAATTTTTAATAAAAAAACCCATTACAGTTTGGTTTGTAATGGGTTAATTTCGATACTGTTTTTACCTTGTTTTTAATCTAAAATTTTATACAATTTGTCAGATAATCTGATTCTGAATGGCAGCTTAAAAGTACACGTGTCTCCAGAAACGGCTTTTTCTAAAGCCAAATCGTTAACAAACATATTTTCAATAGTCATTGTTTGTTCTCCAGTTGTAGAACCTTTGATCAAAATAGTGTCACCAATTTTAATTTCGTTTTCTTCAATGATAAATTGGCCAATACTTGGTTTTGGAAAAAAATGGGTTCCTTTTCCAATATAAATTTTCTTGACTTTTTGTTCTTTTTTAAGGGCTGCTTTTGTTTTGTCTGCAACGTAAATACCATGCGTTTCTTCGTTATTTTTAAAGGTCAAAACGTCTGATTTTCCTTTTTTGAAAATCTTATTTCCATTTTTAATTCCCCTTCGTATGGCTTTTTGTTCTTCTTCCGGCAAATGAATTACACTCACGCATTCTGTAGAACAGCAGCCTTCCATTTTTGCTGCACAAGACTCACATTGGATGAAAAGTAAATGGCAACCTTCATTCACGCAATTGGTATGTATGTCACAAGGTGCTCCACATTGGTGACATTGTGAGACAATATCGTCAGTGATTCTTTCGCCCAGACGATGATCGAATACAAAGTTCTTGCCGATGAATTTACTTTCAAGACCTTCAGCTTTTACTTGTCTGGTATATTCAATAATTCCACCTTCTAATTGGTAAACATTTTCAAAACCTTTATGTTTGAAATAAGCGCTGGCTTTTTCACAACGAATTCCTCCGGTGCAATACATCAGTAATTTTTTGTCTTGTTTGTGCTGCGCTAATTGATCTTCGATAATTGGTAATGATTCTCGAAAAGTGTCAACATCTGGTTTTATGGCTTGGGTAAAATGCCCAATTTCACTTTCGTAATGATTTCGCATATCGACCACAATGGTATCTGGGTCGTCCAAAAGGTCATTGAATTCCTTCGCTTTTAGGTGAATCCCGATATTGGTTACATCAAAAGTTTCATCAGCTAAACCATCAGCCACAATCTTATCACGGACTTTTACAGTCAGTTTTAGAAACGAATGATCGTCTTGTTCCACGGCGATATTCAAACGGATAGCTTTCATAAAATCATAGACTTCGATGGAATCTTTAAACGCGTAAAAATTATCAGCAGGAAGTGATAATTGGGCGTTGATTCCCTCATTGGCTACATAAATTCTACCAAGAACTTCAAGAGAATTCCAAGCAAGAAATAATTCGTTACGGAATTGTGTTGGATCTGAGATTTGCGCATAAGCATAGAAAGACAGCGTAAGACGTTGTTTTCCGGCATCATCAATCATGATGGCTCTTTCTTCTGCGCTTAATGTGTTGTACAGTTGCATGCTATAAACAGTTTTAAGTTGAGAAATTTATTTTCGATAAAATTGTCAAGAAAATTTTCTTGAACGGTGCAAAAGTAAGGATTAATTTGAAAATGAAATAATTTTCAAATGGCTAATGTCCCCAGCATCGGTCAAAGGCGAAATCCTATCTCGTTTTTTAACGAGATAGATTCTAGCAAATAGCGGGAAACAGCTCCAGACAAAAATTTAGATGAGTTTCGCAACAGTGATTTTAGTATATAAAGGGCACTATTGTTTGTAGCGTATTTGTTTGATTGAGGTTATATTTCTTTTTTTCTGGTCAAGCGGAGTGTTTGGAGATACTATGTGAAAATCGTTTGAGATAATTAAATATAATTCATTAACTTTCATGTTAATAAGCAAATTGTTTTTTGATTTATTGTGGTTAAGGATTGTTGAATTTAATACCATTTTTCCATGAAAATTTCTTTTGAAAAAAAAATATTACTAGGGTTTATAATCAATTTACTGGTTGTCATTGCTTCAGGATGGGTTTTTATTTCCAGATTTAACAAGCAGAGAAATCAGGCAATGGATTCGTTGTTGAATTGGATAGAACTTTCATTGTTTGTACTTTCTATTGTTTTACTGACTATTGTCTATTTTATAATTCAAGCGCAATTGCGCGCTAAAAACATTTCCCAAAACTTACTTCTAGAAAATAAGCAACTGCTTCAATCTATCATTGATAACACTTCCAATCCTATATTTATTAAAAAAATAAATGGAGAATATGTATTGATAAATAAACAATTTGAATCTTTATTTCAGATTTCGAATGCCGAAATAGTTGGCAAAACGGACCATGATTTTTTACCAAAAGATATTGCAGATGCATATCGAAACTCAGATTTTGAAGTAGTAAAAGCATTAAGGGAATTAAAAACAGAGGAAACTATCCAGCAGCCTGATGGGCCGCATACTTATATTGCAGTAAAATTTCCTTTGTATGATTCAAATGGGCGGATTTATGCTATTGGAGGAATTTCCACAGATATCTCTGAAAGGAAAAAATTAGAAGAATCTTCCAAGGCAGCAGATAAATTCTTTAATATGTCATTAGACATGATGATTATTGCATCAAAGGACAAATTTATAAAAATTAACCCCGCTGTAAGTAAAATTCTAGGCTACTCCGAGGAGGAATTGTTAAGTAGGCCTTTTCTTGATTTTACTGTTCCTGAAGACCGAGACATTACGCAAAAGGAAGTTGCAAAACTAGAGACAGGTGCCTCAACAATAAAATTCGAAAACAGATATATTTGTAGAGATGGATCAATAAAATGGCTCTCCTGGTCAACTTTTCCAGATCCTTCAAGTGGGTTACTATACGCTGTTGCAAGTGATATAACTACTCGAAAAGAAGATGAAAAATCTTTAATTTCTGCTGAGAAATTTTTTAATATGTCTTTTGATATCTTTGTCATAATTGAAGGAGATAATTTCGTGAAAGTAAATCCTGCCTTTACAAGAATTCTCGGTTATGATCAAAAGGAAGCGTTAAATAAACCCTATCTTGAGTTTATACATACTGAGGATACGAATGCTTTTATGGATGTAATTAAAAAAATGAAAGTAGGGGATTCGGTTGTAAGTCACAGATTTCGAGCCAGTTGTAAGGATGGTTCTTATCGATGGTTAAATTGGACCAGTACTATCGATATTCAAACAGGAATAATTTATGCTGTTGCCAATGATGTTTCTGAATTAGTAGAGAATGAAGAATCCTTAAAAGTTTCAAACATGTTTTTTAATATGGCGTTCGATATTCTAACGGTTGCCAAGGATGATCATTTCATTAAAATTAATCAGGCTTTTACCAGAACGCTAGGTTATGATCAATCGGATATGGACCGAATTAAATTTATGGAGTTAATTCATCCAGATGACAGGAATACGGCCAACGAAGTATTATCAAAACATTTAAAAGGAGATTCAATTATTAATTTCAGGACTCGTTTTCTTTGTAAAGATGGATCTTATAAATGGCTGGATTGGAACAGTAATATTGATTTGTCATTAGGTGTTTTTTATTCTGTAGGGCGCGATGTTACAGAAATTGTTAGATTAGAGAACGAACAACATACGGTAATAAATGAACTTTATGAAAATGAGGAAAAATTAAGACTGATTGTTGAGAATATAGGAGAGGGAGTTATTGTTGCAAATTCAGAGAAAAAAATAATATTGGCAAATTACATGGCCAATGAGATTTTTGGAATTGAAGAAGATGATAAAATATCATCTAGTTTAACCGATCATTTTGAGCTATATTTTCCTGATGAAAAAACGATTTTCCCTTCCCAAAACTTGCCTATGGAACGCGCATTGAGTGGTGAAGTTACAGATGATGTCGAAGTTATTCTTTGGAATCCCGTTGCGCAAGAAAAGAAGCGGGTTCTTATCAGTGGCAGACCGTTAGTGGATCAAAATAATAAAGTAGTGGCGGCTGTTGTAACGATAAAAGACATTAGCAAATACAAGCAGATGGAAGAAGAATTGAAAGAAACCGAATTAAAGTACCGGCAATTAATTGGCTTTAGAAAAGGCGGTGATACCGTGATTTGATTTTTAATTGCAACAAAAACGAAAAATAATTCTAAAAAAAAACCACGACTTATCGTGGTTTTTCAGTTTTTTAATTGAATTAACAATATTCGTTGAAAGCGTCTTTTAGGTTCTCAGCAATCAATTCAGCTGGACGGCCTTCAATGTGGTGACGTTCTAACATGTGAACTAGTTCTCCGTTTTTGAACAATGCCATACTTGGCGATGATGGAGGAAAAGGAAACATGTGTTGTCTCGCTGCATCAACAGCATCTTTGTCTACTCCTGCAAAAACTGTGATTAAATGGTCTGGTTTTTTTGCCCCATCTAAACTCATTTTTGCTCCCGGACGTGCATTTCTTGCAGCACAACCACATACTGAGTTTACTACCACTAGTGTTGTACCTTCAGCTTTCATTGCGTTTTCAACTGCTTCGGCACTATGTAAATCTTTAAAACCTGCAGCAGTTAATTCCGCTTGCATTGGTTTTACCATTTCTTCTGGATACATATTTTTTATTTTAAATTTATAATTTCAAGTTACAAAGTTACAAAGTTTAAAATCAACATGTTTATTTGAGCTATAAAGTTTTGTTATAGTTTTATTGTTATTTTATTTTTTTTAAAGCCAGGCGAAATAATGCTTGAATAAAAGGTTTTTTTGGGCATCTTACAATCACTTGAAGATCTTCCAAAAGAGAGGTTTCTTCGTCTAAGAATTTGAAAATTACTTGTGGACTTCCTTTTTTGAATAATGAAGAAAAAATGGAAGAGCCGATTTCGTTTTTACGGTCTAAGATGTCTAAAAGTAACAAATCATAAAACCAGAATTTGGTTGTTTTATGAAATTTGGTAAAGTCGGTTTCCCTTTGAAGGAATGAGACCAATTGACTTGATTTTTTATCTGAATTTTTGAAAGTATATCCAGTGCTTGCTTTGGTCCAACCTCCGGAAGTTCCAATATTCAGTACGTTTTTAGTATTCGCTTTCCAAAAAGGATAACAGGTCATTGGGATACTACCTCGCTCTTTTTCAACGATTTCATAGTCGGTAATACCAAGGTTTTCAATGTACTTTTGAATTTCAGTGTCATATTCCTCTATCTGAAGCAGGTTTTTAGAAAATAAAGTATATTCAATTAAGGCTTCCCTTTTAGAAGTAGGCAAGACATACATAAAACGAGTATTTCCTTTTTGTGCCACCGAAAAGTCCATGAATGTCGGCTGTTCAATATCGAAAATTGATTGTTCACTTTTGATAGACCAGCCAATAAAATGTTGTTGTAAAACTGGATATTCCGTTTGGCTTTCCGTCTTTTGTTTGTTGTAAATACTGTTGAAGAGTTTGGAGCATGAAAAGCTTTCAGTATCGGTTTGTATCAGAATAAGATTTTCTGATTCTTCAATTTCGAGTACTTTCTGATTGAAGAAGGTAATGTTTTCTTGTTTCGTAATTAAATCAAATACTAGGTTGTAAAAGTCCAAACCTTTCACCATATTGTATTGATACGGTTTTAAATCTAAGACTCTTCTGAAATGTTCATCAGCAAAAAGAGCTGAATTCCATTTTTTTTGGATAATTGTCTCCCACGCTCTGCTGGATTCTTCCCAAAAGCACCATGTTCTATCATTCGTTTTTTTTGGAGTTTTATCCAATAACAAGATGCTTTTATTATTGAATTTTCCGGATTGCACCATTTTATAAACGGTCATCAAAGCCGATAAACCTGCGCCGGTAAAAATGTAATCGAAGTGTTTCATCTTGATCTTAGGAAATTCTTCTCAAAAGTAACCTATTATTTCATTTTTTCAAGGAAAGCAATAAGTCCTTTAGCATTTAGAAAAGAAGTTTTTTGAAACAAAATTGAATAATCAGGGGTAAGAAAGGTAATTGTCGGATAAACCACTTCGCCGTCGATTGTTGCTAACGCTGTAGCCAGTTCATGCATTCCGGTGTTTTGTCCTTTTGGTATGAATTTGTAAGCATGGCTGTTGATCGTAATGTCTTTTTTGTTTTCGGCATCTAATGAAATAAAGTAAAAATCATCATTTAAAACCGTAATTATTTCTGGATTTTTAAAGGTAGAATGTTCCATCATCTTGCAGTATTTGCACCACGATGTGTGAATAAAAACAATAATAGGTTTTGGATTTTCTTTAGATAATTTTTCTACTTCTTCAAAGGAATAGGTTTTCAATTGGGCAAAACCGGATGGAATCGCCCAAAAGAAAAGTAGCAATATAAAAAAGAATTTCTTCATTATTTTAAAGTATAACGCAAACCAAAAAAACTACGAATTCCTTGGTTTGGGCCATAAACATAGCCTGGATCGAAGGATAAAGCATAAGGGTTATCCGCTGTGTCAACTATTTGACCCTTCGGAACCGGTTGACCATTTAAGCCAACATCACGATTGGCACCAGTACCCTCAGAAATGTATATATTTTTGTCAAAAGGGTCGTCGGCTCGTGCGATAATAAATGGATTGCCTTTATTTGGTGTCCAATTCAATAAGTTTTTTACACCCAGATAAATTTCTAAATTTTTGATTTTATTGTAAGTAAACTGAATGTTTTGGATGCTCCATGTGGGAGAATATTCTTTTCTTGGGTCTAACGCTCCCAAAAGAGGCAAACGCATAGGTCCATAAAGATTTCCAGTATAATCAATGTCTAGAAAATATTTTGGAATTCGGTAAGATATGGCCCAAGTTCCAGTGAATTTTTCAGTTAATATTTGTTGTGTTGTAATCGTATTTTCAGTTTTAGTCACATCCATATAGGTGGCTCCCAAAATCATTTTCAATCCATTGTTGAAAACCATATCAATATTGGTGCTTATTCCTTTTGTAACAGCATGTCCGTTTAAGTTCTTATAAATAATCTGATTTGGATTACTATCGTAATCAGGAATAATGGAATTTGTGAAATAAGTGTACCAAGCGGTGGTTTCCCAGCCTATGAAGTTTCCATTTTTAGTATAGATTTTCTTCAAGTAATTCAGATTGGCATTATAGGAGCGTTCGGGCTTTAGCTCTTCAAGAACAATTACATCACGCGAGCCAGTTAAAGCGGCATGCTCTTCGGTAAAAAGATTGACAATTCTAAATCCTGTTCCCGTATTAAATCGTAAGATATTGTTGTCGTTAACTTTCCATTTATAAGCGACACGCGGCGTGAAAATAGACCCATGATTGTTGTTATAGTCGTAACGCGCACCTAATAAAAGTTTGTGTTTTTCAGCTAAATTAATTTCGTCCTGCACAAAAACACTCGGAATCCAATTAACGTCTGCTTTGGTTGTGGCCGTAGTATTGTCATCATAATATTGATATCGAATAGCAGTCCCAAAAAGCAAATCGTGATTGTTTAATTTTTTATCCAAAGTCAACTGTCCGAAACCAATGCGTTGTTTCGCTAAATAGGGAATGTCTCCATAAACTGAATTTTGGTCATGATCCGTATAAGAAAAAGAAAACAACATTTTTTCGGAAACCGGAAGCTCATAAGCACCTAATAATTCCCAACGTTTGGTATAAATGCTTTCGCCATAGACTTCATCTCCTCCACGGTATTTTTTCTCCCACTGCAATTCGCCTCCCCATCGGTCTTCATAGAAAAAACGTCCTGCCATCGAAAATAATTTGTTACTCTTTCTGTTGAAATTCCATTTTTGGAAAACTGAAATTCGGTCTTGTAAGGTTACATCAGTGAAATTATCATTGTTGTTGTCAATAGGGTTGCTGTAATTGAAGTAATTCACACCTGTAAGTACGGAAGCGCTTTTGCCAATATTGGCTTTAAAACCCAAATCAACATTGGCTTCACCCCAACTTGTAGAAAATGCATCGGCTGAAAAAGAAGCTGCGTTTTTTGGGTTTTTAGTGATAATGTTGATTAACCCACCAACGGCTTCACTTCCGTATAAAGAGGATGCCGGACCTTTCACAATTTCTATTCGCTCTAATAATGAATTGGGAATTCCCGATAATCCATAAACTGTCGAAAGCCCACTAACGATAGGCATTCCGTCAATTAAAACCAAAGTATAAGGACCTTCTAATCCATTAATGTGAATGTCACCCGTGTTGCAGACATTACAATTCAATTGCGGTCGAACGCCATTTACATTCTGTAAAGCTTCAAAAATATTCGCCGTTGGGTTTTTTTTGAAAAAGGTTGGTTTGTATACTTCTACAGGCACCGGACTTTCCAAACGACTTACGGGTTTTAATGTTCCTGTTACAACCACTTCATCCAGTGTATTGTTTTCTTTTAAATCGAAATCTAAAACGATATCTGTAGTGTCAATAACAGTAATGCTTTTTCTTTGAGGTTTAAAACCAGTATAAGAAACGACAACCTCATAATTTCCGGCTGTGACATTTTTAATGTTATAAGAGCCATCTTCATTACTTATGGTTGCATTTTTAGTGTTTTTCAGCACAATGTTAGCTTGTTGCAAAGGCATGCTCTGGGAAGTAATTTTTCCTTTTATGTTGGATTGAGCAAATGAAATAGTATTGATTAGAATACAAAAAAAGAGAACTATATTTTTCACGATTTTAATTTTAGACGAACTTATATATAAATTTTAGGCAAAGCTAAAAATTATATTTCGTAAAACAAATTTTTTAATTACTTTTGTATCAATAATTTAATTTCAATTATGGGTAAATCACTTGAAGAAGTTAACCAATCGGTCGCTACACAAAACAAAACATCGGTTTTTAGGAAAATATTGGCCTTTTTTGGTCCGGCTTATTTAGTCAGTGTTGGTTACATGGATCCTGGAAACTGGGCGACTGATATTGCCGGAGGAAGTCAGTTCGGGTATGCATTACTTTGGGTTTTATTGATGAGTAACATCATGGCCCTATTACTACAAAGTTTTAGTGCCCGGTTGGGAATAGTTACGCAACGCGATCTGGCGCAAGCCTCAAGGGAAACGTATTCAAGACCTATCAATTATATTCTTTATTTTTTGGCGGAAATTGCTATCGCGGCCTGCGATTTAGCTGAGGTTTTAGGAATGGCAATCGGTATTAATTTGTTATTTGATATTCCATTGATAGAAGGGGTTTTGATAACCGTTTTGGATACTTTTTTATTGTTGTTTCTAATCAATAAAGGAATCCGAAAGATGGAAGCCTTTATTATTGCTTTGGTTATGATTATTGGGGTTTCGTTCATTTTTGAAATGATTTTTGCGGAACCGGAAATGGGAAAAGTGATTTATGGTTTAATTCCTTCCATGCCAAATGAAGCTGCATTATACATCGCCATCGGGATTATTGGCGCAACAGTAATGCCACACAATTTATACTTACACTCTTCCCTGGTGCAAACCAGAAAATTCGACAGAAGCACGGCCGGGATTAAGCAGGCATTGAAATATAATTTCATCGATTCTACCATTGCATTAAACTTAGCTTTTCTTGTAAATGCAGCCATATTAATATTAGCGGCAGCTACATTCTATAAAAATGGGATGTTCAATGTTGCGGAAATTCAAGATGCACATCAATTTTTACAGCCAATCTTAGGAACAAAATGGGCACCCATATTATTTGCTGTAGCCTTAATCGCTGCGGGACAAAGTTCGACCGTTACCGGTACTTTAGCAGGTCAAATTATCATGGAAGGCTATTTGAATTTACGAATTCAGCCTTGGGTCCGAAGAATAATCACACGATTAATCGCCATTGTTCCGGCAGTTATTGTTATTACTATATTTGGAGAAAGTGTAACGGGAAAATTGCTGATATTAAGTCAGGTTATTTTAAGTCTACAGTTAGGTTTTGCCATTATTCCGTTGATTCATTTTGTAAGCGATAAATCTAAAATGAAAGGTTTTCATATTAGTATACTGACACAAATTTTCGCATGGCTTATTGCATCAATTATTGTTTCGCTCAACGCCAAATTAGTTTTTGACGAAATAAATGGCTGGTTAGAAACGTCCGAAAATCCCATTGTATTGTGGTTAACGGTGGTTCCTTTGGCAATAAGCTTCCTGATATTATTGTTGTATATCGTCTTCAAACCATTTATTTCAAAATCTAAAATTGATATCCAGAACCATTCTCCACATAGTTTAAAACTGCAATTTTCTAAATCCGGAAATTATGCCAAAAAGAATATCGCCGTTTCCGTGGATTTCTCCAGTTCAGATGAAGTGGGTTTAAACAGCGCTTTCGAATTGGGTGGTATAGAGGCAAAATACACCCTGATTCATATTGTAGAAACAGTTGGAGCTATGGTTTATGGCGAAAACATTGATGACCACGAAACTTTAATTGACGAAAAATTATTAGAAGAATACAAACAAATGCTTTCGGCAAAAGGTTTTAATGTAGAAACGCAATTAGGATTTGGAGAACCAAATAAAGTGATTCCGGAAATCATCAATAAAGGAAGTTTTGACATTTTGGTTATGGGAACTCATGGTCATACCGGATTTAAAGATTTAGTCTTCGGAACTACCGTTGACAAATTGCGTCATAAAATTTCTATTCCGTTACTTATAGTGAAAAAATAAATTTTCGGGAGTTATTTAGCTTTGCTGAATCTTCGCTGTCCCGCGATACGTTGCAAATGATATTAGAGGAACTTCTTTTGCAATAAAGGGAGTTCTACTCTTATCGGGGTTATAAAATCTAAAATATAAAATCGTTAATCTTCAATCATAAATCAAATGACTTTTTCAGAAGAAAACTATCTCAAAACCATATACCATCTTACAATTATTTCAGATTCAGAAATAAGCACTAATGCTATTGCCGAAAAAATGGAGACCAAAGCTTCGTCAGTAACTGATATGCTTAAAAAATTAGCGGAAAAGGATCTGGTTAATTATAAAAAATACCAAGGTGTTTCTTTAACAGATCACGGGAAAACAACTGCTAAAATGATAGTAAGAAAGCACCGTCTTTGGGAAGTTTTTTTAGTTGATAAATTGGATTTTTCTTGGGATGAGGTACATGATATTGCAGAACAATTGGAACATATCAAGTCAGAAAAATTGATTAATAAACTGGATGATTTTCTAGGCAATCCAACCGAAGACCCACATGGAGACCCCATTCCGGATGCCAACGGTCGAATCGTTAAAATTGAAAAACAATTGCTTTCCGAATTATCCGAAAATCAGGCAGGAATATGTGTTGGTGTAAAAGACACATCATCGCAGTTTCTTAAATATCTGGACAAGCAAGGGATTGCCCTGGGTTCTAAAATTGAAATAATTAGTAAGGAAAGCTTCGATTTGTCTTTGAAAATAAAAGTAGACAACAGGGATTTAACTATTTCAAATAAAATTGCTACCAATCTTTTTGTAAAGATTACATAGCCAAAAGACATTATATTGGTATATTTAAAAGGAAAAAACAAATGAAAAATTATCTCTTAGCTTTTTTATTGCTCTTTTGTGTTTCCATTTTTGCTCAAAACGCTCAAAAGGAAAATCTAAAATATGTGAAAATTTGCCAAAAAACAGATTTAAAAAAAATAGGCTATAAATTGGTTTTGAAAGAGGTGATCTCTGATTCTCGTTGTCCGGAAAACGTTACTTGTATTTGGGCTGGAGAAGCTTCAGTGATTGTCTCCGTTTACAAAAATTTGAAATTAGTTGAGGATAAAACCCTCGTCTTTTCTCCTAAGAATGAGGAAGAAAATAAGCAATGGATCGCAAATTATCTAACTGAAAAACAAAGAAAAATAAAAAACATAAGTGTTTTACCATACCCTAAAGAAGGAGTTGTAATCAATCCGAAAGAGTATTACATAAAGATTGGGTATATAAAATAAAGGTATTATCAGCCACTGTCTTTTACTTTGATTCAAAATTGTTATTGGAAGATTCCAATTCAAATATCAGAGAGAATCTCGACTTCGATTTGACATAGAACCGTGCAGTATTTCCAAAGATAAAATGGGAACACATTATTTATTGTCACTTTTAAATCCAATTAATTTTCGATATTTCTGTTCACTTTCTTCTAAAGCGACTTCGAGCTCTTTGTAGTAAGTAATGTCTTTTATATTTGCAACTGCGGCTATAACATAGTTGTTTTCATCTATAATAGGTCTGCCACTAATGATAACCCGTTTTTTGGTTTTAGTTTCGGAATCCGAAATTATTATTTCAACATCATCAGTCGATTCTCCTTTTAACGCTTTTTCCAATGGAAGGTTCTGGGCAGGAAAAATCGTTTGCTCATCAGGATAAAACAAATCATATTTTGCCGACCAATCGAGAGTGGTGGGAGTTTCGGAATCCTGTTTAATTCCGATAATCTCTTCTGCCATATGATTTGATAAAACAATTCTTTTTTGGTTATCGGTAACAATAATTCCCTCACCAATATTTTCCAGAATTAATTTTAATTTTAGTTCATTAAGATGCACTAATTTATCGGCTTCTATTTTTTGATTTTCCATTTCTTTTCTTAATGATATATCTTTGATAAAAGCAATGAAGATATACTTGCCTAAAATAGTGGCTGGAGACACTGTTAACTCAACGTAAAATTCAACATTTTTTTTGTTAAGGGCGGTGATTTCAATTGTTTTATTGATAATAGGTCCCTCGCCCGTAGTAAGGAAATTTTGAAAACCTTTAGCGTGGCTTTCTCTATATTTTTCAGGAATAATTAAACTATGCATTGGTTTTCCAATAACCTCTACTAAGGACCAACCGAATATTTTTTCCGCTTGGGGATTCCATCTAATGATGTTTCCCTCATCATTTATTACAATTAAGGCGTCTGGTGCTTCATTAAATATAGTTTGCAATTGACCTTCGCTTTCTTTTAATTTTTGTTCAGCTTCTTTTCGTTCGGTGATATCTCTCATAATAGATTTATGCCCGGTTATTCTATTTCCTTCTCTTAATTGCATTACCGTTTGCTCGACCCATTTTAATTCTCTGGATTTGGTAAGGATAGGAAATGAAAATAACGTTTCATCTATTTTATTTTTGAATTGGTCTAAGTAGAATTCAGCCACACGGTCTCTCCATTCTGGAGCAACAAGTTCCGAAATATGTTTTCCTATAATTTCATTTTGGGTGTAGCCAGTTAGTTTTTTACAGGCAGGATTGATGTAGGTAAAATAACCTTTGTAATCCGAGGTATGGACCACATCGCTGATGTTTTCTACTATTTCACGGTATTTCTCCTCGCTTTTACGCAGAGTTTCAATAGCTTCTGCCAATTGGGCTGTTCGTTCAGTTACTTTTTGTTCTAGTTTTTCATTAAGTTTTTTAATTTCGTTTTCTGAATTTTTAATCTCTGTGATGTCATGAATTACTAAGACACCACCAGTTATCCTGCCAGCAGGGTCTTTTAACGGTCTGGCAGTTACAATTACAAAAAGGCCTTCTGGTTTCTTATAATTTTGAATAAAAATTTCCATATTATCGACCTCTTCACCATTCAATGCTTTTACTAAAGGAAGGTCGTTAGTATTGAAAATTGTTTTGGTATCAGGCAAAAAGAATCCATAGGTTTGAGCCCATCTCTCGATAGGAATATCCATGGGGCCAATTCCAATTATTCTTTCCCCAGCTGCATTCCAGAGGATGAATTTTCTGTTTTCGTCAACAACAATTAACCCATCACCCATATTTTGTATAACCGATTGTAAAAGGATATTTTGTTTATTGAGTTGCTCTTTGGATTCTGCTACCTCATTGTCTCTTTTCTCAATGTTTTCCAGCATATTATTAAGCCCTACTGAAAGGAAGCTGATTTCATCTTTTCCTTCTACCACCATACGAGTTTTATAATCACCTGTGTCCTTTATCTGTTGTATCACTGTTACCAAGTTCAACAAAGGTTTAGAGATGTATTTTTTAATAATCATGGCTATAAGAAAAGCGAGTCCCACTCCCACTATTAATAATACAATACCCAGGCGTAAAACATCCATTTTTATTTTATTCAATTCGGATAGCTCAAAACGGATACAGACCAATCCTATAGTTTCATTTTCTTTTTTGATTTTACTGTAAACAAATAGATTTTGATTGGTAAAGAAGAAATTTTTTTGACCATTAGCAGGAACAGAAAATTGGTATTTAGAATCGGAGCCAGGTTTAGTATAAGATGCAAAAACTTTGCCTTTTTTATCAAGAATGGCTGCATTTAAAATATCATTTTGCACGTTTAATTCCGATAGAATTTTTTTTGCGGCAGCATTATCCAAGAACTCAAGAGCAGAAACATTATTAAAGCCCACTACTTTCGCAATGGCAATCGAACTGATTACTTTTCGGTCTTTAAACCCTTTAATGTCTATAAGTACAAAAGCTGTAATACAAAGGCCTAGTACAAATGCAGAGGTGAAAACCTGCATTAGTACAAGCTTATTTTTAATTGATATGTTACGTAGATTAATCATTTATTTGTTTTTTTGTAATGTTGAAAAAAATTTACTTGGTACACTAAAGATGCTGTTGCTGCACGTTCTTATTAAGTCTTTTTTCTCCCTTTGAATTATGCAAATTTGTAATTTGATACTTTATTGCAAAATAATTGCATGCTGCAGTAAGAATGAACTGATTCCAATCCCGGATTTATTTATAGATTTTAGATTTACTTCAAATTTTAATTTATTTTGCACCATAACAAAATTCATATGTGCTCCTTTCTTTCCGTAGCCATTTTGTTCTGTCACAATCAGTATAGGC
Source organism: Flavobacterium rhamnosi (assembly GCF_048286515.1). Lineage (NCBI taxonomy): Bacteria > Pseudomonadati > Bacteroidota > Flavobacteriia > Flavobacteriales > Flavobacteriaceae > Flavobacterium > Flavobacterium rhamnosi. The sequence continues at coordinate 191,797 of NZ_JBLVPS010000003.1, read as the reverse complement.
TTGCCGGAAAATTTATTAAGAATGGTTTCAAGTGGAATGGTACAATTGTATGGTACAAAAAGAATATTACAAAAGCCCAACTCGCTCAAATTTTTATATTCCTTTATTTCTATTTTCTTGTTTTTTGTCATATTCTGCAATGAGGAAACTATTGGACTTTGTTCCAGAACTGCGATCTTAAAAGTTTGGTTTTTTGAATAATCTTTCCAATAAACATAATCTACAAATCGATACAGAAAAGCCGCTTTTAATTCGTACTCTTCTATCTGGATTTTCTTCTGAGCTGCTATTGTATTTCCTCCCATTAGCAGGATGATTACTCCCAATAAAAATATGCGGTTTTTAGTTTTCATACCTTTAATTTTTTAACTAAGTTTTGTCCTGATTTTAAAAAAAATTTAATTTTAAAATTTATAGATTAATGATAAACTAAATAAGGTTCCTAATTGGCTGAAGTGATATCCTTCATAGGTCATTTGAGAATAACGACGATTGAACGTGATCAGGTTAAATTGTGATTTTACTTGAGCTGGATTATTCAAAATTGCTGTTCCGGCTGCGTTTTCGGCTTTAAATTTCCATTGGGGCAAGACATTTAATGCGTTATTCACATTAAGTGCTAATGTTATTTTATCCGTTGGCGAATAACTGATTTCTATATCAGTAACTGTTTTTGGTGTAAACTCAGTTCTTAAATTTGGATCAAGACCTTCTTGTTTGAAAGTAACTTTTCCAAAATAGGTGTTGTTAAGTGATAACTTAAATTTTTTAATTGTATAAGTTGTTCCCAAAATCCATTTTGTTTTAGGCCTTGATGTAAACATTAAAGCATTAAGTGTTGGCCCAAAATTATCACTTGCAATGGGTGAAATCCTTTTATTTTCAAAAGTTATGTTTCCTGACAAATGGAATCCTAATTCTCCATTTCCTAATGACGTACTGCTGTAATTCATTACTGCATCTAAGCCTGAAGTTCTCGAATCGAATGAATTTTCAAACCAGGCAACGTTGCCAAATTGTGTAGCTACATTATCTCCCAAGATGATTCTGTCTTTTACTTTGATATTATAATAATCTATTGTGAAATTTAATTTTTTAAAAGGGCTGGCTCCTATTCCTATAGTAATGTTAGTGGATTTCTCAGCTTCTAATTTTGGGATACCTAAAATGCGCGCCTGTGCAGAAATATTATTAATTAAGCCATTGATCTGTATTCCCTGCCCTGCTACGAAGGAATTTTGTGATTTTTGGGTATAAATTTGATGTAAAGTTGGTGCTCTAAATCCGGAAGAAATAGAGCCTCTTAAGGAAATCTTATCGTCAGAAAATTTATACCTGGAACTCAATTTCCAAACCGTTGCAGCTCCAAAATCGCTATAATTTTCATAACGAACCGTGCCGTTTACTAAGAAATTTTTGGTAAAATCATAAGCCAGATCAAAGTATCCTCCTAAATTATAGCGATTCCATTTACCAGAATTTTCAGGTGTATTTCCGGAAAAGGAATCAGCACCTTCTCCCTCCCAAGATGCTTTGTCTCCTTGGGTAATTGCAAAAGTTTCTGTTCTAACTTCAGAACCAAAACCAATACTTATTTTATCAGATAATACTTTAGAAATATCTAAATTACCCACAATGTGATTAAACGAAGCTCCTCCCGGTTTGAAAGATATTGGGCTGTTCTCTTGGTAGATATTAATTTGATTGGAATCTTTTAATGCCGATCCGTTTTGAGAATTTTCGACAGTATAAGTTTGTATATTTCCACCAACGGTGATGCTGGCATCGGCATTCCAGCCATTCTTTAAAGCTTTGTATCCCAGGGTAGCATTGTAATCGTTCAAATCTCCAGTGAACGTTGGGAGATATCCTTTATAAGAAGCAGCTGTACCATCGCCAAAGAAATCTTTTAAATAAGTTGGATAAACAGAAGAGTTACTCCAATTTGTGATAGTGTTATTTTCAAAAGGATTTTTTATTGATCTCCAATATGGGGTTCTGTAGTTCGCAAATGAATTTACTTTTTTATACACATAAGCAGCATTATAATACAACTGTGTTTCATTAGATAAATTTTGTCCGCCGTTTACCAAAAATTTTACTGCTGCTGTTTCTGGGGTACCATTGATGTTTCCTCCATCCGGTTTTTCCTTTAAAAAATTATCGACGGCTTCTCTTCCTGTTAGATTTCCTTGATTTATAGTGGTTAATTTGGCATTGTAGTCTGAGGAACCTCTGTATTCTTCAAATATTGTATTAATTTGGGCATCAGTCATTCCAGTTATATTGATACCATTAAGAGTATTGTCATTGTTTACATAACTAGATGGTTTAGTCGGAGATATCAGGATGAAGTCATTAAAGTCTCCTTCTGCATCAACTTTTCCGGGTCTGTTAGCCAAGTTTATTTTTGAGAAATCTAAAGTATAATTTACAAAACCGTTATCTCCTGCTGAAGATCCATTATTTAGGCTTACGCCAAACAATTCGCCATCACCTTCAGCGGTAATGCCTGTTTTAAAAGTTAATGAGCCGTTATTAATTCTCTTCTTTAAGATAATATTTAGTACTCCGGCTATTGCATCAGAGCCATATTGAGCTGATGCGCCGTCCCTTAGAATCTCGATCCTTTCTATAGCGTCAATTGGTATTGCAGAAAGATCAACACCTGTTTCCCCTTGTCCGGGGGATGTTTGAACATAAAGTAGAGAACTTAAATTTTTTCTTTTTCCATTGATAAGTAGTAAGGTTCTACTAGGTCCCATATTTCTAATTTCGTACGGATCAAGTAATGATGTCGCATCATTTACAGGAGTTTGAACCGTATTAAAAGAGGGAATTTTGTACTGTAATACTTTGTCAAAAGTTGCTTGTCCGGTGGAAGTCAGATCTACAGCTGATAATATATCTATAGGAAGTGTCGTTGTGGTGTTGCTTCTGGGCGTAGCTCTTGTTCCGGTAACCACAACTTCGCCAAGGCCTTGTCCTCCTTCTTCAGATAAAACCACATTCAGAATTGGATCTGTTGTGTCATATTCTTGTTTGGGAAAATTATAGAAACTAAAGACTAAAGTAGCTCCTTCTTTCACATTAATCTGGTATGTTCCATTGATATCTGTAGAAACACTGTTGTTGGTACCTTTTTCGGTGATGTTGACACCTGACAAAGCGACGCCCGCGTTATCTATTACAATACCGGAAATTTCTTTTTGAGCATATAGACACGTGACGTTTAGCATAAATAATAATAAAATAAGTTTTTTCATAATTAGTTGATATCGGTTTTTTTGATTGGAAATCAATTGCAACATCATAATTGTAAAAAGAACCCATTGAACACTTAATACAGAATTTAAGTAAAAAAGGGACAATGAAATGAGCTATTATGAAATTAAAAGGATGGTTTCCTTTTTAAAACGAGGCTTGTTAGGTTGAGTTTATTGTAGTTTTTCCCTTATTGATCCAATCGGTTAGGTCTATAACAAAATCTAAATGTTTTAGTTAGGATTGAAAGTTCTATAATTTGTTTATCGCATATTTTACTAAAAATTATGACCGTCAATCGGATATTGATTACCAATTCATAATAGTTCTATAATTCCTATTGCTTGTGTTGGAGTATAGCTAAAAGTCTTAAAATTATGTCGCGAAGGCACTTTAGATTTAAGTTTAAATCGGAAGCCGTCTTTTGAAATTATACAAATGGAAACGCTTGATTTTAAGTCTAATACTACACTTTTATACTATGTAAATTTAGTTAATTTAAATTAATTAACTTAAATTAAAAGACTGTTTTTTTATGAAGAGTAACTGTAAACAAAAATATTAATGACAACCACAATCGTCATCATTACCGCAATTCTTATCTGATTTTTTCCTTTTGAAAAAGAATTTTCGTATCAAAAAGGCAAGCGCAATTGCGAGTGCTGCAAAAGCTAAAATTTCTTGAATATCCATATGTAAAAATAAGAAAAAGCAACCGATACCGATTGCTTTTTGAGTTAAAGTAATATCAAAGTTTTTACAGCTAGACTATTATTCTAAATGGGTGAAGAGGCTTATTTCAGGATTTGATAAGCAATCAAAGCCACAGCATAGGCAAAACCAGACATGAATATTAATTGTCCGGCTGGCCATTTCCAAGAATTGGTTTCTTTTTTTGTTACGGCAAGTGTACTGGCACATTGCATGGCAAAAGCATAAAACAACAATAAAGAGATGCCTGAAGCAAAATTGAATATCTTTTCTCCTGTTGCAGGATTGATTTCAGCGGCCATTTTGTTTTTAATAGTAACTTCATTATCGCTTCCTCCTACACTGTAAATGGTTGCTAATGTTCCCACAAAAACCTCTCTGGCTGCAAATGAACTGATAATAGCAATACCAATTTTCCAATCGTAACCCAAAGGCGAAATGGCAGGTTCAATAGTTTTTCCCATTAACCCGATATATGAATTTTCTAATTTTTGTGATGCTACTGCATTTTCAAACTCTGGTTCTGAAAGTGGATTTCCCTTTGTGTTTTCAGTAACAATAGTTTCGGCATTATTAAATTTTTCTCCTGGCCCATAAGAAGCCAAAAACCATAAAACTATAGAAATGGCTAAGATGATTTTACCGGCTCCAAAAATAAAAGCTTTGGTTTTCTCAATTACATTAATCCCTACATTCTTGAAAAGAGGCAGTTTATAATTGGGCATTTCTACTACGAAATATGTTTTTCCTTTTATTTTTAAAATTTTATTTAAAATATAAGCTGAAAAAATAGCCATTCCAAAACCTAAAAGATACAACAACATCAGTGTCATTCCTTGCATGTTAAGGAAACCCAAAACGCGATCATCCGGTATTACCAAGGCTATGATAATCGCATAAACGGGAAGTCTTGCGGAGCAGGTTGTAAAAGGGGTTACGAGAATGGTAATGAGTCTTTCTTTCCAGTTTTCAATATTCCGTGTAGCCATAATTGCTGGAATGGCACAGGCTGTTCCTGAAATAAGTGGCACAACACTTTTGCCAGATAGACCAAATTTTCTCATGATTTTATCCATCAGGAAAACCACTCGGCTCATGTAACCACTTTCTTCGAGTATCGAAATAAACATAAACAGAAAGGCAATTTGTGGGATAAATATCAAAATCCCCCCAATTCCCGGTATGATTCCCTGCGAAATTAAATTGGTTAGCACTCCAGCTGGTAATTTTTCTGCAGCAAGTGTACTCAAAGAAGCAAAAGTACTGTCGATGAAATCCATCGGAATTTTAGACCATTCGAAAATGGATTGGAAAATAACAAACAAAATCAAAAAGAAAATTACGTATCCCCAAACTTTATGTGTTAGAACACGATCCAGTTTGCTGCGGAAATCTTTCGCAACAGAGGTGTCGACTTTTAATCCTACTTTCAGTACATCATTTATAAATTGATAGCGTTTTATTGTTTCTTTTTGTTGCAAACGTTTCAAATCTGAATGCGATTTGGTAAGCGAACTTCGGATTTCATTTCGCTCTAAATTAAGGAAGTTTACATCCTGAGTAATCACTAACCACAGTTTATACAATAATTGGTTGGGAAATGTTTTGCGTAAATTATTAAAATATTCAGTGTCAATGCTCGATGCATTCAAACAAGGTTCGCTGGAAATAGATTTATAACTAACAATCAATTTTTTTAATGTATCAATTCCAAAGCCTTTTCGGGAACTAATTAGTGCAATTTTTGTTTTTAAATGTTCTTCAAGATAAGGAATGTCAAGTGTTATTCCCTTATAGGTCATTCTATCAGCCATGTTTATGACCAGAATAGTTGGGATTTCTAAATCTTTTATTTGTGTAAAAAGTAATAAATTTCGTTTTAGATTTTCAACATCGGTGACTACAAGTGCCACGTCCGGATATAATTTATCGTTTTTGTTCAGTAATAATTCAATAACTACATTTTCGTCAATCGAACTGGCGTTAAGGCTATATGTTCCTGGTAGATCCAGAATATTAGCTTTGGCATTATTAGGTAATTTACAAAAGCCAATTTTTTTTTCAACCGTAATTCCAGGATAATTTCCCACTTGTTGGTTCAAGCCAGTCAGCTGATTAAAAACCGATGTTTTACCCACATTTGGGTTTCCTATCAAAGCGACATTGATGTTCTGATTGCTTACCATAAATTGGTTTTAATTATGTCAACTTCAATTTCTTTTGCTGTTTCCACACGAATAGCAACATATGAACCATTTATATTCAAATATAAAGGATCGCCAAAAGGAGCGATTTGAAGCAATTCAACCAAGTTACCAGGCAGGCAACCCATTTCCAATAATTTTAATGGAACGGTATCAATGTCAAAGTCTTTTATAATGGCTTTTTCGCCTTTTTTGAGAGAATTTATCGTTGTTTGCAAGCCTTATTTAGATTGAATTAAGATTGCAAAAATACACATTATAATACAAACATAAATGATAATTATCACATTTGTAATATATTTGAAATAAATAAGAATACCCTGAAGATGGGCGCTACTTTTGAAATATAAAAGGAAAGTAAAGAAGAATAGCCTTAAGATACGTTATTCGTTGCTCAGAAAATTGATGTCTGCAATCAAGCGCTTTATGTCTTCTTTATTTGTTCCGTCATAAAATCCGCGAACCCTTTTCTGTGCATCCACCAAAACAAAATTTTCGGTATGAACCATGTCGTAAAGTTCGCTTGGTTTTCCCAATTTGACTGCCAAATAGGACTTTCTGGCCATAGTGTAAATTTCTTTTTTGTCTCCTGTAACCAAGTTCCATTTACGATCGATAACTCCATGTTTTTGAGCGTAAGCTTTCAAAACCGGAATGCTGTCAGTTTCGGGGAAAACAGTATGGGAAAGCAGCATCACCTTTGGATTATTGACAAAAGCTTTTTGAATGTCCGCTAAATTGGTTGTCATTTTTGGACAAATGGAGCCACAGGTGGTAAAGAAAAAATCAGCTACATATATCTTGCCTTCATAATCTTTTTGAGTGATGGTTTTTCCGTTTTGATTTACAAAAGAGAAATCAGCGATGGTGTGGTATTTACTTATATATTGAACAGTACTGTCCACCAATTCCGGGTTTACATCTGACGGATTAAAAATGGGAAGCGACTTACTGGGTTTAAGAGCAACGTAAAACAAGTAAATCGTTATGATAGAAAAGACTAATAAAACACCAAAAAATTTTCGATATTTATAAAAAATAGATTTCATAAAAGTAATTTGATGCAAAAATACAAAAAGGTAATTTTAAAAAAGAATCTCTTTTAATTTTATCAAATTTTAAAATCAAAAAAATATAGAAAAGCGGTGTTTTACGAACAAATAAGATTAAATTTTTTCGGATTCTTTTAATTGCCTGTGATAGCAAAATTTACCTAAGTTCAAACTAATGTTTGTAGTTATTCATTTATTTGTCACTTTTAAAATGTAAAAATCAAATTACAAAAAAATTGTCTTCCATGTTGTAGAAATTGTTTTGGACCACCAGTTCTTATATTGGGTTGATAAAATTTTGAATCAAATACATTCGTTACAAGTAATTGTGTAGTGATTTCTGAATCATATACTTTTATTTTTACATAAGAAAATGTCAAATCAACCTTTGAGTAAGATGGAATGGTAATTATTTGTATAATGTCTTTATTGCCATGTTTTGCTTTAATTTCAGAATAATAATTGATTCGTGAATTTATTGCAAACCGATCAGTTGCGTTAAACGTTAAACCTCCGGTTATTCTATGCGGATAAACACCAAGGTTTACGGTATTTACTCCAGCATAATCATCAGCATCTTTGTGAACATAAGAATAACCAATTTCAGTTTTTATTTTTCCGATTTTATAAAACAATTGACTTTCAACACCAAAGATGTTTATCACTTTATTTGAATTTCTAAAAACTAATGTTTCGGCAGGTTCAATAAAATTTGTTGCTATATTTTTATAGGCAACAATATTCATTAATAAATTGCTTGTAAACGATTGGTTAATTCCAACTTCAAAAGTATTCATTCGTACCGGATCAAGTTCAACAGCCACATCGTTTACTGTTAAGGCGCCAAGTTCAAAAATATTTGGTTCCCGGAAAGCTTGGCCAAAAAGAAATTTAATTGAAGTTTTTTGAAATGGTGTATAAGCCAAGCCACTGCGAAAGGTGAAAATTGACTTATAAATATTGTGATGATCAAATCGTCCGCCCATTGTGAGGTATAATTTATCAAATAGTGTTTTCTGCAATTGCAAAAAAAGTGAATTTTTATTCTGACGGAAAAATGGTTTACGCATACTATTTTCAATAGAGCGAGTTTCGTTAAAGTCGGGATTTAATCGATCTGTAGAAACTGCGATTCCTAATAAATCAAACATATCAAAAGTATAACCACCAATAATAGATAAGGTTTGACTTGGAATGTAATTTAATTGTATGTTTCCTTTGTATCTTTTTGAACCTGAGCTTGATTGCTGTGAATAGACATCCATGAAATTTTCTTGAATTTCTTTATCGGTAAGCGGTACGTCTGGATTATGTCCGTTTTTTACAAGAGTGTCGTAAATAGCCTTATTAAAAGTAGTGTTTAGCCCCCAGAATCTCTCTTTGTAAAATTGAATTTCGGCATTAATTTTAAGTTTGTCCGTGATTTCTTTGTTTATTCCGGCATAATAGAGTGCTAATTGGCGATAATCGTATTGTGCTTTATAATCTAATGCTATATTTTCAAGTCCTTTACCGCCCCTAAGCTCAAATCCTTCTATTCCCAGATAATATCCTTTGTAAGAGATTTTTGCAGAATACGGAAGTGACCAGCTACTCTGTTTGTATTCTTGATTTAGGGGAAACGCTTTCGCTGGAACTCCTTGCCTAAAATTTATTGTGTCTTTAATAAATTCTTTATAATCCCAAAGATTACTGCGGAAATATCTAATACTACCACTAATACGAAAATCATTTAAATTTTTTCCAAAAACGATGCTTTGAGATTGAGTCTGCTGTGTTCCAATGCCAGCATGATACTCTATTTTATTAAAGTCAGAGGAATCATTTTTTGTGATGATATTAATAATGCCTACCAAAGCATTTGCGCCATAAAGAGCAGAAGCTGGACCTTGCAGAATTTCAACCTGTTTTATGTTATGCGTTGCAAATTGTGTTGCAATAAATGTTTCGGAAGCAATTAGATTTTGCATTTCTCTTCCGTTCACCAAAAGGAGCGTTTGTGAAAAATTACTTAAAAAACCACGTTGTCCGCCAAAAGCAAAAACGTCCGTTCTTATGACTACGACACCAGGGACATTTTCCAATAAACTTTTTAAATCATTGTATCCGTTTTCAATAATATCTTTTTCAGTGATAACATAGACGGTCGCTGGTGCAATTTTCCTGCTTTCTGGTTTTTTTGAAGCGGTTATTACTTCAATATTCATTAGTTCATTCAAACTGAGTTCGAACAAATCGATATCAGTAATCAATGTCATGTTTAAATTTATTACATCACTGGTGATTTCAATAATTTCAATTCTAAAATTTTCTTTTGTAAATTCAAGTGTCCCATTAGATATTGGCACTTCAATTGAATACTTTCCTGCAACATCGGTAAAAGTTGTTAGGGCTGTATTTTTTACGCTAACTTTTACATTTTCAATTGGTTTGTTTGTTTTGTCGGTTATTTCGCCAGTAACTATTTGTTGTGCAAGTATTATATTTGTTGTTAGAACCAATATAACAGATAAAAACTTTTTCATAATTTATTTTTCAGTTATGATTAAGTAATCTCAATTAATGCTATAAAATATTGTCTTCTGTTTGGTTTTAAATGACCACTGGTAGGTTTTGGACGATGTGTTTGTTCAATCTCTATTTTTTTTGACTTTAACGATCTTGAAAAATAGTTTTATGGCATTTGCAATTTAGTTTTGAGAGAATGACAATAAATCGTTTTTTAGGATTGTTACGCATCATATACTTGTTTATTTCGCGAACTGTTTTTTCATTGTAGAAAACTAAAAACTGTTTTACCGTAGTGTAAGTTTTTACTTTCTTCTTCTGTCTGGAAAGAATTTTATTTTTGGATGGACCATGCAAGTGCCAGGCATCTAAAGGTTGACTCCATCTCGCGCCTTTTTTTTTGTTTTATACGTACGGTCAATTCCACTTTACTTTAATGTGTTAAGGGTTTCGCTGTCCATACCATTTTTGGTGGTTTTAGTGTACTAAAGTTAGTGAATTTTTTGTTTGCAAGCATTGTTGTGTAATAAAAAAGATGCAAAAAGTCAAAAACGAAAGAGGCAGCGAGAAGGAGCGCAAGATATAAATTAAAAGAGATCGAATGTTTTTATCTGACAATGATGGATATATAGTATTTACTCTTTTCGTCCTTTCCTCAAGGAATAATTCACCATGTACAATCCACTTAAGGTAACTGTACCTCCAATTGCAATAGCTACATTGAGTATTTCTCCAAAAACTATTGCACCTAAAATCACGGCAATAATTGGATTGATATACGCATAGATGCTACTTATTTCTGCAGGGAGGTTTTGAAGTGCATATATAAATGCGATGAAGGTAAGTACTGAACCGAAAACAACTAAATAGCCGATAGACCACCATGAAATAGCCGGAATTGAACTTAAACTAACGGATGATCCGGTTGTTTCTGTATATGCAAAAAGCAAAATACTGGACATGAACATTTGTAAACCTAGACTAAAATAAGGATTAAAACTAGCTGCTTTTTTCTTAGTGTACAAAGATCCAAACGCCCAGGTTAAAGTGGAAATTATCGAAATGAAAATCCCAAATCTAAAATCAGGAATCAAGAAATCATTTAAATGGTCGTAGAAGATAACACAAACGCCACCAAAACTTACAATCAAACCAATAACTGCTAATCGTGCCAGTCGTTCACCTCTAAAAAAAGTAATAATAACAATCCATAAAGGTACAATAGCTCCAATGATCGCTCCTAGCCCGCTGCTGATGTATTTGACACCCCACGTGCTTAATCCGTTACTTAAAACAAAATTAAGAATACTTAAAATAATGATAGCTTTCCATTGTTTTCCTTTTGGCCAAGGTGTTTTCCTGAATAAGAAAAAAGTAATGTACAGAAAACCGCCAATGAACTGCCTAATGGCAGCTAATTGTAATGCGGGCATATGTTTTACGCCTTCTTTTGATGCAATCCAAGTGGTGCCCCAAAAAAAACTGACCCAACATAAAGCCAGTATGGGTAATCCGATGGCGTTAACTTTAGATGAAAAAGCATTTTTAATTTTAGTTCTCACGTTATAATTGTAGTTTGGAAAAAGTATAGCCCAAAACGGTTTCAATTTTTTTACTTAAAATGGTTTTTCCAATTGATGGATTTGAATGGTTAAATTTTGGAATAACCAAATTTAAATCCTTTGCTTTTTTCGTGTAATAAGCGGAGCGGGAAGGATGGGAGGGGGCTACCGCATTGAAGGTTTCGTTCCAAGAATTGGTTTCAATAATTTTCAGAACAATACCTATGCAATCCTCCTGATGAATTAGATTTACAGGTGCATCCGGATTATCGAGATTCTCACGACCAGCCAGAAATTTTATAGGATGTCGGTCTTCGCCAATCAAACCTCCAAAACGAAGAACAGTAGTTCTGAAATTTTCGTTGCTCTGTAAAAGTTGTTCCGCCTCAAGTAATTGTTTGCCTCCTTCAGTATCCGGATCTGCTACCGTTTCTTCTGAAATGTAGCAGGCACTTTCGCCATAAACGGACGTTGAACTTATGAAAAGCACTTTGTTTATGGATGATTTTTCTATAAAAGGAATTAGGTTTCTGATTTTTGAAACAAAGTTCTCTTTTTCAATGCCACGAAGTTTTGGGGGGACATCAAGTATCAAAATTTCAGAATTTTCTAGAAAACCGGTTACATTTCCATCCGTTTTATAAGCTGAAAGTACAACTAAAAAAGGATTGATTCCTAAATTCTGTAACAAAGGGAGTTTCTCCGGTGAAGTCGTCGATCCATTAACTGAAAAGTCATTTTCTAACAAGACTTTAGCTAAGGGTAAACCCAACCAGCCACAACCCAGAATGCTAATTTTTATCATTTTTATTTTAAATTTTTAAATCGCGGCTCGGCATTCCATCCAGTTTGTCATCCTGTGTTCGTTTTTTGAAAAGACTGAATTGATTTGAAGTAAAGTACCAAAACGTTCAACAGTAGAAAGGAAAAGATAAAACTAAAAGTACATTAGTTAAAAGTATTGTTCGCGATGCTTACTCATTTCTATATCTGCGCTAGACGATTTATTAGACATTATGACCTCTATTTTGGATTGGTAAGTCAAAAGAAGTTTTCTTTCGGTTACTCTTTTTTCTAAAAACAAAGTTATAATAAAAACAGTAATTTTTGCTGGTATTGATCGCTCAAAATTAAGTTTTGTTGGTTTTATTTGACATGATGCTTTCTAATAAAAATATCATTATTCACACCTTCTGACTTTTTATAAACTCATAACTTCATAAGTCCCCGACAAATCATTAAATTTGTAGCTTATTCAAAGACATGTTAGAAAAAGAAGTAATAAATTTCGAAAAAACGGCTATAGTTGGTATTGTAACTCAAAATCAAAGTGAAGAAAAACTAAATGAGTATCTTGACGAATTAGAGTTTTTGACCTTTACCGCTGGGGGCCAGGTAGTGAAACGTTTTTCACAAAAAATGGAGCGCCCGAATCCCAAAACTTTCGTGGGAACAGGAAAAATAGAAGAAATCAATCTTTTTGTAAAAGAGAATGATATTTCGACATTGGTATTTGATGATGAATTATCGCCTTCGCAGCAAAAAAACATATCTAAAATCATCGATTGTAAAATTCTGGACCGAACACATCTTATACTTGATATTTTTGCACAACGTGCCGAAACTTCTTATGCGAGAACGCAAGTAGAATTAGCACAATGTCAATATTTATTACCGAGACTTTCCGGAATGTGGACTCACTTAGAGCGTCAAAAAGGGGGGATTGGAATGCGTGGGCCTGGGGAAACCGAGATCGAGACAGACAGACGTATTGTTCGCGACCGAATTTCACTATTGAAAGAAAAAATAAAAAGCATTGATAAACAAATGGGTGTGCAACGTGGTAATCGCGGAGCTATGGTTCGTGTGGCTTTAGTAGGTTATACCAATGTAGGGAAATCTACCCTGATGAATGCTATAGGGAAAAGCGATGTGTTTGTAGAAAACAAACTTTTTGCCACTTTAGATACCACCGTGAGAAAAGTAGTAATCAAAAACTTGCCTTTCTTGCTTTCGGATACGGTAGGATTTATAAGGAAATTGCCAACACAGTTGGTGGATTCTTTTAAAAGCACGTTAGATGAGGTTCGTGAAGCCGATTTATTATTGCATGTAGTTGATATTTCGCACCCTGAATTTGAAGATCAAATAGAATCTGTAAATAAAACATTATTGGATATTAAATGTAGTGACAAACCAGTCATTATGGTTTTCAATAAGATTGATGCATACAAACCGCTGACGATTGATGAAGATGATTTAATGACTGAAAAAACGCCAAGACATTTTACACTGGAGGAATGGAAGGCGACGTGGATGAACCGCGTTGGAGAACAAAATGCCTTGTTTATTTCGGCAACAAACAAAGAAAATTTCGAGGAATTCAGAGAACGAGTTTACGAAGCTGTAAGACAAATTCACATTACCCGTTTTCCTTATAATAAATTTTTGTATCCTGATTATAAAGATGCTGTTGAAAAAGAGGAAAAAGAGGAAGAAATAGAATAAAAAAATAAAAAGACCTTTTGAAATTTTCAAAAGGTCTTTTTATGTAAAAATGGGTAAGTTTTTTAGAAGCCGTAATTAACCCCTAAGCCAAAGACTTCTCGCACCTGCACAGCTTTTACTGAATTGTCATCGTAAATTGCTTGTACGGCTATATTTGCTGACAGGTATTTGTTTATTTTCATGATTACATTCATTTGGTAATCTACATCAACGTTTTGAGGATTTTCTAAATAATTAGAATAAAGATTTAACCTGTTCTCAATAGATACATTTGTCATTAAATGTATTTTATAGTAACCCGCAATACTTGCGCCAAATTCAAATCTTGAGGTGTCTCCTTGTAAAACACCAAAAGAAGGACCAAATTCAGTAAAATGACCGTGGACTAAAATTAGTTTTGCAGTCGCCGGAGAAAAGTTAACACTTAAATTATTGCTTTTTTTCCACCACATTCCAGGCCCAAATTGAAAATACGCAGGTGAAAAAAAATGAGAAAGTCTGACTTCATTTTTATCATAACCAGCATCCATCTGTGTTTTGAAATTAAAAAACAGGGAGTAATACCATTCTCCTTTTGCTTTCTTCCCCCAAAGGGAGTTCAGTTCTAAACGATCATCGGTCTTGGCTATTTTTTCATCTCCTTTTATTTTGGTTAAACCGTAGGCTGCAATGAATTTATTGTCCCAGACTACATCTCCTTTTTTATAATTGAAATCGTAATTAAGTCCAAAATTCCCCGCAATATTTGAAGTTCCGCCGCCCAGCCACTGTTTGTTGTATGCAGATTGGTTAAAAAGTAAAGAAATATTCCCTTTTTTTGTCCAAATTTTTATTGTGTCTGTTGCTGTTTCTTCTTGCGCATAAATAGAAATTGCCGCGAAAAATAAGACTAAAGAAAACACTATTTTTTTCATGACCTTATATTTTAAATTTTACTTTCAAACTATAAAATTAACGTGTATTATTCTTTTTTGTGTGCTTTGTATAATGGAACAGCAGAACATGCCTCGCCATACATAATACTTCGTGCAAAAGGTTGTAAGTAGTGCGCTGCCAAAACATAAGCCCGCATCGGAACCGGTTTTCTGGAACACCCTTTTATAATAATGGGCTTATTTTTATATACCGAATAATCAATTTTAGACAATAATTCTTCATAAAGAGAGGCGTCTAAGTCCTCTAAAGTTCCATTGACGATTTTCTTTGCAAATGGAGCTAATTGAATGGCAACCAAGATTGAAGCCCAAGCAGGAACAATGGCATCGGTACTGCAATGGATTCCTACATACTGATCTTGATATTGTGACCAGTTATGGTTTTTTAGCTGTTCTCGAAAGTCTTTTTCTTTCAATAGAAAACCTTCCAGAAGCCATTGCGAAATATCTATTTGCGTACGGATCCCTTTTGGATAGTAATCTTCGAGATCGAAAACTTCCAAAACGCTATTGGCAACTTTGTTTATTATTTCTTCCATTTTTTTTAGTTTACAGTCGCAGTCCCAGACGCAGTTGAAAAACTGTAAGCCGCGACTGCAGACTGAGTACTTTCTAAAGCATTCCCAATTCTAGTTTTGCTTCTTCACTCATCAAATCTTTGCTCCAGGGCGGATCGAAAGTAATTTCTACTTCGGCGTCTTTTACATTGGTTATTGATTTTACTTTTTCTTCTACTTCTCTTGGTAAACTTTCGGCAACTGGGCAGTTTGGAGAGGTAAGTGTCATCAGGATTTTTACTTCGTAATCCGTATTGACCATAACATCATAAATCAATCCTAATTCGTAAATATCTACAGGAATTTCAGGGTCGTAAATAGTTTTTAATGTTTTTACGATTGATTCTCCCAACTCGGCAGTGTCTATAATTGTTTCTTCCATTTTTATTTAGTTTTGTGTGTTGAATGCCAAAGCATACATTTTTATATTTTTTATCATTGAAACCAATCCGTTGGCGCGAGTAGGTGATAAATGTTCTTTCAGACCTATCTCATCGATAAAACCCATGTCAGCCTGCAGAATATCAGATGCTGTTTGATTGGAAAAAGTACGAATTAATATTGCAATAATTCCTTTTGTCAAAATGGCATCACTATCTGCCGTGAAAATAATTTTATCATTGTTTTGTTCTCCCTTCAGCCACACTTTAGACTGGCAGCCTTTAATCAGATTGTTTTCTGTTTTGAATTCTTCTTTTATCAAAGGAAGATTTTTCCCCAATTCGATGATGTATTCATAACGTTCCATCCAGTCATCAAACATAGAGAATTCATCCACTATTTCTTCTTGTATTTCTTTAATTTTCATTATTCTTTCTTAGCAAATGAAGTTATTTTATTTACGAATTTCTTAATTTGTTTCGGTGGGAAACCATGATCAAAACTTGTCGTTTCATAAGCTTTGTCTTTGTAGGTGATTTTCAAATTGGCAATTGCCGCACCGTCATAGAAACGTTTTTCAGTTGGCGCTTTTAATTTTGCCAAACTATCCAACTCCACTGTTTTAAAGCATTCTACTAGCTCTTTCCAGTCTGCATCCGATATTTTTTTAGGTACAGGCTTGTCATGACCATCTCTATCCTTTGAAATAGTAACCATCTGATTCTTCACAATTATTTTTTGATAAAAACCTCTGGTGTTGGCTTCATATTCAATTATTGCAGTTTCAATTTCTTGTGCCTTGGCACTGTCGCAACTTTTTCCAAGAAAAATTGTCAGGAATAATAAAGATAGTATTTTCATAATTTAATCGTTTAAGACAACATGAGTTGTGCTTTTTTAATGGCTTCAACCATAACGTCAATTTCTTCTTTGGTATTATAGAAAGCAAACGAAGCTCTTATAGTTCCTGGAATACAGAAGAAATTCATAATGGGTTGGGCGCAATGATGTCCTGTTCTTACGGCTATTCCTAATTTGTCAATTATCGTACCAATGTCATACGGATGAATTCCTTCAATATTAAAAGAAATTACGGAAGTTTTTGCTGCAGAGGTGCCAAAAATCTTTAATCCTTTAATTTCCAATAGTCGTTGCGTTGCATGTGCCAGTAATTCTTTTTCCTGTTGTTGAATGTTTTCAAAACCAACCTCGTTCATATAGTCAACGGCAGTTCCTAATACAATTCCACCGGCGATGTTTGGTGTCCCTGCTTCAAATTTATGAGGCAAATCAGCATACGTTGTTTTTTCAAAAGTAACTTCCTTAATCATTTCGCCTCCACCTTGATAGGGTGGCAATTTATTCAGCCAAGCTTCTTTGCCGTATAAAATTCCGGTTCCTGTCGGACCACACATTTTATGTCCTGAAAAAGCATAAAAATCGCAATCCAAATCCTGAACATCTGGTTTTAAATGTGGGACGGCTTGCGCTCCATCAATCAAAATTGCTGCTCCAACTTCATGTGCTTTGTCAATCATGTACTTTATTGGATTTATAATGCCCAATGCATTAGAAATATGATTTACCGTAACGATTTTAGTCTTATTCGAAAGTAATTTATCATATTCTGACATGATTAATTCACCATCCTCATTCATTGGAATTACTCTCAAAGTCGCGCCCGTCTTCTCACATAGCATTTGCCAAGGCACAATGTTACTGTGATGCTCCAATGCCGAAACTAAAACTTCATCGCCAGGTTTTAAAAGCGAAGAAAATCCATTGGCAACCAAATTAATTCCATGTGTTGTTCCTGAAGTAAAAAGAACTTCATGAGCAAATTTTGCATTGATATGATTTTGAAGTTTACCACGGGAAATCTCATACGCATCAGTTGCTAGTTGGCTCAAAGTGTGAACGCCACGATGTATATTCGCATTAATTTCCTGATAATATTTTGAAATTGCATCAATAACAATTTGTGGTTTTTGCGAAGTAGCTCCGTTATCGAAATAAACCAATGGTTTTCCGTTTACTTTCTGGGAAAGGATTGGGAAGTCGGCTCTAATTTTATTTATATCTAACATTTCTTTATTTAGAATTTTTCTAAATACAAAAGTAATAAAAAGTTAATTGTTTTAGCCATGATTTCGCCAATTTACTTCTATTAGTTTCGGGTTTTTAGTGCAGTAATAATTGTGAATTTATGGCTAAAATAATTATATTGCATTGTTTTACAATTAGCTACTATGAAAAAGCTCCTCATGTTTGTTGGTTTTGCTTCTTTTATCGGAATCTTTTATTATGGATTTACTACTTATCCAAAACTGGATTTGATTTCTGGCTTTTCGGCAAAAAGTGTCGCTTCTGGATATTTTATCGATAATCGTTCCCAGGAAATGATTGAGAAAGGCGACAATGATATCAAAATGATTGATTTAGCCAAAAATAGAATTGAAGATGTCGGGAAATTTGCATCCGCTTCAGTTTATGGCTTGAAAGAGCGAAAAGCGATTTACCGAGAGGGTTTGGGAGCTACTTTAATCAATGATGATTTTGATGTTACAAAACCATATTTGATTCCCAAAAGAGCAAAATTAGATACTAATTTATCTTTTCCGTATGGAAATAAGGAACCAAAAGATACAGTTTTTGCAAATGTTGATTACAATAAATTAAATACGGCTGTCATCAGTGCTTTTGACAAAAAGGGGGAGCTTAAAAAAAGAACACGTTCGGTTTTAGTGCTTTATAAAGACAAAATCATTGCAGAGAAATACGATACCGGTTTTGATAAAAACAGCAAGTTTTTAGGTTGGTCTATGACCAAAAGTATTACAAGTGCACTTTTTGGAATTCTTCAAAAGCAAAAGAAATTTGACATTTATAAACCAGCGCCTGTTGAAGAGTGGCAAAACGGCGTACAAAAAATCATTACCACAAGTGATTTGCTGCACATGAATTCCGGTTTGGAATGGGAAGAGAAATACGATAAGATTTGTGATGCCACCAAAATGCTTTTTCAAGCTGTGGATATGTCACGCGTACAGTTGGAAAAACCTGTCGCATACAGGCCGGATACGCATTGGAATTATTCTTCAGGAACAACGAATTTACTTTCGGGAATTTTAAGACGACAATTCAGAACGCATCAGGAATATTTGGATTTCTGGTATTCAGCTTTGATTGATAAAATTGGAATGAACTCCATGATTATAGAAACGGATATGGCAGGTAATTATGTGGGTTCATCTTACGGATGGGCAACCGCTAGAGATTGGTCAAAATTTGGCCTGCTGTATTTGCACAAAGGCAATTGGAATGGCGAACAGATTTTAGATGAAAGCTGGGTGAAATATACTGCAACTCCCACGAATACTTCAAACGGAAGATATGGAGGACACTTTTGGCTCAATGCGAGCGGGCATTTTCCAGATGTTCCACGAGATATGTATTACTGTAGCGGTTTTCAAGGACAAATGGTGGCAATTATTCCATCTCTGGATTTAGTGATTGTACGAATGGGGTTAAATGAAGAATATAATTTTGATTTTAATGGGATGTTAAGTGGTATTATTGGAAGTTTGGAAAAATGATCCTATAAATAAAACAACCCTTTCAGAGAGTTTTAAAACTCTGAAAGGGTTGTTTTTATAACCTCTTGTTAGTGTTGATTACAAATCAAATCCTAATTTTACGCCTAATTTATTAGCTATAATAGTAGTAATTCGTTTTTTAAGTTCTGGTATTTTGATGTTTTCGATAACGGCATTTGAGAACGCATACATCAATAACGCTTTGGCTTCTTTTTTAGGTATTCCACGCGCTTGCATGTAGAACATAGCAGTTTCGTCCAATTGCCCGACAGTACAGCCGTGAGAGCATTTTACGTCATCAGCAAAAATTTCCAATTGTGGTTTTGCGTTTATAGTAGCTTTGTCACTCAATAAAATATTATTGCTTTTTTGGAACGCATTTGTTTTTTGAGCATCTTTCTCAACATACACTTTTCCGTTAAAAACGCCTGTAGAACGATCGGAATAGATTCCTTTATAGTCTTGGAAGCTTTCGCAATTTGGAGCTGAATGCTTCACCAAAGTATAATGATCTACGTGTTGTTTTTCACCAATAATAGTAATTCCGTTTAACGTACTTGTCAATCTTTCTCCAAAATGGTAGAAATTCAAGTTGTTTCTTGTCAAGTTTCCTCCAAAAGAGAAGGTGTGAACCGAAACGTGACTTTCTTTTTGTTGAGAGACGTATGTGTTATCGATTAGATTCGCTTCTAGGGTATCGTTTTGAATTTTGTAATAATCAACGATAGCACGTTTTTGGGCGAAAATTTCTGTAACGGAATTCGTTAGTACTGGATTTTCGTTTAAACTTTGATGGCGCTCAATGATTTGAACATGAGAATTCTCTCCAACAATAACCAAATTTCTTGGTTGAACCAAAAGAGCTGCTTCGCTTCCTGTTGAAAAGTACATGATCTCAATAGGTTTATCCGCTACTTTACTTTTTGGGATATGGATATATGCTCCTTCATTGGCAAAAGCCGTATTCAGTGAAGTCAAACTTTCTTCTTTGCTGGCAATTTGGTTAAAATACGTGTCAATAACCATTTTGTATTTTGGTTTTGTCAATGCCGATGACATCAAACAAATATCAATTCCGTCGTGCGTTGTTGATGATAAGTGTGAACTGAAAACGCCATCAATAAATACCACCTTATAGGTATCTATTTCGTGTAAAAAGTATTTTTTTACGTGGTTGAATTCAACTGCACTTTCTTGCTTTGGAAAAACGGTAAAGTCGTTTTTTAAGATGGCGTTTAGCGAGGTGTATTTCCAAGCTTCGTCTTTTTTGGTTGGGAAACCTTTATTTTCAAAGTTTTTTATAGCTGAAGTTCTCAAATCATGAAGTTCAGTGTGAACATCGACACGCTCTTCGAAAGCCATAAAAGACGATAGTAATTTTTCTTTTAATTCCATTTTTGGTAGTTATAAGTTGGTAGTTATAAGTTGGAGTTTTGCAAACTGCAAACTGTAAACTGCAAACTAATTTTACGCTTCTTGTTCTTGTTTAATCCAGTCGTATCCTTTTTCTTCCAGTTCATGAGCTAGTTCTTTGCCACCGGATTTTACAATTTTTCCGTTGTATAGTACATGAACGAAATCAGGAACGATATAGTCTAATAATCTTTGGTAGTGCGTGATAACTACGATAGCATTTTTGTCGCTCTTAAGCTTGTTAACACCATTTGCAACAATTCTTAAAGCATCAATATCAAGTCCAGAATCGGTTTCGTCAAGAATAGCCAATTTTGGTTCCAACATTGCCATTTGAAAAATTTCGTTACGTTTTTTCTCGCCACCAGAAAAGCCTTCGTTTAAAGAACGAGACAAAAATTTTCTGTCGATTTCTAATAATTCTGATTTCTCACGAATCACTTTTAGCATTTCGTTGGAAGGCATTTCTTCCAGACCATTTGCTTTACGTGTTTCATTGATTGCTGTTCTCATGAAGTTAGTTACTGAAACTCCTGGAATCTCTACTGGATATTGAAAGGACAAAAACACTCCTTTGTGTGCTCTTTCTTCTGGTGCTAAATCAGAAAGGTCTTCTCCATCTAAAAAGATTTCTCCTTCGGTTACTTCATAGTTTTCGTTTCCTGCAATGATAGAAGCAAGGGTACTTTTTCCAGCACCGTTTGGTCCCATTATTGCGTGAATCTCTCCAGCTTTTACTTCAAGGTTGATTCCTTTTAATATTTCTTTGTCTCCAATGGAGGCGTGTAAATTTTTTATTGATAACATAAACGTCTTGTTTTTATAAAGTCTTAAAAGGTTATCCTACAGAACCCTCAAGAGAAATTTCTAATAATTTTTGTGCTTCTACTGCGAATTCCATTGGTAGCTTATTCAATACATCTTTACTAAAACCGTTTACGATTAAAGCGATGGCTTTTTCGGTTGGAATTCCACGTTGGTTGCAATAGAAAACTTGGTCTTCGCCAATTTTACTTGTCGTAGCCTCATGTTCGATTTTTGCTGTTGGATTTTTATTTTCAATATAGGGGAAAGTATGCGCTCCACAATTGTTTCCCATTAATAATGAATCACATTGTGAAAAGTTTCTGGCATTGTCAGCTCTAGCACTAATTTGTACTAAACCACGGTAACTGTTTTGTGATTTTCCAGCAGAAATTCCTTTAGAAATAATGGTCGATTTAGTATTTTTACCTAAATGGATCATTTTGGTTCCGGTATCGGCTTGTTGGAAATTATTAGTTACAGCAATCGAATAAAATTCTCCTACTGAATTATCTCCTTTTAAAATAACGGAAGGATATTTCCAAGTTATAGCTGAACCAGTTTCTACTTGTGTCCAAGAAATTTTTGCGTTTTTCTCACATAAACCTCTTTTGGTCACAAAATTAAAGACTCCGCCTTTTCCTTCTTTGTTTCCAGGATACCAGTTTTGTACCGTTGAATATTTTATTTCAGCATCGTCTAATGCAATTAATTCTACTACTGCAGCGTGTAATTGATTTTCATCACGACTTGGAGCGGTACATCCTTCAAGGTAACTTACATAGCTGCCCTCATCGGCAATTAGTAATGTTCGCTCGAACTGCCCTGTTCCTGCCTGGTTGATTCTAAAATAAGTCGAAAGTTCCATTGGGCAACGAATGCCTTTTGGAATATAACAGAAAGAACCATCAGAGAAAACTGCTGAATTCAAAGCAGCATAAAAGTTATCTTTTTGTGGTACTACTGTTCCTAGGTATTTACGAACTAATTCTGGATGCTCTTTGATTGCTTCAGAAATACTCATAAAAATAATTCCTTTTTCACCTAATGTTTTCTTGAAAGTAGTCGCTACTGAAACCGAATCGACTACAATATCCATAGCTACATTATTCATCATCTTTTGCTCATCAACAGAGATGCCTAACTTTTTATACATTTCTAAAAGTTCTGGATCTACATCATCCAGTGTTTTATTAGGATCTACAGCTTTTGGAGCTGAATAATAGGAAATGGCCTGAAAATCAGGTTTAGTATAATGTACATTAGCCCATTCTGGCTCGGTCATAAGCTCCCAGGCACGAAAAGCCTCAAGACGCCAATCAGTCATCCATTGTGGCTCACCTTTTTTCTGTGAAATAGCACGAACGATATCTTCATTTAACCCAATAGGAAACGTTTCTGATTCTAATTCGGTGTAAAAGCCGTATTCATATTCTTTGGTTTCGAGTTCGATTTTTAAATCGTCTTCGGTATATTTTGACATAATTTTTTGTTTAATGTTTTACAAAGAGAAACTCTCTCCGCAACCACAAGTTCTGTTGGCATTTGGATTGTTAAAAACAAATCCTTTACCGTTTATTCCTCCTGAAAATTCTAATATTGTTCCTGCTAAGTACAGAAAAGATTTTTTTTCTACAGCAATAGTGATATCGTTGTCTACAAAAATTTTATCGTCTTCGCTTTTTGTTTTATCAAATTTTAAATCATAAGACAATCCAGAACATCCGCCGCTTTTTACGCCAACTCTTACATAGTCGATTGCAGCATCAAAACCATCATCTTTCATTAGATCGATGATTTTTTTTCTCGCAGTGTCAGAAACTTTTATCATAGCTTATATTGATTTTGTCTAAATTAACAGCAAAGATAGTGTATAAAAACCTTTTTCCATAATTGATACCATTTTTATAACCAATGCAAAAATAGAAAAAACCTATTTCGTATCCTCATTATAAAAATTAAATTTATATTTAGGCTCTATTTAATTGTAACCAAATTACTAATAATAAAATTATGGAAAACGCTTTAGAAAGTCGCTCAACGTACAAATTGGAATTTCAAGGGAATGGCAAAGATTTTTTTGGTGTGGTAATAGTCAATTGGCTTTTGACTGTTATTACTTTGGGAATTTATTACCCATGGGCTAAGGCCAAGCAACTTCAGTTTCTTTATGGAGCTACTTCCTTAGAAGGTGACTCCTTTTCTTTTCACGGTACAGGAAAAGAGATGTTTAAAGGTTTTCTAAAAGCAATTCTGATTTTCGGTGTTCTTTACGGCCTCTTATTTTTGTTTTTATATCTAAAATTTCCTTTTGTGGGATTGCTATTATTTTATCTGGGATTTTTAGCTGTTTTACCATTGGCAATTCATGGTTCATACAGGTATAGAATGTCAAGAACCTCATGGCGTGGCATCCGATTTGGGTATAGGGGAGACAGAAAAGAACTTACCGTAAATTTCTTCAAATGGATTTTTTTTACCGTAATTACCTTTGGAATTTATGGTTCTTGGATGTCAATAAATTTAAGAAAATATTTGTTGGGGAATGTTCGTTTTGGAAATATTGAATTTGATTATAACGGAGATGGAGGTGATTATTTCGTATTAAATTTAAAAGGCTATTTCTTAACGATTTTCACCCTTGGAATTTATCTTTTTTGGTGGCAAAAAGACCTTTTTGAATACTATATCGAGAATTTAAGTTTAAATAAAGATGGGAAAGAAATAGCATTAAATTCGACTGTAACAGGTGGAGATTTCCTAAAATTAGGAGTTGTAAATATATTGATTATCATCTTTACTCTGGGCCTAGGTTATGCATGGGTCGTTACAAGAACATTGAAATACCTTTTCGATAACGTTGAATTAGACGGAAATATTGATTTGAATTCAATTCGACAAACAGAAGAGAATTTTAAAGACGCTACAGGAGAAGATATCAGTGATTTTCTGGATTTAGATTTTGTAATGTAAGGAGATGAAGGAAAAAGTAATCGGAGTTTTTTATGATGGCGCATCTTCTGTTTCACAAGAAGTTTCATTGAATTTTGACACGGACAAATGTATTTTTATTTTTGAAACCACCTATAATAAAACATATTATTGGGAATTAGCTGCCGTTATTATCAATGAAAAAGGCACGGAATTACAGCTTCAGCATGGAAACGATCCTATTCAAATCTTAAAAGTTGGAGATGCTCAATTCATAGACGATTTGACTGTTTTTAGAAGTAAAAATGGACATGTCGGGTGGTACCAAAGACTTTTAAATCTTGGAATTAAAGTCCACCTTGGCTTCGCGTTGTTTATTTTTTGTTTTATCGGTTTGTGTTATGTATATGTTATACCTTGGGTAGGCGAAAAATCGGTTGTTTTAATCCCTGCGGTGTATGATGACGCATTAGGAAATACATTTTTTGAGCAAAATACATTTTTAGGCACTGTTGATTCAAAGAAAACAAAGGCTTTGAATCTGTTTGCCAAAGAATTGAAACTAAGAAACACAAAAGAATTGAAATTCACCGTAATTGATTCGGACATTATGAATGCTTTTGCGCTTCCGGATGGTAGCATCGTTGTATATACCGGAATTATAGATTCTATGAAAGACTATGAGGAATTAGTGGGTTTAATAGGACACGAAGTTGCCCACGTAAATCAAAGGCATTCCATGAAAATGTTGTGCCGAAATTTATCGGGTTATTTATTTATTTCAACCATTTTAGGAGATGCAAACGGAGTCATGGCAGTACTTGGTGAAAATGTCAACACTTTGCAATCACTGTCTTTTTCGAGGGAATTTGAGCACGAAGCTGACGTCGAAGGTTTTAAAATAGTGACCTCAAATGGAGTTAACCCAAAGGGGATGTCAGTCCTTTTTAAACGTTTGCAGAAAGAGAATCATATCGAGATGCCTGAATTCTTAAGTTCACATCCAGTAACGGCGGATCGAATTCGATACATTGACAAAATGATAAGAACCGAATGTTTTCAATCCAAAGAAAATCCTCAACTGCAACGTTTATTTCAACAGATTAAGCAATAATTGTTCTTTGTGAAATTTTATTTCCGCCAATTCAAAGCTGAATTTTCTGCTGCGAATTGGCGGTTTTTTCTAGTATTAGCAGAAAACACTTAGTTTAACTAGAAATTATGCTTCTAAATGTGGTTTTAATTCGTTTTTAGTATTGAATCCTTTATATTTGGGTTTAATTACGGTTTTAAAAATAATTCTATGAGACTATATGCAATAGAAACTGGAAATTTTAAATTAGATGGTGGTGCAATGTTTGGAGTTGTTCCAAAAACTATTTGGAATAAAACTAATCCAGCAGATGAAAATAACTTAATTGATATTGCTGCACGTTGTCTACTAATTGAAGATGATAATAAATTGATTTTGATTGATACCGGAATGGGAAACAAGCAATCGGAGAAATTTTTTGGATATTATTCGCTTTGGGGAACGCATTCCATGGATAGATCTTTGGCTAAATTTGGTTTTCATCGTGATGATGTTACCGATATTTTTATGACGCATTTACATTTTGACCATTGCGGTGGGAGTGTGCAATGGAATGCAGACAAAACGGGCTACGAGTTAGCGTTTAAAAATGCTAAGTTTTGGAGTAATGATAAGCATTGGGAATGGGCAACAAAGCCTAATTTAAGAGAAAAACCTTCTTTTCTCTCCGAAAATATTTTGCCGATGCAGGAAAGCGGTCAGTTGAATTTTATAAAAAGACCAGAGGGTGATTTTCTTAAAAAATCGGAACTGGGTTTTGGTATACTGTTTGCTGATGGTCATACCGAAAAGCAAATGATTCCGCATATTCAATATCAAGATAAAACGATTGTTTTTTGTGCTGATTTATTGGCGACAGCCGGACATATTCCAATTCCTTATGTGATGGGCTATGATACCAGACCACTTTTAACATTAGATGAAAAATCAAAATTCATGAATGCTGCCGCAGATAATAAGTATTATTTATTTTTGGAGCACGATGCCCATAACGAAATTATAACTGTTGAAAAAACTGAAAAAGGAGTTCGATTGAAGGACGTTTTTAGGTGTGAGGATATTTTATAAAACATAAAAACCACATTTTCAAACGAATGAAAATGTGGTTTTTTACTTCTATATGGCCTTCTGTTTTACTCTACCGCTATTTTTTTGACAGTGTTAGCTCCTTCACTTTCTAAATACACATAATAGATTCCTTTTGCTAAACCAGCTAAATCTATACTATTAGTATTTGGACCATTAATGAATTTTGTTGTTTTTATCAATTTGCCTAAGGAATCGTACACCGTTACTTTTTCCAGTACAATATTATCAATATGCAACTGTCCTTTTACAGGATTAGGATATAAAGCTAGTTTGTCAAAAACTACATCTTCAATTCCTAAAGTACAGGCTGTTTTTGAATAAATTGCCGTTGCGTCTTTGGCTTCAGTCCAATTAGTATTAGAAAAGGCCGGATCATCTACGTTAATACACGATAATGACGAGTTGCTTTTAAAGTTTACATTTAGCATTTTAGTGTTATTGCCATTGCTCAAATTTAAATTTTGCAAACTATTGTTGGAACAATTTATATCCGTTAGAAAGGTGTTTTTAGAAACATCTAAACTTACTAATTGGTTATCGGAGCAACTCAATTTGGTTAAAAATAAATTATTGGAAAGATCTAAAACGATTAATTGTGCAGCAGTAGTGTTTTTTATAGTGCTATTTTTATTTGTAATTGTAACAACACCATCGCAGTAAAGTTCTGTAAGTAACTTATTTTTAGAAACATCGAGAGTTATTAGAGGATTATTGGAACAGTCTAAATATTTTAAGGCCGTATTATTAAAAACATTTATTGTAGATAGTGAATTTCCGCTGCAAATCAATGTCTCCAAAGAGGTAAATTGTTCAATGCCAGATAAATTCGAAATTCCGAAGTTTGATAAATCTAAACTCGTAATATTCGCTATATTAGAGATTGTGATTTTGCCATTTAGTCCATCGGTATCAATTCCCAATGCAATTAATTTGTTCTCAAAATTCACATCAGGGATCAAGGTATACGATATACACGCTGTATTATAACTCGCCGCCGCGTCCTTAAAATCAGCCCAATTGCTGTCGGAATAGGTCTTGTCATCGACTTGTATGCAACTTAAATCCGGATTTCCACCAAAAGACAACGTAGAATAGGTAGAAACTAGCTGCTGGTTATTTCCATTTTTTAAATTAAGGTTTTGCAATTTATTAACTGAACAATTCAATTTTTTCAAATTTTCATTTTTAGAAAGATCTAAATCTTTTAACTGATTACCAGAACAATTTAAACTATCCAGAACGATATTTAGAGAAATATCAAGTAATGACAACTGATTTTCATCGCAATTTAAAATTTTTATTGCAGTATTTTTAGAAACATCCAGCGTAAGTAATTGATTTGTTGAGCATCTTAAAGACGCTAATGATGAATTTGCAGAAACATCTAGGCTTTTCAAGCCATTTGAAGAACAATTTAAGGAATTCAAAGCAACATTCTGAGAAAGATTCAAAGTTGTTAAGTGGTTACCAATACATTCCAAAGTTGTCAAGGCTGTGTTTTTAGAAAGATCAAAAACTTTTAATCCATAATTATAAGAACAGTCCAAAGAATTCAAAGCGACATTTTGGGAAAGATCCAAAGCTGTTAATTGATTATTATTGCATTTTAAGGTTTTTAAGGCTGCAAAATAGTGGATTCCGGTAAGGTCAATAATATGACTAGAAGAAACATCCAAAGATGTTAACGAGGCAATATTTTCTTTAAGTACTTTTCCGTCAACAAGACCAGAGTCAATCCCAAGGGAAATTAATTTTTTTTCAAAATTCCCATCAGGGATTATTGTATAAAGATTAGCATTGTTTTTGAAATTATATAAACTGGTAATCTCATCCGCAGTTAATACACGATTCCAAATCCCAATATCGTCTATTGCACCTTCGAAATAGTTGTTTAATTTATTTCTTCCAATTCTAAATAGATTGCCAAAACCATTTGTATATAAATCGGCAGAACCACCCATCTTATATACGTTATTTATGTATAATGAATAGGTGTTGCTGGCATCATCAAAGGTCAATGCAAAAAATGTCCATGTGTTATTGAAATAATTTTC
Organism: Flavobacterium rhamnosi; assembly: GCF_048286515.1. Lineage (NCBI taxonomy): Bacteria > Pseudomonadati > Bacteroidota > Flavobacteriia > Flavobacteriales > Flavobacteriaceae > Flavobacterium > Flavobacterium rhamnosi. Next base: position 163,135 of record NZ_JBLVPS010000003.1, on the reverse strand, counting down.
TTGAGATTGAAAAGTTTTAGAGTCAAATTGTACATCTAAATACCCTTTACTATAGAAACTGATTTTAAACCAATAATTTGGATCAGATATATTTCCATAATTTAAAAGACAAAAATTAAATTCTTTAGATGCAACAGGTGAAGCAGCTTTGAACCATCCTGTAATAGTACGTGATTCGCCTTTAAGAGGGTAGTTTTTTACATTTGCCTCAATGGTACTGCTAGTACCATTAAAAGAGTAAGCATTATTACTATTTCCAAATCTATCTGATGTTAAGGTTGCATCGGTAGTAATTCCATTATTTCCATTTCCGCTTGCGTCATTTGCATTAGCACTAAAAGGATAATATGCTATTAGCCCATTTGTTGGAACAAGAGAAGGAATATTTGAGTTTTGGGAGTAAGTTGAAAGACTCACTAAAAACACCAAAAGGAGTAGTTTTGTTTTCATATAAAAATTTGATGTCATACAAAAATAAGGATTTTTAATCATTTTCTTACATTTTTTTTATTCACAAAATTTTTCATAAAAAGCGGTTAATAAGTGCAGTAACTGTGTATAACTTAAAGTACTTTTGAACTTTAATAAATGAAATGACACGCAACTAATCTATGAAATTAGAACTGATTTGTCTTTGTGTCGTTCTTAAATGAAAAAATTTATGAAAGCCGCCGCCGTAACAATTACTATTTTTTTCGGAACACTATTTGCATAATGAAAAACGGTACAAAAAACCAAGAAACGATAAAGGAGTTGGTTGAAAGAACTATTTACTTGCAATGAAATCTTAACTTAGTGTTAATGCTATTTATTTTTGTAACAAATACATATATTTTAGACTAATTTTGTAACTTTTAAAAACGTAAACACATGAATACCATCAAACCTATTTACATTTCTGCTTTTGCTATTTTAGCTTTAGTCGGATGCGGCGCTTCAAAACAAGTTGCTAATTCTGCAGTAACGAGTACTGTGATAAGTGCACCGTTAAACATTAAAAAAAATGTCCCGATAAATGAAAATGATTTAAAGCGCTGGAGTCACTTAGATATAGTAAAAGATACTATTCCCGGAATGAGTGTTGACAGAGCATATTCTGAATTATTGAAAGGTAAAAAAGGGGTGACTGTAATTGTCGGGATTGTGGATTCCGGAGTGGATATTGAACATGAAGATTTAAAATCAGTTGTTTGGACTAATAAAAAAGAAATAGCAGGAAACGGAATTGATGATGATAAAAATGGATATATTGATGATATTCATGGTTGGAATTTTTTAGGTGATATCACCAAGGAGCATTATGAATATCAGCGAATTATCAAAAATAAAAACCTTGTAGACGAAAAAACATATCAAGAGGCTAAAGCTATAGGTGATAAAAAGATAGCGGATGCCGTAACTGGAAAAACGCGTACGGAGCAAATGTTACTAACGCTCAATGAGAGCGATGCGACTTTAGCGAAGCATTTTGGCAAATCGATTTATACCATTGATGAGGTGAAAGCAATTGTTTCACAAGAGCCAGAAATTCAAAAAAGTAAGGCAGCTATGGAACAAATGTTTTCTTATGGTATGCCTATTGCAGATTTGAAAGTTGGTGTTACAAAACAACTTAATGGTTTTGCCACAGCTTTAAGCGGAGAAAATTTAAAAACCGATTACAGAAAAATTATTGGAGATAATCCGGAAGATCTAACAGATACCAAATACGGAAACAACAATGTTATGGGACCAGACAAGGACGGGATTCTTCATGGAACTCATGTTGCTGGTATAGTTGCTCAAACGAGAAACAACGCTATAGGTGGCGATGGAGTTGCAAATAATGTTGAAATCTTAACTGTTCGCGCAGTGCCAGACGGAGATGAATACGACAAAGATATCGCTCTTGGTATTCGCTATGCTGTGGATAACGGTGCTAAAGTGATTAACGGAAGTTTTGGAAAAAGCTTTTCACCTCATAAACAATGGGTTTATGATGCTATTAAATATGCAGAAAAAAAAGACGTATTGATTGTTCATGCGGCTGGAAATGATGCTAAAGACATTGACTTTGCAGAGAATTTTCCGAATGATTCAGAAGATAAAGTAACAGAATTTGCGGATAATTTGATCACCATTGGAGCGTTGAATTTTGAATACGGAAACAAAGTGGTGGCGAGATTTTCTAATATTGGAAAAATCAATGTAGATGTTTTTGCTCCAGGAGTTAAAATTTACGCCACTACGCCAAATGATTCTTATAAATACTTACAAGGAACATCAATGGCTGCACCAAACGCTGCAGGAGTTGCTGCGTTAATACGTTCGTACTACCCAAAATTATCAGCTCAACAGGTAAAACACATTTTGATGGATTCAGGAGTGGCAATTACAGAAGATGTTATTGTTGCCGGAAAAAGTAATGACACTCGCTCTTTTACTACCTTATCAAAATCCGGAAAAATAGTAAATGCTTACAATGCTTTATTGATGGCTGAAAAAATGTCTAAAAAATAAAAGTTTCAATTTATTTATAAATGGAAGGGCAAATTGTCCTTCCATTTGTATTTTAGCCTGTATAAGAATTCCTTTTTTCATTATTTTACTTTCGATCAAATCTTAACAGAGTGTTAATCCACTTATATTCTTTTGAAAAAAGAAATAATTTAGGCCTCGCATTTAATTTAAAAATTTATAAATGAACAAGATTAAACCAATCTATTATTATGCTGTCGCTTTTTTTGCATTAGTGGGATGTAGCGCTCAAAAGCAAGTTTCCAAAAGTATTGCGCCTGTTGCGGTAACTAGTCCATTAATTATTAAGAAAGTTGCTCCTATAAGTGATGCTGATTTACAACGCTGGAGCCATTTAGATTTAGAAAAAGATACAATTCCCGGAATGAGCGTTGATAAGGCATATTCTGAATTATTGAAAAATAAAAAAGGAGTAAAGGTTATCGTGGGGATTGTAGATTCAGGAGTTGATATTGATCATGAAGATTTGAAATCAGTGATTTGGACCAATACAAAAGAAATCGCCGGTAACGGAATTGATGATGATAAAAATGGATTTATTGATGATATGCACGGTTGGAATTTTCTTGGCGATTCCGGATTTGAAAATTTAGAGATGACTCGAATTGTAAAAAAAGCAGATGACGGATCATTGGTTTATAAAAATGCTAAAGCTGACTATGAAAAAAAGTACAACGAAGCTTTAGAAGGGAAACAACAAGTAGATTTTCTGTTAAACACCAATAGCGTAATACAAACGTACTTAAAGAAAAACGATTATACACTTGAAGAACTTAATGCAATTGTTAGTACGGACGAAGTTTTAAATAGAAGCAAAATGATTATGACTCGCGTTATTGGGCAGTCAGGTCCTGCATTTAGTGCTGGTATTGAAGAATACAGAAAGTATATCTATGACCAATTGAATTATAATTTGAACAAAGATTTTAATGGCAGAAAAGTTGTTGGTGATAATCCTGATGATATAAATGATACAAAGTATGGCAACAATGTTGTTTATGGGCCGGATAAAGAAGAAGCATTGCATGGAACCCATGTTGCCGGAATTATTGCTCAAGTGAGAGATAACAGTATTGGTGGCGACGGAGTTGCAAATAATGTCCAAATTATGGCTGTAAGAGCTGTTCCTAATGGTGATGAATACGATAAAGATATTGCTTTGGCAATACGTTATGCAGTTGATAATGGGGCAAAAGTAATCAATGGAAGTTTCGGAAAAAGTTATTCTCCACACAAGCAATGGGTTTTTGATGCTATAAAATATGCTGAAAAGAAAGATGTTTTGTTTGTACACGCATCAGGAAACGATGGTAATGATATTGATTTAGAAAAAAACATCAGTTTTCCTAATGATTCTGAAGATAATAAAATAGAGTTTGCAAATAATGTTCTTACCGTTGGAGCCTTGAATAATGCATACGGAGAGTCGGTAGTAGCCCCTTTTTCAAATTACGGGTCAATCAATGTAGACGTTTATGCTCCGGGAATGGAAATTTACGCAGCAGTACCAAATAACAAATACAAATACGAACAAGGAACATCTATGGCTTCACCAAATGCGGCCGGAGTTGCTGCATTGATTCGTTCGTACTATCCGAAATTATCAGCAGCAGAAGTCAAACAAATCATGATGGATTCTGGAACACCGCTTCCCGTAACGGTTGAGTTGGGAGAAACTCAAGAGAAAAAAGCTACAGCTGATAGTTCAAAATCAGGAAAAATGGTTAATGCTTATAATGCCTTGATTCTTGCCGAAAGAATGTCAAAAAAACAAATTTAATAGTTATTAATCAAAAGGAAAAGCACTTGTTCTTCCTTTTGTATTAAAGAAATATAAAATCGCCAGGATTCAAAATATAAATCCTATAGATAATTAGCGGTTCTATATTTCATTAAAAAATAAATTTTAGCCTCGTATGAAAAAAATCCTTTTACTATCTTTTATCGCACTTAATTTTGGGGCCCTATTTGCCCAAAGTTCTACTTATTGGCAACAACATGTCGATTACAAAATGGATGTTTCCGTGGATGTAAAAACCTACCAGTACAAGGGGAAACAAGAACTAGTTTACACCAATAATTCTCCAGATACCTTAAAAAAGGTGTATTACCATTTATTCAATAATGCCTTTCAGCCCGGAAGCGAGATGGATGCTAGAATCCAAAGTATTAAAGATCCTGATGGAAGAATGGTTACTAAAATAAAAGTTGGTGATAAAGAAATCAAAGAAAGTCGAATCAAAACTTTAAAACCAAATGAAATTGGGTATTTGCGAATTTCGAATTTCAAACAAGACGGAGTAGCTGCTAATGCAAAAGAGGTTGGAACGATTCTCGAAGTTACTTTGGCAAAGCCAATATTGCCTAACTCAAAAACCACTTTCACATTAGATTTTGACGGACAAGTTCCAATTCAAATTCGTCGTTCCGGGAGAAATAATGCAGAGGGAGTAGAATTGTCGATGGCACAATGGTATCCAAAAATGGCCGAATTTGATTTTGAAGGTTGGCATGCGGATCCTTACATTGCCAGAGAATTTCACGGTGTTTGGGGAAATTTTGATGTCAATATTACTATTGATAAAGCATACGTTTTAGGAGGTACCGGTTATTTACAAAACAAAAACGAAATAGGTCATGGTTATCAGGACCAAGGAGTTGTGGTGTCTGTTCCAAAGAAAACAAAAAACCTTACGTGGCATTTTACAGCACCAATGGTTCATGATTTTACTTGGGCAGCAGATAAAAATTACATTCACGATGTGGTGAAAGGGCCTAATAATGTTGATTTGCATTTTTTGTATAAAAACAATCCAAAATATATCGAAAACTGGAAAAAGATCCAGCCTAAAACGGCTAAGTTGATGGAGGTTTACAACAAAACTGTTGGAGATTATCCTTACAAACAATATTCCGTGATTCAAGGTGGTGATGGCGGAATGGAATATGCAATGTGTACCTTGATTTTAGGTCAAGGTGATTTTGAAGGTTTACTTAATGTTACCGCACACGAAATGGCACATTCCTGGTTTCAGCATGTTTTGGCTTCCAATGAATCAAAACACGGGTGGATGGACGAAGGATTCACCTCTTTTCTTGAAGATTTTGGACTGAATGAACTTGCAGATAAGAAAATGGAAAATCCATTTACCGGAGCTTATAAAGGGTATTTGTCAATGGCAAATTCTGGAAAAGAATTGCCTCAAAGTACACATGCGGATCGTTTTGATGAAAATAGAGTTTACAGCATTACCTCATACAGTAAGGGAGAACTTTTTCTGACACAATTAATATATCTGATTGGAGAGGAAAATTTGATGAAAACCTTGAAAAAATACTATCAGGATTTTAAATTTAAACATCCTACGCCAAATGATATCAAAAGAACTGCTGAACGTATTTCTGGAGCAAATTTAGATTGGTATTTGGTAGATTGGACACAAACTACCAATACAATTGATTATGGAATTAAAGATGTAAAAGAAAATGCCGATAAAACTGTAGTACTATTAGAAAGAATCGGTAGAATGCCAATGCCGATTGATCTTATTGTTGAATATACCGACGGGAGTAAAGAGAGTTTCTACATTCCATTGCGTATGATGAGTTTTGAAAAAGAAAATCCGAATCCTTCGTTAAAAAGAACGATACTGAAGGACTGGGCTTGGGCATATCCAACTTTTGAATTTAGTATCTTGAAATCTAAAGCTTCAATCAAGAAAATCACTATTGATCCAAGTGGATTAATGGCTGATCTAAAACCAGAAAACAATACCTATCAATTGAAGTAATGTTTTATTTAAACCAAAAAAGTCTAGTTTTAACGCGAGACTTTTTTTGGTTTGTATTTTTTTGAAGAACTATTTTAAATGCTCCAGCATATCCACTGTCATGGATTCCAAATCAAATTTGTGATTCCAGTTCCAATCTTTTCTGGCTTGAGCATCATCAATACTCGCTGGCCAGCTGTCGGCAATTTTTTGACGAAAATCAGGTTTATACGTAACAGTAAATTCAGGAATATGTTTTTTGATTTCGGCCGCAATCTCCGTTGGCGTAAAACTCATTGCAGCCAGATTATAAGACGAATGAATTTTAATTTGTTCAACTGGTGCCTGCATAATCTGTATTGTTGCGGCTATTGCATCATCCATATACATCATTGGCATTTTAGTTTCTGATGATAAAAAACATTCGTAGGTTTTATCCGAAATTGCTTTATGAAAAATATCCACGGCATAATCCGTAGTTCCTCCTCCAGGGGGTGTAGACCAACTAATCAAACCAGGGTAACGGATGCTTCGTACGTCAACGCCAAAAATATTATGATAGTACTCACACCACCTTTCACCAGCTTGTTTGCTGATTCCATAAACCGTTGAAGGCTCCATGATGGTATATTGTGGCGTGTTTTCTTTGGGTGTTGTTGGACCAAAAACCGCAATACTGGAAGGCCAGAATATTTTTTTTATTTTTTTTGCTTTAGCTAAATTCAAAACATGAAACAAAGAATTCATATTTAAATCCCAGGCAAAAGCTGGATTTTTCTCAGCCGTTGCTGATAGTAAGGCCGCCATTAAATAGATCTCATCTATTTGGTGAATCTCTACAAGATGCTCAATTTGATTGAAATCCAGCGCATTTACTACTTCGAAAGGGCCTGAATTAACAACGTCATTATTCAGTTTTCGAATATCAGAAGCTATTACGTTTTCTGTTCCATATATTTTTCGCAACTTATGGGTAAGTTCCGTTCCAATTTGTCCGCAAGCGCCGATAATTAATATTTTAGTACTCATTTTGTCTGTTTTGATAAACAAAGATAACGTTTTCGTAAATAACACAAATTTAATGTAAAAAGTTATAAATTTATTAAAATAGCACTTAAAATAGCTGTAAAATTCTTAATTTTTGATTTTTTTATCTATAAAAATACTCCGTTACTATTAGATTGTTATTCCCGTGCTGTAATTCGTAATTATAAATTTACTTTGTAACTTTGTGCTTTAATGAAAATTCAATGAAATGAGCTGACGGGAATTTCATGCTAACAAGATAAATGTTATCTGCAAATTACATAGGATCATTAAAGACAATAAATTACAACATATGAAATATAAAATAGTGGTATTCTTTTCTATGGTTTTCATTTTGTTCTCGTGCCAAAATGACAATCAAAAGCGTTTAGCCGAAAACAAAAAAGAGGTCAAAAAAAGAGAAATAATATTTAAAAAAATAGAGAAAGGCTGGGTTTTTTATGACACGCCTATAACGGAGGCTTCTGAAGCAAGTATCGCTACTTGGAATGAATTCCGTATGTTTCTGGCTGAATTAGCCCAAAAACCTAAAAAGACTATCGGAGCTTTCCAACAAAAAGCAACAGCACTTTCTAAAAAAGCAACAGCTTTGAATGATAATATACCGTATGAGTTCAACAAACCTCAGATTAAAAGCAGAATTTCGACCTTAATCACTAAAGTACGATTGCTGGATTTATTCATTCATTTGCATAATATTCCAGATAAAAAGGTGACGCTGTTAGTTTCTGAAATTAATTTAGAATTGGTTTCACTACAAAGGCAAATGGATAAAATTGTTGAAAAAAGTAAGATTCCTGTTGAAGAAGGAGAGTCTGACTTGTTGAAAATGATGGATACCACAAGAGCTATTCCTAATACACCAATCGATCCAAATCTACCACGCATTGAGTAAAAAAGCTTTATATAATACTTACGATAATTCGCCAAAAACCCAGCAGATTGTTGCTCGTTTATTAGAAAATAATCAAGTAAAAATGCATCTTAACGGCTTACTTGGTTCTGCACTTTCATTTGTGATTCGTTCGGTGTTCAAGAAAGCTGAACTTCCTTTTTTAATCGTTTTAAACAATAAAGAAGAAGCCGCCTATTATCTGAATGATTTGGAACAGATGGTTGGCGATCAGGATGTGCTGTTTTATCCCGGTTCATATCGCCGTCCATATCAAATTGAAGAAACGGATAATGCGAATGTTTTGCTTCGTGCCGAAGTCCTCAACAGAATCAATTCCCGCAAAAAACCGGCGATTATTGTTACCTATCCCGAGGCATTATTCGAGAAAGTAGTGACTCGAACAGAATTGGATAAAAACACATTAAAAGTTAGTGTTGGCGACAAGATTTCTATTGATTTTATAAATGAAGTATTATTTGAATACGAGTTCAAAAGAGTTGATTTCATTACAGAGCCCGGAGAATTTTCGGTTCGTGGGGGGATTGTCGATGTATTTTCTTTTTCGAATGATAATCCGTATCGAATTGAGTTTTTTGGAGATGAGGTGGAGAGTATTCGTAGTTTTGATGTTGCGACCCAATTGTCAATTTTGCAACAAAAAAAAATCACTATAATTCCAAATGTGGAAAACAAGGTTTTTCAGGAGAACAGAGAAAGTTTCCTGGATTATATTTCGGAAAAAACAGTTATTTTTATTCAGAATACCGAAGATTTACTATCACAATTAGATAAACTATTTGCTAAGGCCGAAGAAGCTTTCGCAAAATTATCGCAGGAAATAAAGCGTTCTGCACCAGAACAATTGTTCTTGAACCAATCGGAGTTTATAAAAAGAGCGTTGGACTTTGCGATTGTGGAATTGAGTTCGAAAGCTATTTTCAGAACAAATGAAAAATTCGAATTCCACATACTGCCCCAACCTTCGTTCAATAAACAATTTGATCTGCTGTTGAATAACCTGAATGAAAATCATTTTAATGGCTACAAAAATTATTTGTTTTGTTCCAATGAAGCCCAAGCCAAACGATTTCATGATATTTTTGAGACTTTGGACGAAGCTAATTCAGAGAATATTCGCAAGCAATACCACACTGTTGTTTTGCCGTTGTATCAAGGATTTATAGATCAGGAAAACCAAATTACTTGCTATACGGATCATCAAATTTTTGAACGCTACCATAAATTCAGTATCAAAAATGGCTATTCAAAAAAGCAGAATATTACCTTAAAAGAATTAACGACCTTGTCTGTTGGGGATTATGTAACACATATCGATCACGGAATTGGACGCTTTGGGGGCTTGCAAAAGATACAGGTCGAAGGCAAAACACAGGAAGCGATCAAGCTAGTGTATGCTGATAATGATATTGTGTATGTGAGTATTCATTCGCTTCATAAAATCTCGAAGTACAACGGAAAAGACGGAACACCACCGAAGATTTATAAGTTAGGTTCGAATGCCTGGAAGATTTTAAAACAAAAAACTAAGGCACGTGTCAAACATATTGCATTCAATTTGATTCAATTGTACGCCAAAAGAAGACTGGAGAAAGGATTTCAGTTTGCACCTGACAGTTATTTACAAAACGAATTGGAAAGTTCGTTTATTTACGAAGATACACCGGACCAAACCAAATCGACACAAGAAGTAAAAGCCGATATGGAAAGTGATCGCCCGATGGATCGCTTGGTTTGTGGAGATGTGGGTTTTGGTAAAACAGAAGTCGCTATTCGTGCCGCTTTCAAAGCAGTGGATAACAGTAAACAGGTGGCAATATTGGTCCCAACAACAATTTTGGCGTACCAGCATTACAGAACTTTTACAGAACGTTTAAAAGATATGCCGGTTTCCGTTGGCTATTTAAATCGTTTCAGGACTGCAAAACAAAAAACGGAAACGTTAAAATTATTAGCCGAAGGAAAACTTGATATTGTTATCGGAACGCATCAATTAGTCAACAAAAATGTTGTTTTCAAAGATTTGGGATTGTTGATTGTGGATGAGGAGCAAAAATTTGGAGTCAACGTAAAAGACAAACTCAAAACGATTGCCGCCAATGTGGATACACTTACTTTAACAGCAACACCAATTCCTAGAACGTTGCAGTTTTCGTTAATGGCAGCGCGTGATTTATCCGTAATTACTACGCCTCCGCCCAATCGTTATCCGATTGAAACTAATGTTGTCGGTTTTAGCGAAGAGTTGATTCGAGATGCGATTTCGTATGAAATTCAGCGTAATGGACAGGTTTTCTTTATTAATAACCGAATAGAGAATATCAAAGAGGTTGCAGGAATGATACAACGTTTGGTGCCTAATGCCAGAGTTGGAATTGGTCACGGTCAAATGGAAGGGAAAAAATTGGAAGACTTGATGTTGGCTTTTATGAACGGGGAATTTGATGTCCTAGTGGCAACAACAATCATCGAAAGCGGGCTGGACGTTCCTAATGCGAATACTATTTTTATCAATAATGCAAATAATTTCGGATTGTCTGATTTGCATCAGATGCGTGGTAGGGTCGGGCGTAGCAATAAGAAAGCATTTTGTTATTTTATTTGCCCTCCATATTCAGCGATGACTGACGATGCCAGAAAACGAATTCAGGCATTGGAACAATTCAGTGAACTGGGAAGTGGTTTTAACATTGCGATGAAAGATTTGGAGATTCGTGGAGCGGGAGATTTATTGGGAGGCGAACAAAGCGGGTTCATCAATGAAATCGGTTTTGATACTTACCAAAAAATCATGAACGAAGCCATAGATGAATTAAAGGAAAATGAATTTAAGGATTTGTATCCGGAGGAAAATAATTTGGAAACCAAAGAATATGTGAAAGACCTGCAAATCGACACGGATTTTGAGTTGTTGTTTTCGGATGAATACATCAATAATGTCTCTGAACGATTGAGTTTATATAATGAATTGGGCGGTGTAAAAAATGAAGAAGAGCTTATCATTTTTCAGAATAAATTGATTGACCGTTTTGGTCCTTTGCCGCCACGAGCAAATGCGTTAATGAACAGTATTCGCATCAAATGGATTGCTACCCGCATTGGAATTGAGAAATTGGTGATGAAGCAAGGTAAAATGATTGGTTATTTTGTATCGGATCAGCAATCGGATTATTACCAATCCAATCGTTTTCAAGGTGTTTTGCAGTTTGTGCAAACACACACTTCTATTTGTAAAATGAAAGAAAAACAAACGCCGAATGGTTTGCGATTGTTGTTAACTTTTGACAATGTAAAATCGACTAGGAAAGCATTGGAACTTATGGAATTGCTAGGAAAAGTAGAGTAGATTGAAATAAAAAGCTTCCAGTCCTTAAAAGGCTGGAAGCTTTAAAATATATAGGAACTATTAATTTTTTAAATCCTTAATCACTTTAAAAGCGACGTCTACTTCATTTTCACTCACCAAAATTGTAAACTCATTTGAAGTCGAAATCACTTCATTGATGATAATTCCTTCCCAAGCCAAACGCTGAAAAATGAAGTAGTAAATACCAGGCACCACGATATTTTCTTTAGGCAATTTTACCGTAATAGAGGCAAGATTGTCTAGTTTTTGAATCAGTTTTTCATTGGCAAAGTGTTTGTCAACTAGGTGATTGATGGTATTGCTTACCACAATATTGGTTTCATTTACCCCTCTTGATGAGGTATAAAAAATATCAGGGAAAGCATTCAAATCTGTAATTAATTCAGCTTGTTTATTTAAAACCGTGTCTGATGCCGCAAAAGTATAATCAGTTAGCTCCGAGCGAACTGTGATTTCTCCAATATTTTTTATTACTTTATTGATTTTATGATTTAATCTGAAATCTAATTCTTCGGTAAGTCTTTTTAGAGACATAACAACTGCTCCTTGTTTTACTTCTTTACCAAATTCGGATTCCAATTCAGTCATTATATTTCGGGAAAGGGAAGTCAAATTGATGATTCCAAGAGATAAAGCATTTAATAAAAAAGGCTTTGTTTTGATGTAATTTTCTACAATGGATGAAACAGTTTTCATAATGTATTAGGTGTTTTTACTTAGTTCTTACTTAGCTAGAGTGTCAAAAATCTCTGCAAAGATAGATAAAAAACAATTTGTTACAAATATAACATTAAATTTTTTTGTTAAAAATGATAAAAAACAGCTATAAGGTGTTCAATTACAAAAGATTTGCCTTGTTTATAATAGGAAATGTCGTCAAAATGGACTTCAGTGTGCAAATTCCTCTTACTTACGAAAGTATCTAATTCCTTTGTCAGAAGCTAAATTTTTTGGTGTTAAAATCTTGTTGCAAACCAATTCTAGGGACGAATGAGTTTTAGCCTCAATAACAGCACGTCTATTCTTTTCAAGGCTGGAATGTTAATTTCAGCTTTTTAAACGTCCAATGGTTTTAATTACAGTTATAACGCTGTTCTGTGGTGTTCCGCAACCATTTCTTCCTTAAGCTTTCACAGTTTGTTCTGTTTAGCAATGAAAAATAGTATTCAGTGGTGATTTTTAGACTTCTCCCAGCAAAAAGTCGTTAATTGAATAACCTAAGATCAAATTTCTTTTTTTTACTCAAAAACAACACTACTGGAATTTTTATTCAAATGGAGCGTTACTTTACTGCCTAAAATCAGTGCTCTGTTATCATGAATATGGCCCGCCGGGAAATTATAAATAACAGGAATGTTGTATTTTTTAGTGACATCATCTACAATTTCAAGGGCATTTTTTCCCCAAGGAATATCATTGTCTTTCATTTTTGACATGGAGCCGACAATAATTCCTCTTATGCTTTCCAAGCAGCCGTTGCGTTTCAGGTTCATCATCATCCGATCAATATGATATAAATATTCGTCCAAATCTTCGATGAACAAGATTTTATCCGTGCAATCGATAGCCGATTCAGAACCAAATAAACTATATAAAATAGATAAATTTCCGCCTACTAATTCGCCAGAAGCATCACCGAATCTATTCATTGTATTTGGCTGAATTGCATATTTTAATGGCTCACCAAACATGGCAATCCTCAAGGATTCAATAGCTTCAGGTGTTGCTTTTGGTATGCTGATGGGCATAATACCATGAATGGATTTGAAACCCATTGTATTCAAATGGTTGTGCAAAACAGTGACATCGCTAAAACCAATAATCCATTTTGGATTTTGTTTAAACCTGGAAAAGTCCAATAAGTCAACCATTCGTACCGTGCCATAACCACCTCGAACACACCAGATTGCCTTAATGTTTGGATTGTCTAGTTGTTCTTGAAAATCGGCGGCACGTTGTTCATCGGTACCCGCTAATTGATTGTCATCTAAACCAATACTTTTTCCAATAACAACTTCTAATCCCCAGCTGTGTAACAAATCTATGGCAGGTTTAAGATTGTCGTCTATGTTTTTTCTGGCTGTAGCTAAAATAGCTATGGTGTCTCCTTTTTGTAAAATAGGTGGTGTAATCATTATTGTATGGGCTTGAGAGTTGAAGGATTGTAAAACAAAAATAAGAAATAGAAATTTATATAAAACAGAATTTCTACCTATAAAAGTAAATCGGCTAGCATGCATATTTGTTGCTTTTTTCTAAAATAAATCAAATGAAGTCTTTAGTGATTAAAACAAAGATAGACAATTTGAAAATAATTTTATGTTCCATCTTCAAATGACTATTTTTATAATGATCGGTAAATTTGGGGAATGTTGCAATGACAAAAAACAGATTTGTATTTATGAGAAGTATCGACTTTATTTCTTTGGTTTTTTATGGGAAGAATAGGAATTTGCAATAAGTCATTTCCGATGCAAGAATATAGTCTGTAGCAAGCATATCCATTGCGAAATTCTGCAGTTGAAGTGTGCTATAGTGTTTGTTTTGGAGTTTATTTATTTAAGCAAAGGAAAAAAATAGCGTTTTTTATTTCATAACTTTACATTTAAAAACAGAAAAAATGGCAATAGCAAAACCTTTCAACCTTAATAAATGGATAGACGAAAACCGTAGTCTGCTTAAGCCGCCAGTTGGGAATAGAAATTTGTACAGAGAATCCGGTGATTATATCGTGATGATTGTTGCGGGGCCTAATGCCAGAAAAGACTATCATTATAATGAAACGGAAGAATTATTTTACCAGCTCGAAGGTTCTATTAAAGTAATTATTCAAGAAGATGGTGAGCGAAAAGAAATGGAACTTCATGCTGGTGACATGTATCTTCATCCTGCCAAAATCCCACATTCTCCAGTCCGTTCCGAGGGTTCAATAGGTTTGGTGATCGAAAGAAAAAGAGCTGGTAAAGGCTTCACGGATGGCTTGATGTGGTTTTGCGATAACTGCAACCATAAATTACACGAAGTCTATTTTGAACTGCATAATATCGAAAATGATTTTCTGCCTCATTTCGAACATTTCTATAGTTCAGAAAAGTTGAGAACCTGTGAAAAATGCGGAACCGTTATGGAAACTGACCCAAGATTTGTTATACAAAAATAAAAATTTTTTGATGGAAGGCCTCCCTGAAGAGTCTTTACAAGTATACACTCTTGAAAGGAAAGAGGACAGGAATGCCGATTCAATGGTGTTAAAAACCGTTTGCTAAAAATTACCTGGCATACGACGAAGGAGGAATTTGATGGTTTGAGTGATTTATAATGAGTTTTTAGCTTGATTTTCAGGGTAAATGAGGAGGAAAGAATCGAGCGAGATAGTTAAAATAAAAGCGACAATGTTTAGTATTTCAGGTTAAAATAATATATTTGTAAAAAAACATAACAATTTTCAATAAAAAAGTTACAATGATAACAATAGCAGATCAGTTCGGAATGAAAGAGGCATTGGCGCAATTGGGTGTAAAGGCCATAAATGAAGGAACATCAACAGGAATAAAGCATTTTTCAAATGGTGAAATACTGGAAAGTTATTCACCAGTTGACGGTCAATTAATAGCAGCAGTAAAAACTTCAACCGCTGCTGATTACGAAAAAGTAATGCAAACCGCAACTGAAGCTTTTAAAACATTCAGATTAATGCCGGCGCCACAACGTGGTGAAATCGTGCGTCAGTTTGGGGATAAATTACGTAAAAACAAGGAAGCTTTAGGGAAATTGGTTTCCTACGAAATGGGAAAATCATTGCAGGAAGGATATGGAGAAGTTCAGGAAATGATTGATATCTGTGACTTTGCAGTTGGATTATCACGACAATTACATGGATTGACGATGCATTCAGAACGTCCTGGACATAGGATGTATGAACAATACCACCCCATGGGTGTTGTTGGAATCATCTCGGCATTCAATTTTCCTGTAGCGGTTTGGGCTTGGAATACAGCATTAGCTTGGATTTGCGGAGACGTTTGCGTTTGGAAACCTTCGGAAAAAACGCCACTTTGCGGAATTGCATGTCAAAACATTATTGCCGAAGTAATCAAAGAGAATAATCTTCCAGAAGGAATTTCTTGTTTGATAAACGGTGATTATAAAGTGGGTGAAATGATGACCAATGATAAACGTTTACCATTAATTTCAGCAACAGGATCAACTCGTATGGGTAAAATCGTTGCGCAAGCTGTGGCGGGCCGTCTTGGAAAATCATTATTGGAATTAGGTGGAAATAATGCGATAATTGTAACGCAGGATGCCGATATTAAAATGACTGTTATCGGTTCTGTTTTTGGAGCAGTGGGAACGGCAGGACAACGTTGTACGTCAACACGTCGTTTAATCATTCACGAGAGTATTTATGATAAAGTAAAAGATGCGATTGTTTCGGCTTACAAGCAATTGCGTATCGGAAATCCTTTAGACGAAAACAACCATGTTGGTCCGTTAATTGACAAACATGCTGTCGAAATGTACAATAAAGCGCTAGAAAAAGTGGTTGCTGAAGGTGGGAATATCCTTGTAGAGGGAGGCGTTCTTTCGGGTGAAGGATACGAAAGCGGGTGTTATGTAAAACCTGCGATTGCTGAAGCTGATAACAGTTTTGAAATCGTTCAGCATGAAACTTTTGCTCCCGTTTTATACCTGCTAAAATATTCGGGCTCTGTCGAAGATGCTATTGCTATTCAAAACGGAGTGGCTCAGGGATTGTCATCTGCGATTATGACGAACAATTTACGTGAAGCGGAACTTTTCTTAGCCGTTACAGGTTCTGATTGTGGAATTGCAAACGTAAACATTGGGACTTCAGGCGCTGAGATTGGTGGTGCTTTTGGTGGAGAGAAAGAAACAGGTGGCGGACGTGAGTCTGGTTCTGATGCTTGGAAAATCTATATGAGAAGACAAACCAATACAATCAATTACACAACAAGTTTACCATTGGCGCAAGGGATAAAATTTGATTTATAGGATAGTAATGGCTGTAAACCAAAAAAGGCAATTTGAAAGTTAAATTTCAAATTGCCTTTTTTCTTATTAAGAATTGCTAATCTAGTTCAGAAAAATCTTTGTACTAGTTATGCTACATATTGAATGAAGCGCCAATATTAAATGTAAATTGGTTGTTTAAATGATTGAAAACTTCAGAATTCTTATTGTATTTTGCAATTGGAAAACCAGCTTCGGAATAAATTCCAAAACCTTCCGAAAAGAAATAGCGCATGCCAACGTGTCCTCCAAAGTTTCTAAGTCCTAAATTCAATCCTGGATAGAAGTCTAATTTCTCATCTACTTTTAGAACGTTTCCAAGATTTGCATTGATTCTAAATTTAGCATCAAAACGATCTTTGAATTCTGGTTTTTCGTCTAAAACTTCTTTTACGCCTAATAAATAAGATCCAACAAATCCATAAGATAAATTTTCGCCAATTCCAAAATCAGAAGATACCTGGATTCCTGTTCCGCCGTTTTGAATATTAGCTCCTACATTAAACTTTGCATCACCTTTTCCTTTAAAAGCTTGTGCGTTTATTAAACCAAATGACAGTATTAGTGATAACGTAATAATCTTTTTCATAACCTTTTAAAATTTAAATTTTAATGCAAAAATAGTTTAAATAAACTAATTCCTACCTTTTTCACTTGGATATAAAGTCGGTAGAGGTTCGCTCTGCCAGAATTCTTTTGTATCAACATCCATAATGGTTAAAGGACCTTTGAAAGCGGCACCGGTATCTATATTCCAGATACAGGCCATTTGAACAGGAATGGTTTCCCCAATTCTCGAAACAGGCGTGTGGCCAATATAAATTTCGTTGTATAAGGTGAATCGTTTGGGGTATAATAAATTATCAGATTTCAGGTTTTTATCTAAGGCCAAAGCGGTTTCCCACAAGGTTCTGTCCCAATAAAAAAGTTTTGGAAAATATTCAAAATCAATACCGTTCATATTAGTAAAACCAGCGTGAATAAACAAACGATTTTGTTCATCAAGATAATAATTTTCCAGTGACTGTAGGAATTCGATATGTTTTTTCTTGGTCTCCGCATTCGTCTTTTCATACGCTATAACCGTTGCTTCACCACCATGTTTGTACCATAAAAGATTGTCTTTGCTGTCGTTAAGCCAGTGCAACAATAATTCATCGTGGTTGCCGCGAATAAAAACACAATTGTTTTTGCCGCTCAATTCAATTAAATAATCAATAACCTGAGGGGATTGGCTCCAGCCATCAACATAATCTCCCAGGAAAATTAATGTGTCTTTTGTGCTTACTTTCGCTCTTTCCATAATTTGGTGTAGCGCATGCAAACCACCATGTATATCGCCGATGACGAGTGTTCTCATTTCTTAGTATCTCAAATTGTTCTTTTACAAAAATAGCAGAAAAACCGTATCGTTTTCATATTTTTTTTTGTTTCAATAGGAGCTATTATGGTTTAAATAAAGAAGCAATTTCTTAAAAATATTTTCTCAATACGTTAGGCATTTTATTTGTTGATTTTATCATTACTCTTTGATACTGCTCTTTGAATAAATTAGGCATTGTGTTGGCGTGATAATTTAGGCTATTTATTTGAAATTAAACTGGTTGTATTTAATAATTTAGATTTATATTAGTACTTTAGCACTATGAAAAAATCACTATTTTTGGTGATAGCGCGGTAAGATATTTTGGGTTATTTTTACAAAAAATTTAAAAATATATAAGATGAATGCAGTTCTCGCTTTGTTGCTTCTATTGACCAGTTTGATATGCCAGGTGATCAATGAATTCCTAGTTTGGTTAGCGACTTTGTGGTTGTAAAACCTTCGAGAGGAATCAGTACCTCAATTTTTCACAATACATTCAATTTCATTTTCTCAGAATTTCCGAGCGAGCTGTGGTACGGCTTTTAAATTTGTCTTTTTGTAAAAGATAGAATTTCAAAATAAATATGAAAATATACCTACAAGTGCTATTTTGCTTTCTTCTAATTAGTTGTGTTTCAAATAATAATTTGATAAATGAAAAAACTGCAAATAAAAATTTTGAAGTTAAATTAGACAGTGCAAATTGGTACGACACTGTCCGAAAACGTTTAATTCCAGTTGCATTTTATTTGCCAAAAACAAACGATAAAATTATAAATCAAAAAGTGGTACTTGTCAGTCACGGTTATGCGGAAAATAAACCGGGGGCAAATAGAGGCTATTCCTATCTGACTAAAAAATTAGCTTCCAAAGGGTATTTTGTAGTTAGTATCCAGCATGAGTTGCCTACGGATGATTTGCTGCCTTTAACTGGTATTCCTCGGGTTGTACGGCGATCAAATTGGGAAAGAGGCGTTGAGAATATCTTATTTGTTATTAATAAATTAAAAATAACAAATCCAGAATTAGATTTCAAACAGCTAAACTTAGTAGGGCATTCCAATGGAGGTGATATGACCGTTTTATTTGCCCGTAAATACCCAAATTCAGTTAACAAAATAATTTCGTTAGATAACCGCAGAGTAGAATTGCCAAGAACTTCACAGCCTAAAGTCTACTCACTACGATCCAGTGACCAACCAGCAGATGAAGGCGTTTTATTGACTCTTGCTGAACAGGAAAAATTCGGAACAATAATTATTAAACTCCCCAATACGATTCATAATGACATGAGTGATAGAGGAAATAACAGACAGAAAAAAGAAATTAATGGGTATGTTATGCGTTTTTTATCGGAATGACATAACAAAAAATAATTAGAGTCGGCAAATATCACTGCACATCATATTTCATTTTCCTCAAAATACGTAATGCTTCCTTAAACGACAAATACACTTGAGTGAAAGGTTTTAAAAGTGTTTTTGCATCAATCAGTTTTTGTTTGGCTTCTTCAAAACCGTTGAGGTAACAAATCATGAACGTTGATGGCAGATTCTCTAAATCTTTACGTTCTCTTTCTGTTAAAGAAAGTCCTTTTTTTAGTTTGTTCAGCAAAGAAATATTGGTGTTATAAATATGGAATAACATTTTTTTGTTGAATTCAGGTGGTTGAAATAGCATTTCTCGCTCAATTTTGTAATAGCCATTATCATGAAAATGAATCGTTTGTTTCTCTAAAGGATAGTAACTCGTTTTGTCGTTCAAACCCAAAGGAACATACTCGATAATAATAAAAGTATCTTCGTCAAAAGTGATTTCGACAACATCCTGAGCTGAATAAAACAGTTTGATTTGCTCATTTATCAGTTCAATATCAACACGTGATAAATAGGTTTTGTCACGTGATTTTTTGGCAATTCCTGCCCAGCAAATCACAAACAGTTCTTTGAATACTTTATATTTTGGCGACATGTCTTTGTGCCGAAAATTCATGAAATCGATTACCCCATCAAGTGTGTATTCGATGCTGTTTCTAGAATTATTTTCGATCCCAATTACGGTTTCTGTGTTCTGGTAATTTTTTTCGATGTCGCCTTCTACCGGCATTGTATTACTGCCGCGTCGTATGAAAACGCTGTTGGCAGGAATGGTATGAATTCCTTTTTTAAAAAAGGAAGTGTTGCTTTTGGGTTTAATGGTTACTAAGCCAATCACTTTGTCCTTTGGTAAATTTGGGAAGGGTACATTTTCATATTGTATTTTCGGAGGGTTTTCAAGGTATGCATTTACTAAATTCTGGATTCTGCTATCATCAAAGAAATCATCGCCAACAATAGTATTGTCTTGATCTTCAACACCCACAACAATATAGGAATTGTTTGTGGGATTTGAATTGGATAAGGCGCAAATGTGTTTCAAAAACTTGGATTTTCCCTCTCGTGTATGTAAATTCAACTGCCGCTTTTTGTCATAAAAACTGCTTTCATCATTGTGAGCGAGAAGGTTTTTAATTAAAATGCGTTTATTGATCATTTTTTTTGAAATGTATTGATTTAATTGTCAGTTGTCCTATTTAAAATAGTTGGTGAAGCTTGTGCGGTTGGGAATACAATTAAATCGGCAATATTTACATGATAAGGTCTGGAAACTACAAAATGGATGATATCAGCAATGTCTTCTGGCTGTAAGGCTTTAAAACCTTTATAAACATTGGCAGCTCTGTCTGCATCGCCTTTGAAACGAACTTCGCTAAACTCGGTTTCTACCGCGCCCGGATGAATGGCACCAACCCGAATTCCAAAAGGATTCAAGTCCATGCGCATGGCTTGGTTTAGGGCATCAACGGCATGTTTTGAAGCACAATACACATTCCCGTTTAGATATACTTCTTTTCCGGCGATAGAACCGATGTTTATAATATGACCTGATTTCCGTTCGGTCATTTGTGGAATTATTGCTTTGGAAACATACAAAAGGCCCTTTACATTGATATCAATCATTGCGTCCCAATCATCTAAATTTCCATTTTGAATGGAATCCAAACCGTGCGCATTTCCAGCATTGTTAATTAAAACATCAATTTTAGAAAATGCTTCCGGCAACGAATTGATGCTTTCAAAAACGGCTTTTTTATCCCGAACATCAAATGCTAAAGTATGAATTTCCGTAAATTCAGAAAGCTCTTTTGCAAGAGCAATTAATCGGTCCTCGCGTCGTCCACAAAGAATAATTTTATAATTGTTTTTGGCTAATATTTGTGCTGTTGCTTTACCAATTCCGCTGGTAGCACCAGTCACTAGTGCTGTTTTACTCATGATTTTTTTTCTGTTTTGCAATCATCTGTTTTTTTGCGATTCCCAACCTGACTATGGTACAGTATTTCCCATACTTTCTGACCAGATAGCAAACCAGTCTTCTTTTTCTAATTTTAATTCGACCGCTTTCATCAATGCTTGAATTCTTGCCACATTTACAGTTCCGGCAATAGGAATAACTTGTGCAGGATGTTGTAAAACCCAAGAGAGCAAAATAGTGTCGGAGCCCAAATGATATTTTGAAACTAATGTTGCCAATAATTTTTTTAATCGGTGGGTTTGGGGAATATCTTCTCGGAAAACACATCCCAAAGGATTCCAGGACATAGGGCGAATGTGGTTCATTTGCATATAATCAAAACTTCCGTCAAGCATCGGTTCGAAGTTGGTAGCCGAAAACTGTATCTGATTGTAGCTAATTGCTGTTTTCTGACGAATTAATTCTGTTTGCCACGCGGTAAAATTAGAAAGTCCAAAATCAATGATTTTTCCGTCCGATTTTAGTTTCAAAACAGCTTCGGCAATTTCATCCGCTTGCATCAGGGGGCTTGGTCTGTGAAGCAAGAATACATCTAAATAGTCGGTGTGTAAATTTTTTAAGGAGTTTTCAACAGACCAAATGATGTAATCTTTTGAATAATCATAATGTTTTATTGAGTTTTTACGGTTTTCGGTCACCATTTGAATACCGCACTTGGATATGAGCTGTATTTTTTCTCTGGCTATTTTACTAGAAGCAAAAGCTTTTCCGAAATCGGACTCGGTGGTGTAGTCACCATATATATCCGCATGGTCAAAGGTGGTGATTTTGTTTTCTAAACAGAGATTAATCATGTTTTCCATTTCTTTGGTATTGAGATTTTTATCCCAAATTCCCCAATTCATGACACCTGCAACAATAGGTGATAATTTTGTTTTACTCATGGTTTTTATTTTTTATTGAAATGCGTAATTCTTCGAATTCAAAGTATATTTTTCAAAGTTCTTAAAAATATAAAAATTGTATCATAATTCGTCCTTAAAATTAGGGCATTTGTCGAAGTTTTAACCATTTTTTAACATCTTACTTCTAAAAAAAAATTCAATTTGCACTCTCAAAAGTAAGGCATTAAATAGACGGTTTTAAAAATAATAAAATGGAAGAAAATACAGCGACTTTGGACATCAGAGCAATCAATGAAAAAATCGAAAGAGAAAGTGCTTTTATAGACCTTCTCACAATGGAAATGAACAAGGTTATTGTAGGTCAAAAGCACATGGTGGAGCGCTTGTTAATTGGATTGTTGGGTCAGGGGCACATTTTGTTGGAAGGTGTTCCAGGATTAGCAAAAACTTTAGCGATTAATACACTATCACAAGCAGTACACGGATCTTTCAGTAGAATACAATTTACGCCTGACTTATTGCCTGCTGATGTTGTGGGAACCATGATTTACAACATTAAACAAAATGAATTTTCGATAAAAAAAGGACCAATTTTCGCTAATTTTGTCCTTGCTGATGAGATTAACCGTGCGCCTGCGAAAGTGCAGTCGGCATTGCTGGAAGCGATGCAAGAAAAGCAAGTGACGATTGGTGACACAACTTTCAAGCTGGATAGACCATTTTTAGTTTTGGCAACTCAAAATCCAATTGAACAGGAAGGAACATACCAATTGCCGGAAGCGCAAGTCGATCGTTTCATGTTGAAAACGGTTATTGATTATCCAAAAATGGAAGACGAACGATTGGTAATTCGTCAAAATCTAAAAGGAAGTTATGAAAAGGTAAATCCTGTTGTTTCCGTAGAGCAAATTTTGCGTGCTCAAGAAGCAGTTCGTGAAGTTTATATGGATGAAAAAATTGAAAAATACATCCTTGATATCATTTTCGCTACCCGTTACCCAGAGAAATATAAATTGGCTGATTTGAAACCATTAATTAGTTTTGGAGCGTCGCCACGTGGAAGTATTAATTTGGCGAATGCCGCAAAATGTTACGCTTTTATCAAACGTCGGGGGTATGTAATTCCAGAAGATGTTCGTGCCGTAGTTCATGATGTGTTACGTCACAGAATAGGGGTTACCTACGAAGCAGAAGCAGAAAATATTACTTCGGTGGATATTATCAACAAAATCGTAAACGAAGTAGAAGTACCTTAAATCAGATGGCAGTTTGCGGTATTCAGATAGTATTTTTATCTGAAATCTGACTAGAGCTTTTTGCACTGGCAGAGCAAATCTAAAATCTGAAATCTGAAAAAATGGATACAAAAGAGCTTTTAAAAAAAGTACGAAAAATAGAAATTAAAACCCGAAGATTGAGCGATCATATCTTTTCGGGAGAGTATCATACTTCTTTCAAAGGACGTGGAATGACGTTCAGTGAAGTGCGCCAATACCAATACGGAGATGATATTCGTGCTATTGATTGGAATGTAACCGCACGTTATAATGAAGCACACGTTAAAGTTTTTGAAGAAGAACGCGAATTGACCATGATGTTAATGGTTGATATTTCAGGTTCGGAAAGTTTCGGTTCAAAAAACCAATTCAAAAAAGATATCGTTACCGAGATTGCTGCTACGATGGCTTTCTCAGCTACTCAAAACAATGACAAAATCGGTTTGATTTTGTTTTCAGATGAAATCGAATTATATATTCCACCAAAAAAAGGTAGGTCACACGTATTGCGAATTATTCGGGAATTGATAGAATTCCAGCCTAAGAGCCGTAAGACAGATGTTGCCCAGGCCTTGAAGTTTTTATCAGGAACCCAAAAAAAGAAAGCCATTGTGTTTGTAATTTCTGATTTCATGTCGGACGATTACGAACAAACATTAAAAATAGCGTCTAAGAAACACGATATAACAGGGATCCGCGTATACGATATTCGTGAAGAAAAAATGCCAAATTTAGGTATGGTTTCTATGCTCGATGCCGAAACAGGAGAAATAGAATTGATTAATACTGGCTCAAAATCGGTGCGAATGAATTATGAAAAACATTATTACGATAAAGTAAACTATTTTAAAGAAACATTCAGTAAATCAGGTTCGGGTGTAGTAAATACAAGAGTTGATGAAAGTTATGTGACTAAATTATTAAGCTATTTTAAATCGAGATAAGACAAACCTGTTAGGTTTAAATAACAATTAAATGAAAATTAGACTTTACCTACTTTTTTTACTGGTTACAACGTTTGTTTTTGCGCAACAAAAACAAGTAGTTACAAGTATTGACACGATTAAAAATAAAATTGGTGCTGAATTTAAACTATCGATAAAAACGACTGTTGATACATCATCTAAAGTGATTTTTCCTAATCTAAAAAGCATTGGAGCTTTAGAGATAATTCAGTCCTATCCTATTGATACCATCAAAACGGACGGCCGTTATGAATTAATCAAAAAATATGGTTTAACCCAGTTTGATTCCGGTAGATATGTTATTCCGAGTATAAAAATTTTCATTGACAGTAAGCCTTTTATGACGGATTCGCTTCTGGTTGAAGTGGCGAATGTTCAGGTCGATACTTTAAAACAAAAAATGTTCGATATTAAGGATATAGCCCCTGCGGACAATTCAATAGGAGATTGGTGGAAGTATCTTTTGATTATCGCCTTGATTGTTGGAATAGGAGTGTTGATTTACTGGGTAATTAAAAAACGTCAGGAAAAGAAATTACAAGAAGAAATTTATAAAACTCCAATTGAAAAGGCGACCAGTCTGATGGATACTTTGGAGAAAAAAGAACTTTGGCAAAAAGGAGAAGTCAAAGCCTATTACAGTGAATTGACAGATATTGCCAGAAATTATATTGAAGAAGCGATTGAAATTCCAGCAATGGAAAGTACTACTTCGGAACTGATTCAAGGGCTTAGAGCGGCTTCTGTTAAAAAGAAAATGACGCTTTCACAGGAGACAATAGAAAATCTGGAGCGTGTTCTGAAACAAGCTGATTTAGTGAAATTTGCAAAATCTAAACCATTGGATTTTGAAATCACCGAAGACCGTAATAAGATTCAAAAAGCAATTCTGACATTGGATAATTCCATTCCAGTGGAAGTTCCGGTAGAAGAAGATACTTTATTGAATGAGGCACAGAGGCAAAAACAGATACAAATTCAATTGCAGAAAAAGAGGAATAAGCGTATCGTAACTGCAGTTGCTTCGGTTGTCTTTGTAGTAGTAGCTGTCACCACTTTTTTCATCGTTCTGAAAGGATTTGATTATGTAAAAGACAATATTTTTGGCCACCCTACTAAAGAATTATTGGAGGGCGAATGGGTGAAAAGTGATTACGGTAATCCAGGCATTATTATAGAAACACCAAAAGTGTTGAAAAGAGTTGATTTAACCAAAACATTGCCTAAAAATGGAATGGCTTTGATTAAAGAGATGCAATCTTTTGCATATGGAAGTGTAATAGATCCTTTTTACCTGATGGTTTCTACTTTAAAATTCAAACAGGAAACTGAAATAGATTTGGCTAAATCAATGGATGGTGCGCTGCAATCATTTGAAGCTCAAGGAGCCCAAAACATGATTGTTAAGCAAGAAGATTTTGAAACCAAAGAAGGGATTAAAGGACTTAAAGCATACGGAACATTCTCGCAAATTAATGGTGCTAATAAAACGAGCGTCAAAATGTACTATGAAGCACTTTTGTTTAGCCAAGAAGGCGGATTACAACAAATCTTGCTTTTTCATGAAGAAGGAGATACATACGCAAATGAAATATCAGAAAGAGTTTTGAACTCTGTCGAATTAAAACAAGCAAGTAAATAATGGACAAAATAACTTTTTTAAACCCAGAATTTTTTTGGTTGTTTCTGTTGATTCCAGTTGCAATTGTTTGGTTGTTTTGGAAGAAAAACCAACAATCAGCTACATTAAAAATAAGTTCAATACAAGGATTTAAAGGTACAACTTCTTATTTAACAAAGCTGAAACCAGTATTGAATGTGTTTCGAGTATTGGCTTTATGTTCTTTGATTGTTGCAATGGCACGACCAAGAACGGTTGACGTGAGCAATAAAACAAAAACTACCAAAGGAATCGATATTGTCATGGCAGTGGACGTTTCGGGAAGTATGCTTGCCAAAGATTTGAAACCAAATAGAATGGAAGCTCTGAAAAGAGTGGCGGCCGATTTTGTTGAAGAACGACCAAATGATAGAATTGGATTAGTAGTTTATGCATCGGAAGCATATACAAAAACGCCCGTAACCAGTGATAAAGCAGTTATTTTAGATGCAATCAACAGTATAAAATATGATACTGTTTTACAAGATGGAACGGGAATAGGAATGGGATTGGCCACTGCTGTAAATCGTTTGAAAGACAGTAAGGCAAAAAGTAAAGTGATTATTCTTTTAACGGATGGTGTAAATAACGCTGGATTTATTGAACCGGAAATGGCATCCGAAATAGCCAAACAATACGGGATAAAGGTGTATGCAATAGGAATTGGAACCAATGGAATGGCAATGTTTCCTTATGCAGTAGCGCCGAACGGGCAGTTTTTATTCCAAATGATGAAAGTGGAGATTGACGAGCAATTAATGAAAAATATTGCCAGAAAAACAGATGGAAAATATTTTAGAGCCACGAGCAATAGTAAATTGGCCGAGATTTACGCCTCGATCAACAAACTAGAAACCACAGAAATTGAGGAACTAAAATTCTACGATTATGATGAAAAATTCAGGCCTTTTATATGGTTTGCAGGGTTTTTGCTATTACTTGAAATAGGATTGCGTAATACGGTTTTTAAAAGCTTTATATAATTAAGAGTCGCAAATTGAAAGCTGCGACCAAAAGATAAGAAATGGAATTAGACGAAAAAAAATATTTATACCTTCTTTTTATACTACCCCTTGTGGTGTTGGTTTTTCTGATTAATTTATATTGGAAAAGGAAAAAACAACGCGAATTTGGAGATTTGGAATTGGTAAAAAAACTAAGTCCTGAAAGCTCTGTTTTTAAGCCTGTTTTGAAGTTGGTATTGTTGCTTTTAGTAATGCTGGGATTGATTTTAGGATTGGTAAATCCAAAGATTGGTACCAAAATGGAAACCGTAAAGCGTGAAGGAATTGACATTGTTTTTGCAATGGACGTATCCAAAAGTATGCTGGCTGAAGACGTAGCGCCAAATCGTTTGGATAAAAGCAAGCAAATTGTTTCGCAAATTATCAATCAGTTAGGAAGCGACAGAATAGGAATTGTGGCTTACGCCGGAAGTGCTTTTCCGGTATTACCTATTACAACAGATTATGGTGTTGCAAAAATGTTTTTGCAAAGTATGAATACTGGGATGGTTTCTTCTCAGGGAACATCGCTGGATGAGGCCATAAAACTGTCGTCAACTTATTTTGATGATAAAAGCAAAACCAGCAAATTATTGATTTTGATTTCAGATGGTGAAGATCATTCTGAAGGTTCCGAAAGTGCCGCTGAAGAAGCCAATAAATTAGGAATGAAGATTATCACTATAGGAATTGGAACTGAAAAAGGAGGTACGATTCCATTGAAAAAAAATGGAATTGTTGAAAGTTTTCAGAGAGACAATAACAATGAAGTCGTAATTACTAAATTGAATCGGGCCAGTTTGGAGGTCATTGCAAAGGCCACAAAAGGGGGGTATGTAAATGGGAATAATACCAAAGAAGTGCTGGAATACATCAAGAATGCTTTGGATAAAATCCAAAAAACCGAATTTGAGGCGACAGAAATGGCCGATTTTCAATCACAATTTCAATGGTTTTTAGGATTTGCTTTTGTATTGTTATTTCTAGATATTTTTCTTTTGGAAAGAAAAACAAGTTGGGTAAACAAATTGAATTTATTTAACGAGAATAAATAAAATACAGCAAAGTCTGAAAAATGCTCCGTTTTTGGAATAAAAGCTATTTACATTTAAAAAATAAAATGAAGAACATAATTTTATATTTACTATTACTTTTTTCTTTTGTTGTAGAGGCACAACAGAAAGACAGGATATTGCCTAAAGCAAACGAGGAATATGCTGATAATAAATTGGTAGAGGCCGAAGCCGATTATAGAATTTCGGATTCTAAATTTCCGAATAGAGCAGTTGCGCCTTATAATTTAGGGAATGCTATTTACAAGCAAAAACAATCTTCTGAGGCAAAATTTGCCTATGTTAAGGCATTGAAAAATTCTAAATCAAGGCCGCAGAAACACAGAGCTTTTCATAATTTGGGAAATGTTTTCATGAATGAAAAGGATTATACACAAGCGGTGGAGGCATATAAAAACGCGTTGAGGAATGACCCCGCAGATGAAGAAACCCGTTATAATTATGCTTTAGCAAAGAAAATGCTGAAAGAAAATCCTCCAAAGGATGATAAGAAAAAAGACGACAAGAAGAGCGATAAAGAGAAAAAAGAGGATAAAAAAGACGACAAGAAAGACGGCGAAAAAGATAAGAAGGATAAAGAGAAAAAAGACGATAAGGGAGATAAGGACAAAGATAAGAAAGAGCCTAAGCCAAACGAGAAAGGGGAGCCAAAGCCTGCGCCAGGGGGAATCTCTAAAGAACGTTTAGAAAATCTTTTGGATGCGGTAAATAAGGAAGAAAAGAAAGTTCAGGATAAAGTGAATGCCCAAAAAGTAAAAGGAAAACCAATGAAAACGGAGAAAGATTGGTAGTTCAATTAGATAGTTTGAAAATGAAAAAATTTATAGCAGTAGTTGTTTTATTAGTGTGTAACTCACTTAGCGCTCAAGTACAATTTGAGGCGCGGGTAAGTAAAACCACATTAGGCTTAAACGAAAGACTTCGTATCGATTTTATAATGAATGTGGATGGGGATAATTTTAATCAGCCTTCTTTTGATGGGTTTAGAATTATTGCGGGACCAAGCCAACAGGTGAGTCAGTCATGGGTGAATGGAAGAAGCTCCTTTGAGAAAGTATATTCTTATTTTTTGCTGCCAAATCAAAAAGGAACATTAGTTATCAAGCAGGCTGCCATAGAATACAATGGGCAAATTTATAAAACATCACCTCTGAAAATAAATGTTACAGCCGCAACTGAACAGCCAAGAGATCCTAACGATACAAGTGTTTCGGCAGATGATAATATTTATCTGGTTGCTGATATTTCTAAAACAAATCCATACATCAATGAACCAATTACGGTGGTTTATAAATTGTATTTCAGTTACAATATTGGGATTACTAATTGGAGAGAATTAAACAAACCGAAGTACAACGATTTTTGGAGTCAGAACATTGATATCAAACAGCTTGTTGCTGAAGAAGGTATTTTTAAAGGGCAAAAATACCGCTATGTGGTATTAAGAAAAACCGTTTTATATCCACAAAAATCCGGAAAATTAGCAATAGAACCTTTGTCATTAGATATTGATGTGCAACTGCCGACAAATCGTCGGGATATGTTTGGACGTGTAGTTGTTACTGAAGGGAACAAAAGAGTTTCTGCGGGAACAAAAACAATAACCGTTAAGCCGCTTCCTGAGGCAGGAAAACCGGAAGATTTTTCTGGAGCTGTTGGGAATTTTAGCTTTAAAGTAACGCCATCAAAAACCGACTTAAAAAACGGTGAAAGTCTTGATTTGGTTGTAAGTGTTACTGGAAAAGGGAATATGAAGTTATTCAGCTTGCCAAAACCAGTGGTACCCAATGCACTGGAAATGTATGACGCAGTTCATAGTGAGCAAGTGAATACGCCGCTTTCGGGAATGTCGGGAAAAATCTCGGATAGTTATACTATTATACCACAATACAAAGGGGAGTATCCTATAAAGCCATTAAAATTTTCATATTTTGATTTGGGTTCAGGAACCTATAAAACCCTAAGTTCAAAAGAAATAATGATTAATGTTCTGGATGGCCCAATGGCTTCGGATGCTGCTACTGCTTCGAATTCAGGAGAGAATAAAAACAAAATAGGAAACGTTGAGCAATTCAAATACATCAAGTTAAAAAGTAATTTCTTGACAATAAATAAGAAGGACTTCTTGGGGTCTAATTTATTTTACGGATTGTTATTCTTCCCATTTCTATTATTGCCTTTGATTGTATTATTCAAAAGGAAAAAAGAAGCTATTGATGGCGATATTACCGGAAACAGAATCCGAATGAATAATAGATTGGCAAAGAAATATTTATCGGAAGCCAAAAAGCAAATCAACAACAAAGAACTGTTTTACATTGCCCTTGAGAAAGCAATGCATAATTTCCTTAAAGCTAAATTGCATATTGAGACTTCAGAAATGAGTAAAGATAATATTCAGGAAGTTTTGTTGTCCCGAAATGCAAATCCAGAAGCGGTGAATGATTTTATTGCACTTACAGAAAACTGTGAAATTGCGCGGTATGCACCATCTTCAAGTGTTACGATACAACAAGATTTTGATAAAGCGGTGTTTATAATCTCCGAATTAGAAAAACAGATATAAATTTAGATTTACGATTAACAAAAAGTCAATCGACAACTTATAACTTTTGAAATGAAAAAATTACTATACATACTCTTACTTTCAACCCAAGTTTTCTTTGCCCAAAATGGCTTCGAAAAAGGGAATGAATACTACGAAAAAGGGAAATACGATGATGCGGTAACTGCGTACGAAAGTGTTTTGAAAGAGAACAAGCATTCCTCAGAATTGTATTTTAATTTGGGAAATGCGTATTATAAATTGAATAAAGTAGCACCATCTATCTATAATTACGAAAAAGCATTGGTGCTTAATCCAAATGATAGCGAAAGTATCAACAACTTAAAATTTGCTCAAAAAAGAACCATTGATGAAATTAAAGTAGTGCCTAAGGTTGGTTTTGGAAAGTTAGTCCGTGACTTTACGGGAATCTATCATTACAATACCTGGGCATGGATTTCTGTTGGACTTGCGATATTATTCTTGTTGTTTTTTATAGGGTATTATTTATCACAAACTACTTTATCAAAAAGGATTTTCTTTTTTGGAATGTTTGTATTTATTTTTCTCGTTCTGCTAAGTGTTTTATCCGCAATTTTCGAAAAAAGCCATTTTGATATTGAAAAACCGGCTATTATTTTTGCAGAAATTGCAGATATAAAAAGTGAACCCAGAAATGGAGGTCAGGCAATCTTTGTGCTACACGAAGGAACAAAAGTGTATGTAGAGGAAATTATTGGAAAATGGAAAAAAGTGCAATTAACCGATGGAACGGAAGGTTGGATTGATAGTAGTGCAATAAAGGAGGTTAAATAATTCAGCTTTCAGATTTCAAGCCATAGTCTTATCGTTAAAATAAATGTTTTTTATTTGCAGATTTCTATCCTAAAACTAGCTACTGCTGCTTTTTTATACCATCATACCATTTTGCTATTGAAGGAAAAATATACCCTGCAGTTTTTTGAATTGGATTGTAAAACAGGGATTTGTCCAGTGTTTCTTTTTTTGCTAAAATGTTATTGAAATTTATTTTTTCGAAAATTGTAAAGACAATACTGATTATTAAAACTGTTTTTAACACGCGAAAAAAACCGCCGCCTAATTTGTTCAGCCACCCTAAAAAGGCTAAATCAGCTATCCCAGTGAGGACTTTTCCTAAAAGCGTTACACCAATTACAATAAGAATAAAAGTGAAAATAAAAGCAATTATTTGAATAGTTTGGGGGCTCCAGTGAACAAATCCTACCAATATTTCCTTGATAAATGAAGAGAATTTTATAGCAAAATAAATTCCGGCTAACAATGAAATCAAAGAAGCTAATTCTACAAAAAGTCCATTTCTAAAGCCTTTATACAAAGCAAACGCAAGAAAAACACCCAAAATAATATCTAAAAGTCCCATGAAAGTTAATTGATAAAAATTGAAGTGCAAATATAAAAGAATTGTTCGGTATCAATTGCCAATTAACAAGTTCTTATCTTTGTCCAAATAATTTTATGGGATGTGAATTAATAACTCATGGTCCGTAACTGATAATTCATAAAAATGTCTAGAGATATACAACTTAAAGAACGCTGGGAACAGCTTGTAAATATACTTTCTAATCAATTTTCTCAAGGAGAGGATTTAGATCTCGATGCTATCATTTATCTAATTGGAGTGCAAGAACTCGGAAAAGTGCATAGTGAATACAAGAAAGACGAAAAACTAAATCTGATGCATATCGCGATTTGCAGGTTATTAGAGCCGTATGGTTTCTATGAATTTGAATTTTTTGATGAGGATGGTTGGCCTCATTACAAAGTGAAAGAGGAATTACCTCCATTAAAAGCAGGAGAACAATCGGTTTTAATGAAAGAAGCCATTGTAAACTATTTTATCGAAAGAGAGCTGATAGAGTAATGTTCTTTTAAATTACAAGCTTAAAAGGATTATGTTATTGACAGGTTAAAAAGAGGTTGCCTGTACAAACAAAACAATCTCACAATTTAGGAGGGAAACTTTAAACTTTAAAAGAGTATACTTGGAACAAATTTCCTAAATTTGCACTCTCAATTATTGGATGAAAATGATAGACAAGATAAAAGAATATATTGGCGAAGCACAGGCCTTCTCAACGCAAAATAAAGAAGATTTAGAAGTATTCAGAATTAAATTTCTAGGAAGTAAAGGGCTTTTAAAAGAATTTTTTGCTGAATTCAAAAATGTGCCAAACGAACAAAAAAAGGAATTTGGTCAAGTGATCAATTTGCTTAAAACTTCTGCTGAGGAAAAAGTAAAAACCATACAAGAAGCTTTAGAAAGTAAGGAAGAAATCAAAGGTTTTTACGGTGATTTGACGCGTTCGGCTGAACCGATAACGATTGGTTCTCGTCATCCTATTTCATTAGTAAAAAACCAAATTATCGATATCTTTTCGAATATAGGTTTCAATGTTTCTGAAGGTCCTGAAATCGAGGATGACTGGCATAATTTTACTGCATTGAATTTACCGGAATATCATCCGGCGCGTGATATGCAGGATACTTTTTTCATTCAAACCAATCCTGATATTTTATTGCGTACGCACACATCATCCGTTCAAGTGCGTTATATGGAAAATAACAAGCCTCCAATTCGTACAATTTCTCCGGGAAGAGTTTTTCGTAATGAAGCTGTTTCGTCACGTTCACACTGTATTTTTCACCAAGTGGAAGGATTATACATTGACAAAGATGTTTCTTTTGCCGACTTAAAACAAACGCTTTTATATTTCACCAAAGAGATGTTCGGAAAATCAAAAATCCGTTTACGTCCGTCCTATTTTCCCTTTACAGAGCCAAGTGCTGAGGTCGATATTTATTGGGGTTTAAAAACAGAAACTGATTATAGAATCACCAAAGGAACAGGCTGGTTAGAAATTATGGGTTGTGGAATGGTAGATCCTAACGTTTTGAAAAATTGCGGCATTAATCCTGACGAATATAATGGTTTTGCATTCGGAATGGGAATTGAAAGAATAGCTATGTTGTTGTATCAAATCGGCGATATTCGAATGTTCTACGAAAATGACGTGCGTTTCCTGGAGCAGTTTAAATCAAGTATTTAATTTATTGATTTACACCAGATCTTTTTTTCTGTCTAAAGTAGCCAGAAAACAGGGCTCGTTTCCATCTGAGATAAGGCTTTCGGTTTGCAAAAATTTAGTCTGTCTATTGGTATAACAACTATTATCTTTAAAAAATGAAAAAAGACATTGTCATCCCCGAAGTAGAAAACGTATTCCTAGCTGCAGTTCAGGAATGGAGTGACGATTTCATGGAAAAAGTATGGTATGCCTATTTAATAAACGATAGTGATTACTTAATAGAAAGTGTCATGGTGGTTTCCAAAGCTTTTGGAACTATTGATGGAGAAATGAAAAAAACATCACTCCTACGTCATGCTTTTGTAGAAGTGCCGCCAGTTTCAGTTGTAAAAATCGAAATGATAGAAAAACGTGTATTGGCACTCAATAATGAGTTCATGCTGACTTTTTTCATAGGAGACAAACTACACGACAAAAAGTACACTTTTAAGGCACATTCGATTAATGAGGATTTTGTGGAAGAAGTGCCTATTTTATTCGTTGACGGAGTTATTGTCAGATAAAAGTTATGTCTTTTATTTTTTTGAATTTCCAAGAAAATAATCCAAAATAGAAATACCTAGAGAACACTAAATTTCTCCATTTTTAATGTGATATTTCTATCTTTCTCCATAAGATCTGCATTTGATTATTAATTTGCAACCTCGCGGTTATCTGGATTAATCCAGCTGATCAGTCAATGCCTTAAAAACAGTTTTTGCATCCTTTCCTTCGTATAGAATGTCGTAAACTGCATTAATAATTGGTGTTTTGGCTCCGTATGCCTGATTGAGTTTATAGGCGCTTTTTGCGGCATAATAACCCTCGGCAACCATACTCATTTCCATCATTGCTGATTTTACCGTATAGCCTTTGCCAATCATATTTCCGAACATTCTATTTCTAGAGAACACAGAATAACCCGTTACCAGTAAATCGCCTAAATAAGCCGAATCATTGATGTTACGTTTCATTTTATGAACCTTTTTAATGAATTTTTTCATCTCTCGAATTCCATTACTCATTAACACTGACTGGAAATTGTCGCCATAACCTAATCCGTGAGCCATTCCAGCTGCAATTGCATAAATATTTTTCAGCATAGCAGCGTATTCGGTTCCTATGATGTCATCTGTAATTTTTGTTTTGATGTAATTTCCAGATAAGTTTTTAGCAACAACTTTAGCTTTTTCATCATCACCACAAGCAATAGTCAGATAAGACAATCGCTCCATAGCAACTTCTTCTGCGTGACAAGGACCGGTAATTACACCTATATTGTAATAAGGAATATCATATTTAACATGGAAATGTTCGCCAACAATTAAACTCGTTTCGGGAACGATACCTTTTATTGCCGAAAAAATGATTTTATCTTTTAATGAAACGGTTAATTTTTCCAATTCAGCATCTAAAAAAGCAGATGGAATTGCAAAGATGATATAATCTGCATAAGCCACAGCTTCATTGATATCACTCGTGAGTTTGAGTTTTTTCACATCAAATTCGACAGAACTTAGATAATTTGGATTGTGTTTGTAGGCTTTAATGTGTTCTATAGCAGATTCATTGCGCATATACCACGAAATCTCCGAAAGATTTACACAAAGCATTTTTGCGATTGCTGTTGCCCAACTTCCTCCTCCAATCACTGCAAATTTTATATTTTCGGCCATTTTTTTATTAAATTTAATCAAAAGTACTTAAAAAAGTAGTGATTATACAAATAAAATTAGAACAAGAAATTTGCATTTTAAGTGTTTTAAAATTGCAATAATTATAGGGATTAGAAAATAATTTTTAATTTTTTACAATTTAATACAATATGTATATCTAACCTGCGTTGTAAGTGTTTATAAATTAATTATTTAACAAATATAATGCAGATTGAATTAGTTGGTTTTGTTTTAGTATTTTAAAAGGCGTCCCCATTATAAAAATGAGAACGCCTTTTTATTTTGAGATACTATCAATCAGCAACAGGGTTATTTGGAATTAATAACTCATTTCAATAATTGCTTTTACCTTTTCTAAAGTAATATTCTGTTTTTCACCCAACGCTAACCACCCTCTATCTTCAAAACGATTTGCAATAAAATCAGCCGTTTTGTGAAATTCTTCCGTGTAATCAGATAATCTAGTTTGCATTCCCATAGTTTGGAAAAATTCGGATGTTTTATTGATGGCTTCGTTTGCGATTTCGTCGTCAGTTCCGGTCAAATTGAAAATACGTTTTCCGTATTGTGCTAATTTCCCTTTTTTGGTTTCAAACATCACCCGGTATAAATTTGGACCTACAACGGCCAACGTTCTGGCGTGATCGATTCCGTACAAAGCCGTTAGTTCGTGGCCAATCAAATGCGTGGCCCAATCGTTGGGCACTCCTTTTTGGATTAATCCATTCAAAGCCATCGTACAGCTCCACATAAAATTAGAAGCCAAAGCATAATCTTTTGGATTTTCAACAACTTTTGCTCCCACTTCAATTAGGGTTTGTAAAATTCCTTCTGCAATTCGATCCTGAAGATACCCTTCATGAGGATACGTAAGATACTGCTCTAAAACATGTGTATAAGCGTCGACAACTCCGTTTTGCAATTGTCTTTTTGGTAACGATTCAATTACGGTTGGATCGCAGATAGAAAATTTTGGAAATAAAGCTGAACCACCAAAGGCTAATTTTTCTTGGGTGGACTCAATAGTAACTACTGCGCCAGAGTTCATCTCACTTCCTGTTGCCGGCAAAGTTAAAATCGTTCCGAAAGGAACCACTTTAGACA
Source organism: Flavobacterium rhamnosi (assembly GCF_048286515.1). NCBI lineage: Bacteria > Pseudomonadati > Bacteroidota > Flavobacteriia > Flavobacteriales > Flavobacteriaceae > Flavobacterium > Flavobacterium rhamnosi. Next base: position 126,511 of record NZ_JBLVPS010000003.1, on the reverse strand, counting down.
AATCTTTAACCAACAATCGCTTTTGAAGAAGATCCATTGGATTTCCATCAAAATGTACTGCAGCCGAAATGAATTTTACACCATCAATTACAGAACCACCACCTACAGCAAGTATTAAATCGACTCTTTGTTCTTTAATAAGTGCAACCGCTTTCATTAATGTTTCAAAATGTGGATTTGGTTCAATTCCTGCAAATTCTACGATTTCAAAACCTTTTAGATTATCGATTACCTGTTGATGGATTCCATTTTTGAAAATACTTCCCCCGCCATAAGCCAAAAGAATTTTTGCTCCTTGTGGAACTAAAGTTGATAATTTTTCAATTTGTCCTTTTCCAAAAATTAAATTAGTAGGATTGTATAATTCGAAATTTAGCATGTTCTTATTTTTTTGAATTCAATTGGTTTAGTAATTTTTCAGCAACTAATTTAGACGAAGCCGGGTTTTGGCCAGTAATCAATAAACCATCAACCACAGCATACGGATTCCAGTCAGCAACTTTGCTGTAGATAGCTCCGTTTTCCTGCAAAGCATCTTCTAATAAAAACGGAACTATATCAGTTAAACCAACGGCTGCTTCTTCGGTATTAGAAAATCCGGTTACTTTTTTACCTTTTACCAGAAATTCACCATTCACTTTTACGTTTTTCAATACAGCTGGGGAATGGCACACAAAAGCCACAGGTTTGTTATTGGTGTAAAATGCTTCAATCAAAGCGCTTGAATTTTTATCATTTACCAAATCCCATAAGGGTCCGTGACCTCCAGGATAAAAAACGGCATCATAATCAGACTCATTTATATCGACTAATTTGAGCGTATTTTTTAGTTTAGCCAGTAATTCTGTATCGCTATCAAATCTTTTGGTGTCCGGAGTTGCGGCGGAAGGGTCTGTACTTTTTGGATCAATTGGCGGCTGTCCTCCTAGTGGAGTAGCAATGTCAATGACGACTCCTTTGTCTAATAATTCGTAATATGGAGCTGCAAATTCTTCTGTCCAAAATCCTGTTTTTTCTCCTGTGTTACCTAATTTATCGTGACTGGTAACAATAAATAATACCTTTTTCATACTTGTTTTATTTAGTTTTTGTGCAGTTACCGTAATGCAACTTGTAGTTAATGCTACAACAGCAAATAGTGCAATTTTCTTCATAATTTATTTTCTTAGTACAAATTTAGGTTGATTATGCTATTAGTAAAAATAATTTAAATTATGTTTGTGATAAATATATTTATATCATGGTCAATTTAGAATGGTATCGAACGTTTAAATCAGTATATAAAAATGGAAATTTTTCTTTGGCGGCGAAAGAATTATTTATTAGTCAACCTGCTGTAAGTCAGCAAATATCGATGTTGGAAGCACATGTAGGCTATAAGCTTTTCAATCGAAAATCCAAAGGTGTGGAGCCAACGGAGTACGCCAAGTTGCTTAATAATTTAATCATTGAGGCTTTAGACCGTTTGGAAAATGTGGAGAATGGTTTTCGTGCCAAAGCATTCAATGCTAATCGTTTACTTTCAATTGGAATTTCCAAACATTTGATGAGCAGTTTGGGGAGTGCTTTGGTTTCAAAATTTGAATTCATTGATTTTAGTTTTCATGAAAACGATATGCTTTTTGAACTGGTAGATTCTAAAAAGCTCGATTTTGCGGTTGTCACTAAACAATATGACACCTTCGATACCATTCAACAGAAAGTGGGGGAAATTAAACAAGTAATAATAGGTTCAAATAATATCGATTCTTCCAAATTAAAATCCGATATTAAAGAAAGAGATTTGATGGCAATCGAATATTGGTTAAACGAGCAAAAATGGTTCAGCCACAATGCTCAAATTCCTCATATCAAACTGTTCTGGTTGCATGTCTTCAATAAAAAAAGACCTTCAATGGTTCCTAATTATATCATTCCCTCCGAATACGAAATGTTGGAAATAATTTCAAAAAACACTGGAATAGCCGTCGTTTGGAATTGCAATGCAAAAAGTTTAATTCAGGAAAAAAAAATTCAGTTATTATGGAACAGTATCGAAATGCCCTGTACAAATGTTTTTTTATTGTCAGGTAAAAACGATAATTTGAATGCTCTTTTCAAAAATATTGAAGTGGAATTGAAAAGAGTTTTATCGTAATTACTTCCTGTAAAAATTATTGTGATCTATATATTGCCAAACTTTCGAAGGCAATAACGGCTGTACATTTTTTCCTTTTTTAATATTGTTGCGAATAAAAGTCGATGATATTTCTACAACAGGCGCATCAATCATATGGATTTTCGGGTGGTTTTGGAATGTCAGATTCTCTTCCTCTGAAGAAATCCTCGGATAGACATAAATATCATGATGCGCCAGAATTGCCTCATAATTTTTCCATTTATGCAACGACTTGAGATTGTCTTCGCCCATGATTAATGAAAATTCGTAATTTGGGTATTTTTCCTGTAGGTGAACTAGGGTATTTATGGTGTAATTAGGTTGTGATAACTTGAACTCAATATCTGAAGGTTTAATTTTTGAAAAATCTTCAGTGGCAAGGTATACCATTTGCAAACGGTGGGAATCATCCAGCAAAGTGTTTTTTTTCTTCAAAGGATTGTGTGGCGTAACCACCATCCACACCTGATCCAGCTCAGCATGCTCCGCCATATGATTGGCAATAATGAGATGCCCAACATGTATGGGATTAAACGTTCCGAAATACAAGCCTATTTTCATAAAAGTTATATCACAAAATTCTTTACCAGTTGATACGCTTCTTCAAGAGCAATATCCAAATCGTAGTTTTTTATAATAACATCAAATTGTGGTGCTGTTGCAAGTTCTACTGAAGCTTTTGCTATACGCATGTTAATTTTGTCTTCACTTTCAGTGGAACGTTCTTTTAGTCTTCTTTTTAGTTCATCTACACTTGGTGGTTTTACAAAAACAGCTAAAGTCTCCTCTGGGAATTTATGCTTGATGCGCAATCCGCCAGCTACATCAATATCAAAAATCACATTTTTTCCTTTAGCCCAAATACGTTCCACTTCACTTTTTAAGGTTCCGTAGAAATTATCGCGATAGACTTCTTCCCATTCTAGAAAATCTTCGTTTTTGATGTGCTTTTTAAACGCTTCAGTAGACATGAAATAGTAATCTTTTCCGTTTACTTCTTCACCTCGTGGTGCGCGAGAAGCAGCCGAAATAGAAAATTCAAGATTCAAATCTTCTTTGCTTAATAAATGTTTAACTATGGTAGTTTTTCCAGATCCTGACGGTGCTGAAAAAACGATTAATTTTCCTCCTGTACTCATTTTGTGTTTATTCTGGAATAAAATCGTCAATCAACGATTTACAATACGTTTAATACTTGTTCCTTAATTTTTTCTAATTCATCTTTCATCTGAACGACTAGTTTCTGCATTTGTGCATGATTGGATTTTGAACCCATTGTATTGATTTCACGCCCCATTTCTTGTGTAATGAAACCTAGTTTTCTACCGTTGGCTTCGGTTCCGTTAATGGTTTCTAAGAAATAATCCAGGTGATTCGTTAAACGTACTTTTTCCTCCGTGATATCTAATTTTTCTAAGTAATAGATTAGTTCTTGTTCGAAACGATTTTCGTCTACATTAACTTTAAGTTCTGAGATCGCAGTTTGTAAACGGTCTTTTATGGCTTGAACTCGCTCTGGATCAAGTGCCAAAGCGTCGGTCATGTATTGGCGAATGTTACCAATTCGCAATTGAAATTCTTTTTCTAAAGACATTCCTTCATCTCGTCTAAAGCTCAAGATGTTTTGTAACGCTTCTTCGATAACAGTTTGGATTTGAACCCAGTCGTTTTCATCGATTTCATCACGTTCTATTTTCATGGTGTCCGGCATGCGAATAGCCATTTTCATCAATTCAGTTTCATCAGCATCAGCATAAACTTCTCTCAACTGGTTAATGTAGGCTTTTATAATTGGCACATTAACTTTGGTAGAAGTTTGTTCAGCGGTACTTTCGATAAAAATAGAAAAATCTACTTTTCCTCTTTCCAGTTTTAGCGCGATTTGGTTGCGTAAACCCAATTCCATTTCGCGGTAAAGAGAAGGCATTCTCACATTCAAATCCAAACCTTTACTGTTTAAGGATTTTACTTCTACCGTGATTTTTTTGGTTGGTAATTGCAAAGTCGCTTTACCAAAACCCGTCATTGATTGTATCATATATTTTTCTAAAAGTGTCCAAAGATAATAAAAAAGTTTTCAGTGCTTCATTTTCGGTTTTTCAGTTTGGCACTGAGAGTTCTAACTTCTTTTTTGTGTAACCAGATAAACCCCTGTAAATATCAAAATTGCCGAAACAATTTTTACCCAGTTCAACTCGTCTTTTCCTAAGCTTATGGCAAAAACACTAGCAAACAAAGGTTGTAAATAAATAAAAACGGCGACCGTGGTTGGTTTTAATTCTTTCATAGAAAGTAAATTCAGCAAATAAGTTAGGAATGTGGAAAAAACAACCACAAATCCTATTTTCCAGCAAATGTCAGTAGGAACTAAAGCCCATTCGACTGCTGAAAATTGGTTCCAGCCAAAAGGCAAAACCATAATAAAACCGAATAAATAAATCCATTTTACAAACGTAAATGCATTGTATTTTTCCATTAGTTTCTTAACGATAATCAGGTAAAAGCCATAAGAAATCGCATTGATTAACACCAGGAAATTTCCAAATCCCGCATTTGTTGCGCTGCCAATGGATTTCCCGTTAAGAATGAGAAAAGCAGTTCCTATTAAACCAAGGATAATCCCAAAAACCATTCGTTTTTGCATTCGTTCCTTCATAATCAATGCCGAAAGTGTCAAAACAATCATTGGTGTTGAAACCATGATTACTGCAGCGCTAATGGGAGAAGTCAGGCTTAAGCCTTTGAAAAAAGTAAGCATGTTGAACGCTACGCCAAAGAAAGCCGCAGCAATAATTCTGGGGAAGTCATTAAGAGCAATTTTTTCTTTGCATGTAAAAAGCCAAACCAGCCAAAACAAAATCAGTGAGCCTCCAGCACGCAGTAGGATAAAGCCGTAGGCGTCAATGTATAATGGCATTACATCTTTGGCAATAGTAAACGTAACGCCATAAATCAAAGAAACAATGGTGGCGCCGATAAGCGCACTATTTCTTTTGGACATTATGCCAAAGCTTTCATTACCTGCAGCATGTTTTGTTGTGTATTACCAATGAAAATTTTACCGTCAATAATAAAAACAGGACGGCTCAAAAAAGTATAATGCTCAAGAATATATTTTTTGAAATCATCTTCAGTTAAAGATTTATTCTTCAAATCCATTGATTTGTATAATTGTGCTTTTTTGCTGAAAAGGGCTTCGTAACTCCCTGAAAGTTCCCTCATTTGCTCCAATTCTTCAACTGTAATCGGATCTTGTTTGATGTCATGAAAAACAAGATTGTTGTCTTTTGGCAATGATTTAATAATTTTTCTGCAGGTATCGCAAGAAGCGAGATAATATATTTTGTTCATACAAATAGCAATTTCTTTGTGCAAAGAAAATTCATTTAAGATGGAAAATGATTATTTTTATCAAAAAATTAAATAAATGGAGCAGACATTCGACGTAAGTACTACAAGCAGAAATATGATTTCAAAATTTCTGGAAGGTTATACTTTAGAACAACTCAACACGATTCCTGTAGGATTCAGCAATAATTTGATTTGGAATATTGGCCACGTTATTGTGACACAACAATTGTTGGTTTATAAACTTTCAGGATTACCCATGATGATTTCAGACGAAATGATCGAGAAATATAAAAAAGGAACCAAGCCGGAACACATTGCCACACAAACTGAAGTGGATGCCATGAAATCTTTGCTTTTTGAAACTATAAACCAAACCAGAGTTGATTTTGATAGTAAAATCTTCAACAATTATACTGAATATCCAACATCAACAGGCTTTATCTTAAAAGGCATTGAAGGTGCAATGGTTTTTAATAATTTTCACGAAGGGCTGCACATCGGTCTTATGATGAACATTAGAAAGTTTATTTAGGGCTTGCTGGCTCAAAAGAATTTTAACTGGTACCCAGCACCTGGGCAGTACTAAAAAATATTATAATTTGGTCTTTAAGAAAATTTAAAAAATTATAGGGACTTAAATTCCCTATAGGTTTATATTTTTTTAAAGACCATTTATTATTTAAGGGCCAAATAATCGTTGACTTCGGTATAAGGCAATAGTAATTCTTTTGGTCCGTCAGCATAGGATGCCGCTTCATAGGGATTATAATAAAGAAGTAATCCTTTATCGGTATAAAAAATATTTTGAGGGAGATTAAATTTCTCGTCTTCAAACATCAAACCAGTTGAATTAATAGAATTATTGGACGGTATTTTATATTTGGTTCTGAATTTTTTCTCGGCGAAAGCTTTAAAAGCATTCTTATCTTTAAATAATTTATTGTTTGGAATAAATTTCCCGGTGCTAGGTTCAAATAGCAGCGAGCGCAACCCTTGATAGCCATGAGCACCTCCCGTATAGGTGTAATGTTTTATTTCTATATTTAATATACTGTCGGATTGGTATTTTAAACGTCCTGTAATGTCAGCTTCCCAACCAAATTTTTCATTCGGAAATTCTTTCTGTAGCTTTTCATAGGAGCCGATAAAAGAGGTTAACAGCCCGTCATAATTCGTCGAAGTATATGGTTTTTCTCCAAAATAAATAATCTCCTTCAATACCGAAAACACTTTTTTATTGATGCTGTCTGCTACAATTGGGACGGCCTTTGCAACAGGTATTTTTACATTGATTTGAGGGCAATTTTCTTTGCAGGGCAAGGTTGTTTTTTTCTTGAAAGACTGGTCTTCAAAAACCAATTCGTTAGAACATCGCGCTGCCGAAAAAAGCAATAAAGTAAAAATTATAAAGTGTTTCATCCTAGAATTGTTAATTAAATACAAAGGTACCTACTTGTGGCTTGGTTAAAATAAATTAAAAGGTAAATTTGTAAAACAAATTTGCATTAAAAATTTAAGATATGAAATTCAATACTAAAGTTATTCACGGCGGTCAGCATCATGATCCTAGTACGGGAGCGGTCATGCCTCCGGTATATCAAACATCGACATTTGTACAAACAAGTCCTGGACATCCGATAAATCCAGATTATGAGTACAGTAGAGCTTCAAATCCAACCAGAAGCGCTTTGGAAAATGCATTGGCCAGTATTGAAAACGGAACACGAGGATTAGCTTTTTCTTCGGGATTAGCAGCCACAGATTGTATTTTGCGTTCTTTCAAAGCTGGAGATGAAATCATTGCGATGGACGATCTATACGGTGGAACATACAGAATGTTTACCCGTATTTATAAAGACTCCGGAATAAAATTCCATTTTGTTGATATGAATGATATAGAGAAATTTAAGTCATTAATTAATAAAAATACTAAGTTGGTTTGGGTAGAGACACCAACCAATCCGTTGATGAAGTTAGCAGACATTCAAGAAATTGCTAAAGTCACTTCCGCAAATAAAATCCTTTTTGCAGTTGATAATACTTTTGCAACACCATATTTACAAAAACCATTAGACTTAGGAGCTGATATTGTGATGCATTCTGCAACTAAATATCTTGGCGGACATTCTGATGTTATTGCAGGGGCATTGATTGTAAAAGACGAAGCACTTGGAGAACAATTGCATTTTCAACAATTTGCAACAGGAGCAACACTTGGGCCGATGGACAGTTTCCTGGTACTTAGAGGAATAAAAACATTGCATTTACGTGTGCAAAGACATTGCGAAAACGGAGGAAAAGTGGTGGCGTTTTTAAGCAACCATCCGAAAGTTAAAACGGTTTATTATCCGGGATTGCCTACGCATCCGTATCATGAAATTGCTAAAAAGCAAATGAGTGGTTTCGGAGGTATGGTTTCGTTTACTTTTGTTTCTGGTAAAAAAGAAGATGCGATTGATTTTCTGGAGAAACTAAAAGTTTTCACCTTAGCAGAATCGCTTGGTGGAGTAGAATCATTGGCAAATCATCCGGCTTTAATGACACACGCATCAATTCCAGAAGAAAAGCGAAAAGAAATTGGAATTACAGACGATTTAGTTCGATTGAGTGTTGGTATTGAGGATGCTGAAGATTTAATTGAAGATTTAAAACAAGCATTGGCTTAAAAATATAGTTAAAAAATAGACCCCACTTCAAAATTTTAGAATTGGGGTTTTGTTTTTTATAAATGGTAGTGTTGCTATTGTAAGTAATAGATATAACCAACATTCAACCAGATTAACCAGTCGTTTGCCTTGTTTTCCTTAAAAAATTTTGGATTTGGATTTAAGCCGTCTACCCAATTGGAAAAATAATATTGGAATCTAAAATCAATCATTAAATCTTGTAAAGGCGTTAATTTATAACGGGATCCTACACTTGAAACTACTGACCAGACCGATCCGCCTTCTGTAGAAAATCCATAAGGACGATCGTCTGTAGGGATTAAATATTTTGGAAATGTAGTTAAGGGTGTTCCCAAAGTTCCCATTGTTGAATAAGCTTCGGCATTATAATAACTGAATTGGGCTCCAAGACTTACAAATGGTCCTATACTACCAATTCTTGCTGTAAAGTCTCTAATACTCAACGGGAAGTATTCCAGTTGCATTCCTATATTTGTAACCGCGGTACTTCCTTTCATTGCGCGCAATTGATCTGCTCCAAGAGAAGTTTTGTTTGGCTCTACCCATTCTCCAAAATGCTCTAATTGGGTTTTATTATAAGAAAGTTCAGATCTTAATTTGAAATGGTCGTTAAAATAAGTTTCCGGAGTATAACAGTTACATTCGGCTTTGTAAGAAAAATTCAGGTAATGAATAATTCCAATTCCCAAACCTGTATTTCCGGAGTTAGTGCTAAAGTCGTAACGTTCACCATAGTCGGATTGAAAGGCCACGGGACCAGCGATAATTCCTACTTCATGTGAAAATCCAAATTGTGCGTTTGAAACATTTGAAAATCCAAATAAAATAAATAAAGTAAAAATTGTTAGTTTGATCATCAGATGAAAAATTTTCAAATCTAGACAAATATATAAAAACATCATTCACCAAATTTAAAAAAGGACTATTAAAAAATAAGTAAACAAATTCTCATTTACTTATGGAAACTATAACGATTTCGTAATAAACCGTAATGGAAATGCAGATTTCTTTAAAATAGGCTAATAAATAGATAATTCTATTGATAAAATAAAAATTTTACGTCAAATATTCTTTTTAGATGTATCTTTGTGAGCACAAACGAAAACGTTTTCTTAAATGTTTATAATCTAAATATTATGTCAAAAAGCATTACTACTTTTATCGAATCGGTTGCCCTAAAAAACCCGAACGAGCCGGAATTCATGCAAGCAGTTGTAGAAGTTGCTGAAACAGTAATTCCTTTTATCGAAGAGAATAAGAAATACCAAAACAAGATGCTTTTGGAAAGAATGGTAGAGTCAGATCGAATTATTACGTTTCGTGTAACTTGGATTGATGATAAAGGAGAGATTCAAGTGAATAGAGGATATCGTATTCAGATGAATTCTGCAATAGGACCATATAAAGGAGGAATTCGTTTTCACCCTTCAGTGAATTTAAGTATTCTGAAGTTCTTGGCTTTCGAACAAACTTTCAAAAACAGCTTAACTACATTGCCAATGGGTGGTGGAAAAGGAGGGGCAGATTTTGATCCAAAAGGAAAATCGGATAATGAAGTGATGCGTTTTTGTCAAAGTTTCATGACGGAATTATGCAAACATATTGGTGCTGATACGGATGTTCCTGCTGGAGATATTGGTGTTGGAGGAAGAGAAGTGGGTTATATGTTTGGTCAATATAAAAGAATTAGAAACGAATTTACCGGTGTTTTGACAGGTAAAGGTATTTCTTTTGGAGGATCATTGGTTAGACCAGAAGCAACAGGTTACGGAGCGGTTTATTTTGCTCAAAGTATGCTGGCTACAAAAGGGGATAGTTTTACAGGAAAAACTGTTGTGATTTCCGGTTCCGGAAATGTAGCGCAATATGCTGCTGAAAAAGCTACTCAATTAGGTGGAAAAGTGGTGACCATGTCAGATTCTGGTGGATATATCTACGATGCTGATGGAATTGATGCAGAAAAATTAGCTCATGTAATGTTAATTAAAAATGAGTTAAGAGGAAGAATTAGTGCTTATGTTACTAAATATCCAAATGCAAAATACGTTGCAGAAAAACGTCCTTGGGAGGTGAAATGTGATGTTGCGTTGCCCTGTGCTACTCAAAACGAATTGAATGAAGCCGAGGCAAAAGCTTTAGTGGCACACGGATGTATCTGTGTAGCTGAAGGTGCTAATATGCCAACTACGCCAGAAGCAGTACTTGTTTTTCAACACGCAAAATTATTGTTTGCGCCAGGGAAAGCTTCTAATGCAGGTGGAGTTGCAACTTCTGGTTTAGAAATGTCTCAAAACTCATTAAGGTTAAGCTGGAGTTCTGAAGAAGTTGACGAAAGACTAAAAGGAATTATGTTGAATATTCATGCTTCTTGTGTGAAATATGGTTCTGATGCTAACGGTTATGTTGACTATGTAAAAGGAGCCAACATTGCAGGATTTGTAAAAGTAGCTGATGCTATGCTTGCTCAGGGAGTGGTATAAATCAAGTTTAATTATAATGTAAATGCCTTCAGTCCGACGTTACGGATTGAAGGCATTTTTTTTGTGTAACAAAATTCTAATACTTTCGTTTGTTCTATATTTGCAAACTAATAGGTATGCAAATAATGAAAAAGAGCGTTTTATGTTTTTTGCTTTTATTTTTTGCCCAGTTGGGTTTTGCCCAAAGTAATTTGTCGTGGCAAGGATATTTTTCATACAATGAAATTAAAGATGTTTCAGAATCTGCAACTTTTATTTTTGCGGCTTCAGAAAACGCCTTGTTTTCAGAAAATAGAACAACAAGTCAAATTAAAACCACCAATACTATTGACGGTCTTTCTGGAGAAACCATTTCCGCAGTATACCACAGCGCAACATTCAATAAAACAATTGTAGGATACGAAACGGGATTGTTAATAGTCATCAATGAAGCTGATGGGAATATGCTTAATGTGGTGGATATAATCAATAAACAACTTCCCTCAAACATAAAAAAAATCAATCACTTAATGGAATTTGAAGGGATTGCTTATGTTTCCTGTGATTTTGGAATCGTTCAGTTTAATTTGACTACAATGCAATTTGGCGACACCTATTTTATTGGTGCAAATGGTGCGGAGATAATTGTTAATCAAACGGAAATTTTGGATGGGTTTATTTATGCAGCTACAAATAATGGTGTAAAAAGAGCCGCTATTTCTAATAAAAACTTAGTTGATTTTAGTCAGTGGGAGACAATTGCTAACGGAAACTGGTCTGGCATAGCAGCATTAGGTGTAGATTTGTTTGCGGTTAATGCTGCAGGCTACATTCATAAATATAATGTGGGTGCAAATTCATTTACAGGGTATTTGGCTCTTTCGTCGCCAGCTTTGGATATGAGGGCAACTGCCGATTATATGGTAGTAGCAACTTTAAATAGTATTTATATTTACAACAGTCAGATGGCATTGGTCCGCCAAATAAACACTAATCAAATTACCGAAAGTACTCCTAGTTTTAATTGTGCAACAGTAATAGGGGATACAGTGTTTATTGGAACAAAGGAAGATGGATTGATTACCACTTCCCTTTCTTCAGCTACAGCTTTTGAGAATACGACTCCAATCGGGCCTTCACGGAATAATATTTTTGCACTTCAAGCGGCATCAAATTCACTTTGGACTGTTTACGGCGATTATACAGTAGATTATAATCCGTATGACTTAGATAGTTATGGCGTAAGCAAATTCAGTGAAGCAGGATGGCTGAATATTTCATATGAGAAAGTTTTGGGAGCTAAATCAATGACCAGAATCACTGTTAATCCAAGTAATGAAAATGAAGTGTATGCTAGTTCTTTTTTTTCAGGATTACTAAAAATTGAAAATGACGAACCTACGATTTTGTACAATCAATTGAATAGTGGACTGGAATCATTAACCTTTGCGGGGCCAAATTATATTGATGTTAGAATAAATGGAGCAGCATTTGATAAATCAGGGAATCTTTGGGTTACAAATAGCAGGGTAAAAAATGGATTGAAATTGTTGAAATCTTCTGGACAATGGCAAAGTTATGCTATGGATGCTATTCTAGACTCGCCAATTGATAATAATTTTGGAACAATTGCGATCGATAAATATGGGACTAAATGGCTTTCAACAAGTGGAGATGGCGTGATTGGTTTTAACGAGACCAGCAATAAATTCAAAAAAATAACGACTGGCCCTGATACCGGGAATTTGCCTGTCTCTGATGTGAGGGTAGTTGCAGTCGATAACAGGAGCCAACTTTGGATAGGAACTACAAAGGGATTACGGGTTTTGTCTAGTGTGGGAAGTTTTCAAACGGAAGACCAGTTGAGGGCTAATCCTATAATTATTTTAGAAGATGACTTGGCGCAAGAATTATTATACGAGCAATTCATCACTGATATTGTTGTTGACGGAGCAAATAATAAGTGGATTGGTACTGCAGATTCAGGTGTTTTTTTAGTCTCGCCAAACGGTCAGGAAACCAAGTATCATTTTACGGCCAGCAATTCTCCTTTGCCCAGTAATGTTATAAATGATATTGACATAAACAGTACAACTGGCGAAGTTTTCATAGCTACTGCCAAAGGTTTAGTTTCTTTCAAAGGAGTCTCAACTGCTGCAAATGATGATTTAAGCAATGCGTATGTATATCCAAATCCAGTGCGACCGGAATATCAGGGAACGGTTAAAATTGCCGGATTACTGGATAAAGCCAATATTAAGATCACTGATATCGAAGGGAATCTGGTTCATGAAACCACTTCCGAAGGTGGGACAATAGAATGGGATACGACTGCTTTTGGCAAACACAAAGTCGCTTCGGGAGTGTATATGATTTTTATTTCGGCGCAAGATGGAGTGGAAACTAAAGTTAAAAAAGTAATGATAATCAGATAGATTACGAATTTCAAATCGTAATATCGTAATTAATATGTTAGTAAAAACCAAAGCCATTGTCATTTCGTCGTTAAAATTTCAGGAAAAAAGCCTGATTGTGAAATGCTTTACACTTTCTCATGGTTTGAAATCTTATTTTGTTCGGGATGCTTTTTCGTCCAGAAAGTCAAATCAGAAAATCGCCTATTTTCAGCCGTTGACCATTCTCGAAATTGAGGCTGTTCACAAAAACAAAGGCACCTTAGAAAATTTCAAGGAAATAAAAATTGCTTCACCTTTTCATTCCATTCATTCGGATATTTATAAAAGCACGATCGTAATGTTTGTTTCGGAAATTCTGCATCATTCGATTCACGAAGAAGAAAAAAATGAGCACCTGTTTACTTTTTTAGAAACAGCCCTGCATTGGTTGGATAACCACGATGAAATTGCTAATTTCCATTTGATTTTGCTATTGGAAACTACGAAATATTTGGGCTTTTACCCCGATATTTCTGATATGGATATGCCTTTTTTCGAAATGAACGAAGGTGTTTTTACCCCATTTCATGCCATTAGTTCGCTTACCGAACAGGAAAGTAATTTGTTTAAAAAACTCATTGATTTAAAATTTGATAACAATCAAAAAATATTCCATGTCATTGAAAGACAAATAGTTTTAAGGATTCTAATTGATTACTACAGTTTTCATTTGGAAGGCTTTAAAAAACCAAAATCTTTAGACGTTTTGAAAGAAGTTTTCTCCTAGAAGGCAATAAAAGGATATTTTGATTCAGTTTTCTCGAATTATTACTCCAATTTCGTCTATTTTCCCTCTTCTTTTCTTTGTTTTATTCAAAATTCCTTACTTTCGCACCTCGATTTAGAAAAGGATAAAATGAGCACAAAATTTACTGAATACAAAGGACTTGACTTACCTACTGTAGCGTCAGAAGTACTTGATTTTTGGAAGAAAGAAAATATATTTGAGAAAAGCGTAACCACTCGTGAAGGAAATCCACCATTCGTGTTTTTTGAAGGTCCGCCTTCGGCAAATGGATTGCCTGGAATTCACCACGTAATGGCGCGTGCTATTAAAGATATTTTTTGCAGATATAAAACTCAAAAAGGTTTCCAAGTAAAGCGTAAAGCGGGCTGGGATACTCATGGTTTGCCTGTGGAATTAGGTACCGAAAAAGAATTAGGGATTACCAAAGAGGATATTGGAAAGACGATTTCCATCGAAGAATATAACGAAGCGTGTAAAAAAACCGTCATGCGTTATACCGATGTGTGGAATGATCTGACTGAAAAAATGGGATATTGGGTTGACATGGAAGATCCATATGTGACCTATAAATCTAAATATATGGAAACGGTTTGGTGGATTTTGAAAGAAATCTATAAGAAAGATCTGATGTACAAAGGGTACACGATTCAACCTTATTCTCCAAAAGCAGGAACAGGTCTAAGTTCACATGAAGTAAACCAACCAGGAAGTTATAGAGATGTAACGGATACGACTGTTGTGGCGCAATTCAAAGTGATTGAAGCAGACAGAGAATTGTTGTTCTCTAAGTTTTATGATTATATCACTTCAAAAAATTTACAGCATTACAAGTTAGAGGCTTTGGATTTAGATGAAATCTATTTTCTGGCGTGGACGACAACGCCTTGGACATTGCCGAGTAATACGGCTTTGACTTTAGGTCCAAGAATCGAATATGCTTTGGTAAAGACATTTAATCAATACACTTTCCGTCCGGCAACATTGATTTTGGCTAAGAATTTAGTTGGTAAACAATTCGGAAAAGGTTTCTTCGAAAGTTCTGAACCAGCTGATTTTGAAAATTTCAAAGAAGGCGATAAGAAAATTCCTTATCAAATTCTTGCTGAATGTAAAGGAGCTGATTTGGTTAATATACGTTACGAGCAGTTACTGCCATTTGTTTTACCATACCAAAATGCAGAAAATGCTTTTAGAATAATTTCAGGCGATTTTGTTACGATAGAAGATGGGACAGGAATTGTACATACAGCGCCAACGTTTGGTGCGGATGATGCAAAAGTAGCTAAAGAGGCAAGTCCGGAAGTACCGCCAATGTTGGTTCTTGACGAAAATGGCACTCCGGTTCCATTAGTAGATTTACAAGGAAAATTTACATCGCATGTGGGTGAATATGCCGGTAAGTACGTCAAAAATGAATATTATAATGATGGTGAAGCACCGGAACGTTCTATAGACGTTGAAATCGCTATTCGATTAAAAGAAGAAAATAGAGCCTTCAAGGTTGAGAAATACGTGCACAGTTACCCACATTGTTGGAGAACAGACAAGCCTATTTTATATTATCCTTTAGATTCTTGGTTTATAAAAATCTCTGAAGTTAAAGACAGAATGTTCGACTTGAACGAAACGATCAACTGGAAGCCGAAAGCTACTGGAGAAGGACGTTTTGGGAATTGGTTAAAAAATGCCAATGACTGGAATTTGTCGCGTTCAAGATTCTGGGGAATTCCATTGCCAATTTGGAGAACTGAAGACAAACAAGAAGAAATATTAGTCGGCTCTGTCGAAGAATTATACAACGAAATAGAAAAGTCGATTGCAGCCGGTTTTCAAAAAGAAAATCCTTTCAAAGGTTTTGAAATAGGGAATATGGCGGAGGAAAACTATGACTTAGTTGATTTGCATAAAAATGTAGTCGATGAAATTATTCTGGTTTCTGCTTCAGGAAAAGCAATGACACGTGAAGCGGATTTGATTGACGTTTGGTTTGATTCGGGTTCAATGCCTTACGCACAATGGCATTATCCTTTTGAGAACAAAGATAAGATAGACGAGAATAAAGATTTTCCTGCTGATTTTATTGCGGAAGGGGTGGATCAAACACGAGGCTGGTTTTATACATTACACGCTATTGGAACTTTGGTTTTTGATAAAGTAGCGTATAAAAATGTAGTTTCTAATGGACTGGTTTTAGACAAAAACGGGCAAAAAATGTCTAAACGTTTAGGGAATGCTGCGGATCCTTTTGAAACATTGAAAGAATATGGTCCGGATGCTACCCGTTGGTATATGATTTCGAATGCAAATCCTTGGGACAACCTAAAATTTGACCTGGAAGGAATTGCTGAGGTTCGAAGAAAATTCTTTGGAACATTATACAACACGTATTCCTTCTTCAGTCTCTATGCTAATATTGATGGTTTCAAATTCGAAGAAGCGGAGATTCCATTAAATGAAAGGCCTGAGATTGACCAATGGATCATTTCGGAATTGAACACATTAATAAAAGATGTTGATGGTTTTTATGCCGATTACGAACCAACGAAAGCAGCCCGTGCAATCTCTGAATTTGTACAGGAAAACCTGAGTAACTGGTACGTTCGTTTGTGTAGAAGACGCTTCTGGAAAGGAGATTATGCACAAGATAAAATTGCAGCTTATCAAACACTATATACCTGTTTGTTAACCATAAGTAAACTAGGTGCGCCTATTGCTCCATTCTTTATGGACAAACTTTACAGAGACTTAACTTTAGCAACACAGTCGGAAAAGTACGACAGTGTACATTTGGCGGAGTTTCCAAAACACGTTGAAAACTTTGTTAATAAAATGTTAGAGAGCAAAATGGAGAAGGCGCAGACCATTTCATCATTGGTTTTGTCGCTCCGAAAAAAGGAAATGATAAAGGTGCGTCAACCCTTGCAAAAGGTAATGATACCAGTACTTGACGAGAATCAAAGAGCTGAAATTGAAGCCATTTCTGACCTTATAAAAGCAGAGGTAAACGTAAAAGAAATCGTACTTTTGGATGATGCTTCGGGTGTTTTGGTAAAACAAATTAAACCTAATTTTAAGGCACTTGGACCGCGCTTTGGAAAGGATATGGGTTTGATTTCTAAGGAAATACAAGGGTTTTCTAAAGATCAGATCAGTCAGTTGGACAAGGAAGGGAGTCTGAATATTGTTATTGCAGGAAATAACGTAACTTTAACATTAGAAGATGTAGAAATAACATCACAAGATATTGAAGGTTGGCTGGTAGCCAATTCAAACGGAATAACGGTTGCGCTTGACATTACAATTTCTGAAGAATTAAAACAAGAGGGAATTGCCAGAGAATTGGTAAACAGAATTCAGAATATCCGTAAAGATTCGGGATTTGAAGTTACTGATAAAATTAAAGTTCAATTGAAAAGAAACGGACTTTTAGAAAAGGCAATCCTTACAAATGAAGCGTATATAAAATCAGAAACATTAACCAGTGATTTGGTTTTTGCAGATGAAATAGAAAACGGTACAGAAATAGAGTTTGACGAAATAAAAACAATGATATTAATTACAAAATAATATAAAGATGGTAGACGAAATAGCAAGATACTCTGACGCTGATTTAGCAGAGTTCAAAGAGATAATCCTTAACAAAATTCAAAAAGCACAAGCAGATTTAGATTTGATAAAAAGTGCTTACATGAATGATTTGAACAATGGGACTGACGATACTTCGCCTACATTTAAAGCCTTTGAAGAGGGAAGCGAAACGATGTCAAAAGAGGCAAACTCACAACTGGCGATTCGTCAGGAAAAGTTTATTCGTGATTTGAAAAATGCACTTTTCCGTGTAGAAAATAAAACATACGGAATTTGCAAAGTAACGGGCAAATTAATAGGAAAGGAAAGATTGAAAATCGTTCCTCATGCAACAATGAGTATTGAAGCAAAAAACTTGCAACGATAAACTTCTTGTTAAGCAATATTTAACGCTCCATTGGGAGCGTTTTTTTTGATTAAATTGTTACTTTTGCGCCATTAAAATTTATAAAATGTCATTACGAAAAGCGTATCTCCTTATTTTTATCATATTACTTGTCGATCAAGTTTCAAAAATATACATTAAAACTAATTTTATTTTAGGCGAAGAAGTTGAAGTGTTTAAATGGTTCAAAATTCTTTTTATCGAGAATGAAGGAATGGCATGGGGGACCAAAATCCCGGGTGCGTATGGAAAATTATTCCTGACACTTTTTAGATTGGTTGCCGTTGGAGGAATTGGATATTGGTTGTGGGATTCTGTTGAAAGAAAACACAGTTCTAATTATTTAATAGTTGCAATTGCGTTAATTCTTGCAGGTGCTTTTGGGAACATAATAGATTCTGTTTTCTACGGAGTTATTTTTGATGACAGTCACCAGCAACTGGCTACTTTGTTTGCGGACAAACCCTATGGAACTTGGTTTCATGGTCAAGTGGTAGATATGTTTTATTTTCCTTTTTGGCATGGAATTTTACCAGGTTGGGTGCCAATTTGGGGCGGAAAAGAATTTACCTTTTTCAATGCTATTTTCAATATTGCCGATATGGCTATTTCTACAGGAGTGGGAATCTTGATTTTTTTCAATAAAAAAGCATTTCATCACAAACATGACTGATTTTTAAAGCATTAGTTCACAAAATAAAAAAGACCTATTTTCAATAATTTGAATAGGTCTTTTTTTTGTTTATTTATTGTGTCCTGGGGCATAACGTTTAGCACTTTTTCCTCCATATATTTTTTTGGCTTGTCCTGGTGGTAGCCTTTTGGTCTTGTAAGTGGCTCTATTCGAGTTTGTTCCCACTCTAACAGCACAGTTAGATAGTGAAATAGTGAATACAGCAATTAAAATAATTGTTGCAAATTTTGAGTATTGAAATTTTTTCATAGCTTTAATTAGGCTTTATATATTGCGAAAGTACGGATTAAAAATTAAAAGGAGTGAATTGAGTTTGGAGTCACACAATAATCCAGTTTGACATCGCCTTCGAAAATATCTGAAATCAATTCTTCGGGCTCGAAGAAAGAAAGACCAATTTTGATTACATCAGGTTTGCAATCAGATAAAAATTTATCGTAAAATCCTTTACCATAGCCCACTCGGTTTCCTTTTTTGTCGAAAGACAGAAGCGGCACAAAAACTACATCAATTTTAGTAGAAGGAACTTCAATTCCAGCAACAGGTTCGGGAATATTATATTGATTTTTCTTAATTTTAGTATTGTCAGTCAATAGAAAATGAGTCATGTTTCTCGTTTCAAAATCGGCTTTCGAAACAATGATTTCCTTGTCTTTCCCTGATAGCAAGTGCAGAATAAATTCGGTGTTAACTTCCTTGTGTTCCGTAATTGGAAGAAAAATATGGAAATAGGTTTTCCCCCAAATAGGAAGCGCCAATACTTTATTGGCAATAGCTAAACTCATTTCTTCTAATTCATTTTCCGAAAGTGAATTTCGCAACGCTTTGTGTTTAAGTCTTAATTCTTTTTTATTCTTCATCTTCTTCGATAGTGTTGGACATGTGATAAATGGCATCGCCTTCATAAACTATAGGCGAATGATTGGCATTGATTACGTAACCGTCATTTGGTGCTTTTACTTTTCGTTCAAACTTTCCATAAGGGTCCGTTATCGTAGCAAGGATAGTTCCTTTTTTAATAAATTTCCCAATTGTATTATAGTCGTGCAACAATCCGGAGCATTTAGCTCTTATCCAGCCGGATTTTTCAATATAAATGGTGTGCGATTTTTGTTTGACTACTGTATGCTTTGGGTCCAGCATATCAAGATGAGCTAATAAACGCTTTGCACCATTTACACCCTCATCGGCTATATCATTGTTGATATCTAGTGATTTTCCGCCCTCAAAGAGCAACATTTTGACATTCATTCTTTCGCTAGAACTTCTAAAAGAGCCCATAATGTTTCTGGAGTATAAGGTAAAAGGGGCGTTAAAAACATCGGCTAGTACTTTTAATTCTTCATTATTGTGAGCCACACGAATTTGTGGTGCGTTGAAACGGCTCGCTCCACCAGCATGAAAATCTACAGCATACTCTACAAGTGGCATGATTTCAGCTAAAATATGAAATGCAAAACGGCTTGCTAAAGAACCGGTTTTGCTTCCGGGAAAGACTCGGTTTAAATCACGACCATCAGGGAATTCTCTGGATTTGTTGACAAAGCCATACACGTTAATTATTGGAATACAAATGACTGTACCTCTTTTGGGTTTGTTTATTTTTTTATGGATAAGCTGTCGTACGATTTCCACGCCATTAATTTCATCACCATGAATTCCTGCTGAGAAAAGCACTACGGGTCCATCAAATTTGGATCTTCTTACGATTATAGGAATGTTAAGTTTTGTGGTGGTATGTAATCTGGCAATTTCCACATTGATGGTTTTACTTTCGCCGGGAATAATGCTTTCGCCAAAAAGGACTATAGGTGTGGTATTGATTTTTATCATAAGGTATTGAAAAGATAAAAATAAGGATAATAACGATTTAGAAAGTAAAATTCTGATAAAACTTTTAGAGGAAAGAATTCGAGAGTATTGATTTGTATTTTGTGTTTTTTGAGATTAACTTTGTTAGATGAATCTAACAACTTTAGCCTTACAAATTCAGACCTTGCCTGATAATCCCGGAGTATATCAATATTACGATAAAGAAGGGAAAATATTGTATGTAGGCAAAGCCAAAAATTTAAAAAAGAGGGTTTCTTCTTATTTTAATAAAATTCATGATACGGCCAAAACTAATGTGCTTGTTAAGAAAATTGTGACCATAAAACACATTGTGGTTCCTACGGAAACGGATGCGCTTTTATTGGAAAACAACCTTATAAAAACCTTGCAGCCACGCTATAATGTATTGTTACGGGATGATAAAAGTTACCCCTGGTTATGTATTAAAAAAGAACCTTTTTCACGCATTTTTGCCACTCGAAGAATGGTCAAAGACGGTTCGGAATATTTTGGGCCCTATACGAGTTTCAAAACGGTGAATACCATTTTAGAACTAATTAAAGAATTGTACCCACTGCGAACTTGTAACTATGATTTGAGTAAAAGCAATATTGATAGCGGGAAATTCAAGGTTTGTCTCGAATATCATATTGGAAATTGCATGGGGCCTTGTGAAGGTCACGAAACTTTAGAAAATTACCAAGCTCAGGTTGACGCGATTCGCGAAATCTTAAAAGGGAATTTCAAGGAAAGCATGAAAGATTTCAAACGGGTGATGACGAATCTGGCTGCTGAAATGCATTTTGAAGAGGCGCAAAAAATAAAAGAGAAAATAGAGATTCTTGAAAATTACCAATCTCGTTCTACAATTGTGAATCCAAAAATCACCAATATCGATGTGTTTTCGATAGTTTCGGATGAAAGTGCAGCCTATGTGAATTTCTTGCAAATTTCTCACGGTTCGATTATTCGTTCGCATACGATGGAAATCAAAAAGAAACTAGACGAAACGGATGAAGAATTATTAGAATTAGCGATTGTTGAATTGAGAGAGCGTTTTCAATTATTGTCTCGAGAGGTAATCGTTCCATTTCCTGTTGATCTAGGTGAAAATATAAAAATCACTATTCCACAATTGGGAGATAAAAAGCAAATTCTGGATTTGTCCATTCGTAACGCTAAGTTTTACCGAATCGAACAACTCAAACAATTGCAAATTGTAGATCCGGATCGTCACACGAAAAGAATTATGGCGCAAATGCAAAAAGATTTGCGATTGCCAGTGGAGCCAAGGCACATCGAATGTTTTGATAACTCGAATATTCAAGGAACAAATCCCGTTGCGGCTTGTGTGGTTTTTAAAGATGGAAAACCGAGTAAAAAAGAGTACCGTCATTTTAATATAAAAACAGTAGAAGGGCCGGATGATTTTGCGTCTATGACCGAAGTTGTTTACAGAAGATACAAACGACTATTAGAGGAGGAACAGCCTTTGCCGCAATTAATAATTATTGATGGAGGGAAAGGACAATTGTCAGCAGCACTGAAAAGTATTGATGAACTGGGTTTGCGAGGAAAAATAGCTATAATTGGAATTGCCAAAAGGCTGGAAGAGTTGTTTTATCCGGGAGATTCTATTCCGTTATATTTAGATAAAAAATCAGAAACCCTTAAGATAATCCAGCAGTTGCGAAACGAAGCGCATCGTTTTGGAATTACACATCACAGAGATCAAAGAAGCAAGGCCGCACTAAATTCTTCGATAGAATCTATTCCTGGCATTGGAGAAAAAACGATGTTGACTTTGATTCAGCACTTTAAAAGTGTTAAAAGATTGAAGTTGGCGTCAGAAAAAGAAATTTCTGACGTTATAGGTATATCGAAAGCCAAAAAAATTACCGAATTTTACAAGGCAACAAATCAATAATTAATACCACCGAATTTTACCAAATTGCTGTTTATGAAGAAAATTGCGCTGTTGTTCATTGTTTTTAGTTTTAGTTCGACTTTATTTTCGCAAGAGCAGAACAGACCAAAAGTAGGTTTGGTTTTAAGTGGAGGTGGAGCAAAGGGCTTTGCGCATATTGGTGTTTTAAAAGTACTTGAAGAAGCAGGAATCAAAATTGATTATATTGGTGGGACAAGTATGGGAGCAGTTGTTGGAGGTCTATATGCCTCGGGATATAATGCAAGCCAGATTGATTCCATTTTTCAGGCAACTAATTTTGATGAATTATTAAATGACTTCATTCCCCGATCTTCCAAAAATTTTTATGAAAGAAGAAACGACGAGTTATATGCTTTGGTGTTGCCGTTTAATAAACTAAAAATAGGAATCCCTGAGGCATTATCAAAGGGGATGTATAATTATAATTTATTGAGTAGAATTACTAGAAACGTTAGACATATAAAAGACTTCAACCAGCTTCCAATACCTTTTTTATGTATCGGTACCAATATAGAAACTGGTGAACAGGTTTTATTGAATAAAGGGAATTTAGCTCAGGCTATGATTGCCAGTTCTGCATTTCCATCTTTGTTTTCTCCTGTGGAAATTGATGGGAAGCTACTTGTAGATGGCGGCGTAGCCAATAATTATCCGATTGAAGAGGTTAGGAAACTCGGAGCGGATATTATTATTGGTGTGGATGTTCAGAATGATTTATTGGACAGAACCCAACTTAAAGATGCTACACGGATTTTGGTGCAAATTACCAATCTTCAATCCATAGAGAGAATGAAGAGAAATGTAAAAGACACTGATATCTATATAAAACCGGATATCAAAAATTACGGTGTCATATCATTTGATAAAGGAAAAGAAATTATTAGAAAGGGAGAAGAAGCGACATTTTCTGTTTTTGAAAAATTAAAACTGTTGGTTGATGAGACAAACCCTTACAAGAAGCCGGCCCTGAAAATAGTAACCGATAGTTTACAAATTAAAAATATAAACTGTAATGAATTGGAAAATTATACAGAGGATTATGTTATTGGAAAACTACGATTTAAACCAGGAGTAAAAACTACATACAATGATTTACTCAAGGGGATAAATAATATTAATGCGACTCAAAATTTTAGTGCTATATCGTATTCGTTAGATGCTAATAATCAAGACGAGGATTTGAATATCGTCTTAAAAGAAAATCCCACAAAGACGTATTTGAAATTTGGTTTGCATTATGATAATTTGTTTAAAAGCGCTGTTTTGGTTAATTTGACACGTAAGAGAACACTTTTTAAAAATGATATAGCCTCAGTTGACATTGTTTTAGGGGACAACATCAGATTCAATTTAGATTATTATGTGGAGAATGGATTTAAAATGAGTTATGGTTTTAAATCTCAGTTCAATCAATTTAATAGAAATGTAGCTAAAGGAATAACTAATTTGAATTTAAGTGAAGTAAATTCAATCAATATTGATTTTACAGATCTGACTAATCAAGCTTATTTTCAATCTTTATTTGTGCAAAAGTTTTTGATAGGAGGCGGGGTAGAACTAAAATTTTTAAAAATAAAATCGGAAACACTGGCTAATGTAATTGACAATAGCAATTATTTAAGTGCTTTTGGGTATATGAAATTCGATTCCTTTGACAATAAATATTTTCCTAAAAAAGGGTGGTATTTCTCAGGAGATATTCAATCGTATTTATTCTCGTCAAATTATACTGGAGATTTTAAACCGTTCTCTATTGCAAAAGGCGATTTTGGAATAGCTGCGACACTTTTTAAAAATGCCACAGTAAAATTTCAAACCGATGCGGGATTTTCATTTGGTAATGAAAGTGTAGCTTTTTTTAATTTTATTTTGGGGGGCTATGGCTACAACCCTGTAAATAACTTTAAATATTTATATGGTTATGATTATTTAAGCGTCGCTGCTAATAGCTATATAAAATCAACCGGAACTATTGATTTTGAGTTTTATAAGAACAATCATGTCAACTTCTCAGCAAATTTTGCTAATATTGGAGATAGAATTTTTGAAACAGTTGATTGGATTTCAATGCCAAAATATTCAGGATATGCAGTAGGATATGGTCTTGAAACAGTGATTGGACCTATAGAAATAAAACATTCCTGGTCTCCTGAAACTGCAAAAGGATACACTTGGTTCAGTATTGGGTTTTTGTTTTAATTGTAAAATATATCAATAATAATTCCGACATTTGTTACAATGAAAACAAAATGGCCAGGTTTATTAGATTATCTTCAATTCCTCATCAAGAGAAATCCTGAGTAAGTGACCTTTTTTTGATTTAGCATAGCACATTATAAAGTAATCTCAACTTTAATCTGTTACACTTTTAAACAAAAAAATCATGCCTATATATCATAAATTGGGAAATTTCCCCCAAAAGAGACACACGCAATTCGAAAAGCCAAACGGTGGGTTGTATTATGAACAACTTTTTGGAACAGAAGGATTTCATGGTCATTCGTCATTGTTATACCATGTTCACAGGCCAACACAAGTAAAGGAAATTCTTAATTCCTATTCCGTTGAGCCAAAAATTGCAATTGGAAAAAATATAAAATCTATATTATTAAAAGGTTTTGAGTTAAAGCCCGAAGACGATTTCCTGGACAGCCGCAAAGCCATGCTGGTCAATAAGGATTGTGCCATTGGATTGGCTGCGCCAAAACAATCCTTACGTACGTATTTCTATAAAAATGCCGATGCGGATGAGATGATTTTTATTCATAAAGGGAAAGGGAAATTGCGTACCATGATGGGTAATATTTCATTTAAATACGGTGATTATCTTATCATTCCGCGTGGAATTATTTATCAAATCGATTTCGAAACTTTAGAAAACAGATTGTTTTACGTAGAATCATTTGCACCATTTTATACCCCAAAACGCTATAAAAACGAATCGGGTCAGCATCTTGAACATTCTCCGTTTTGCGAACGTGATTTTATTTTGCCAAATGAGTTAGAAACGCACGATGAAAAAGGTGATTTTCTTATTAAAATAAAAAAAGAAGGTATGATGCATGAGGTTGTTTACGCTTCACATCCTTTTGACGTGGTCGGTTGGGACGGCTATAATTTTCCTTATGGATTTAGCATTCATAATTTCGAACCTATAACAGGTCGCGTACATCAGCCACCACCAGTGCATCAGACATTTGAAACGGCGACTTTTGTAGTTTGCTCTTTTGTTCCAAGACTGTATGATTACCACCCAAAAGCAATTCCGGCACCTTACAATCATAGCAATATCGACAGTGATGAAGTGTTGTATTATGTAGATGGTGACTTCATGAGCCGCAATAACATTGAGCATGGCCATATTACTTTGCATCCAAAAGGAATTCCTCACGGTCCGGCACCTGGGGCAATGGAACGAAGCATTGGTCAAACCATAACTCATGAATTAGCGGTAATGGTGGATACATTTCGTCCTTTAATGGTTACCGAAGAAGCAATGGGAATTGATGATGGGCAATACTATAAATCTTGGGTAGAGTAACAAGGAGTTGTTTTTTGCTGTCAGCTATAACTTGTGTTTTAAAGGAAAAACACAAAGAACGCTGCTTCCATCAGGGGTTAGGTCTTATAACCAGAAATATCTTTTTAAATTAATAAAAACTTTGCAAATCCGTTTATCCGCGCTGCAAAATCGGATTTGCCAAATCAAAAAATAAATATCATGTCAAAAGAAGTAAAATCAGTAGAATACGGACTGGAAAAAATATTTGAAGGAGCACAAGATTTTCTTCCATTATTAGGAACCGATTATGTAGAATTCTACGTAGGAAATGCAAAGCAATCAGCACATTATTATAAAACCGCTTTCGGATACCAGTCTTTGGCGTACGCAGGATTAGAGACTGGAATTAGAGACAGAACATCTTATGTGTTAAAACAAGATAAAATTCGTATTGTCTTAACGACACCATTAACGCAAGATTCTCCTATACATGAGCATTTGCGAAAACACGGTGATGGGGTGAAAGTAGCTGCGCTTTGGGTTGAAGATGCAACCAGCGCTTACCAGGAAACGATGAAGCGTGGTGCGCGCTCTTTTATGGAGCCGACAGTTGAGAAAGACGAATTTGGAGAAGTAGTACGTTCCGGGATTTATACTTACGGAGAAACCGTGCATATTTTTGTAGAGCGCAAAAACTATAATGGAGTTTTTCTTCCTGGATATAAGGAATGGAAATCCGATTACAATCCCGAGCCGACAGGATTGAAATATATTGACCACATGGTGGGTAATGTAGGCTGGAACGAAATGGACACTTGGGTTAAGTTTTACGAAGAAGTTATGGGATTTGTGAATTTCCTTTCTTTTGATGACAAACAGATCAATACCGAATATTCAGCCTTGATGAGCAAGGTAATGTCGAACGGAAACGGAAGAATTAAATTTCCAATTAACGAACCTGCCGAAGGAAAGAAAAAATCACAAATCGAGGAGTATCTGGATTTTTATGGCGGTCCGGGAATTCAGCATATCGCTATAGCAACGGATGATATTATCAAAACGGTAACACAATTGAAAGCAAGAGGGATCGAATTTTTATCAGCACCTCCGCATACTTATTACGAGGCAATTCCGGAACGCTTAGGAGAACATATGAAGATGATGAAAGAGGATTTAAATGAGATTGAGAAATTAGCGATTATGGTAGATGCAGATGAGGAAGGGTATTTATTACAAATTTTCACAAAGCCAGTACAAGACCGACCGACATTATTTTTTGAAATTATACAAAGAATGGGCGCCAAAGGTTTTGGAGCAGGTAATTTTAAGGCGCTTTTTGAATCAATAGAGAGAGAACAGCAATTGCGAGGAACGTTATAAAAGTGTGTTATTTTTATGTTATGTTAAAAAATAATCAGTGAATGGCCTGTTTTTATGCAAATGTTGTGTTAAACTTTATTTAGAAGCTTTTAAAACTAGTTTTATTAATTAGCTTTGCACTCGCAAAACAGGAAGGGGTGGTTTCCTTCCTATATTGATATAAATTTCATAATTTATAGTTTTTTGGTTAGTTAATAGCATAAAAACTCAGTCATTATTTGACTGAGTTTTTTTGTTTTAATATATTTGGAACAAAATTTGCTAATACAGTGACTATACTGATAAAAAAGTAATGATGAAAAAAATAATCCTCCTTTTTATATTTATAGTAACCGTAAGCTTTGATTCTGAAAAAGAAGAAGCGTACGATGTGGGCGAATATTTTAAATTTCGAATCCATTACGGTATAGTGAATGCAGGATATGCAACACTTGAAGTCAAAGACGCTATGATAAACAACAAAAAGACGTTTCATGTCGTTGGGAAAGGATATACAACAGGAATGTCTCGGTTCTTCTTTAAAGTGGATGATTTGTACGAGAGCTACATTGATAAAGAAACCCAAAATCCATATCGATTTGTAAGAAAAATTAATGAAGGAGGCTATACTAAAAATCAGGAAGGTTTCTTCAATCAAGTTACAAATAGAATTCTTGTAAAAGATTATAAACATAAAAAGGAAAAGACAATTGTCATCCCAAAAAATACACAAGACATTTTGTCTACTTTTTATTATTTGAGAAATTTTCCAAATATTGATAAAATCAAAACCGGAGAATCAGTGTCGATTGATATGTTCTTCGATGATGAGACTACAAAGTTTAGGATGAAATTTATAGGACGTGAAGATATTACAACTAAATTTGGTGTTGTTTCAACAATGGTTTTCAGACCTTTGGTGCAATCAGGACGCGTTTTTAAAGAACAGGAAAGTCTAACTGTTTGGATTTCGGACGATGATAATAAAATACCCTTGCGAATTAAAGCAAGTCTAGCAGTAGGATCAATCAAAGCGGATTTAGATCAATACAAAGGATTGAAAAATCAGTTTAAAACAAAATATAATGGACAATAATGAGAATTCTGAAGCAATTTTGAAAGAAATTGATCTTAAATACCAGGAAATAAACCAAAAAACAGAAACACATTTAGAAGGACTGCTTTGGTCTAAGCCGATAACTTATTGGGATTATATTCATACAGATGCATTATTAAGTCTTCAGATTCAAAGGACTACCCTTCCGGATGAAATGGTTTTTATCATGTATCATCAGGTTAATGAATTAATATTCAAGATGATACTTTGGGAAATGAATCAGATTTCTTATTCCGAAAACATTAAGACTGATTTTTTTACTGAAAGGTTAATGAGAATCAGTCGTTATTTTGATATGTTAACAACTTCTTTTGGTATTATGGAAGATGGAATGGAAGTCGACCAATATATGAAATTTAGGAATACCCTTACTCCTGCAAGCGGTTTTCAAAGTGCTCAGTATAGATTAATAGAGTTTTCTTCCACGGACCTAATAAATCTTATAGATTACCGTTATAGAGATTCAATTGACAGGAATACTCCTTTCGAATTTGCTTTTGAGCACTTGTATTGGCAAGCAGCCGGAAAAGATTATCATACCGGTAAAAAATCATTTTTACTGGAGGAATTTGAAAGAAAATACAAAGGAATGTTTTTGAAACATATGGAGGAAAATAACACCATAAACATTTGGCAAAAATTCAAGCAACTTCCTGATTCAGATCAAAAAAATGCAGCATTAATTAAAGCGATGCGTCATTATGATCACACCGTAAATATTACTTGGGTTATGCAACATTTGAATGTAGCCATAAAATATATAGATCAAAGCGGGAAAGGAAATGGAGAAGCTACTGGTGGAAGTGACTGGAAAAAATACATGCATCCAAAATACCAACGCAGAATATTTTTTCCGGAATTATGGTCGGCTGATGAGTTAGCACATTGGGGGGAATAAAATAATTTAGAATAAAAAAAAATATAGTTTGAAACAAGTATTAATAACAATTATAGTGTTGTTTTCGTTAGTTTCTTGTACTAAATCAGAGGATGTATTAGATAAAGAAATTATCAAACCAGCAGTTAAGAAAATTGAGTTTGGGTTTAAATATTCTGATTTTAATGTAGTTCAGGATACGGTTAAAAAAGGGGATACTTTTGGTACTATTGTCGAAAATCAAAATATCGGCGATAAGAAAGTATATGATATTATTAAAAAAGTAAAGGATACATTTGATGTTAGAATAATTAGAATAAATAAACCATATACACTCCTTAGATCAAAAAACAAAACAAATAAGTTACAGGTTTTTATTTATCAACCGGATGCGATGAATTATTATGTTGTCGATTTGCGAGATACAGCAGTAGTTGTTTATAAAAAAACAAAACCGATAACTATTAAGACTCGTACAATTGGGGGTTTATTAAAGGGTTCTTTGTCTGAGACTTTAGAAGGGGCTAATGTAGAAGGTGCGTTGGCTAGCAAAATATCTAAAATTTATGCTTGGTCAATCGATTTTTTTAAACTTAAAAAAGGAGATCGTTTTGCGATTACTTTTACAGAAAGATATATAAATGATACTGTCTATGATGGAGTAGATAGCCTTAAAGCTGCCTTTTTTGAGTACAAAGGAAAAATAATCTATGCATTTCCATATGCTCAAAATCCTTCCTCCAATAGAATAGAATATTATGATGAAGAAGGGAAAACATTGAAAAATTTCTTTCTTAAAACACCAATAAAATTTAGTAGAATATCTTCTAGGTTTTCTACTAATCGATTTCATCCGGTGCAACAAAGATGGAAAGCGCATAAAGGGACCGACTACGCTGCGCCCTACGGAACACCGATTACAACTACTGCGGCAGGAACTATAGAACAAACAGGTTTTACTGCAGGGAATGGAAATTTCGTAAAAGTAAAGCACAATGGGACGTACTCCACTCAATATTTACACATGTCAAGAATTTTGGTACGACGTGGTCAACATGTAAATCAAGGTCAGATTATAGGTCGGGTAGGAAGTACCGGTTTAGCAACAGGCCCTCATGTTTGTTATCGATTTTGGAAAAATGGCGTTCAGGTAGATGCCTTACGGCTTAAATTACCCAACGGAGAACCAATGAGCGGTAGAAATAAAGAGCAATTTTTAAAGGTTATTACTCCTTTAAAATGGCAGTTAGACAGTGTTTCTAATCTGTAAAGGGATTGCTCTGTCAAGTAGTAACTGCGGTTTGAATCCGATAGCATAGGTTCGAATTTTGTAATACCACTTTTACATCCCGCTTTAAGGATTACTATTATGGGAAAATTTCCTTAAATTGTTATATAATTGTAAAGACATTTAGGATTAAAACTAATTTCAGTATTTTTGCCAAAAATTAAACAAAACTACAATCCAAATATAAATGGCCTTAAATACAATAAACCCAACAGGAACAGTAGCTTGGAAGAAACTTCAGTTGCATTACAATGAAATGCAAAAAGCTTCAATGCAAGAAATGTTTCAATCAGATGATTCAAGAACAGAAAAATTCAACTTGAAATGGAATGATTTCTTAATTGATTATTCAAAAAACATCATCAATCAGAAAACACTTGAGTTGTTACTTGAGTTGGCGGAAGAAGCAGGACTTAAAAGTGCTATCTCAGATTATTTTGACGGAGGAATTATCAATCAGACGGAAAACAGAGCAGTGCTTCATACTGCTTTAAGAGCCAAAGAATCAGCTGTTATAAATGTAAAAGGACAAAATGTTGTTCCTGAGATTTATGAGGTAAAAAATAAAATAAAAACATTTACAAACGAACTAACTTCAGGAATAAGAACAGGCTTTACAGGAAAGCCCTTTACTGATATAGTTAATATCGGTATTGGTGGTTCAGATTTGGGGCCAGCAATGGCTGTGGAAGCATTGCAATTTTACAAAAATCATTTAAAAGTTCATTTTGTATCGAATGTTGATGGGGATCATGTAAATGAAATTATAAAAAAACTAAATCCGGAAACTACCCTTTTTGTTATTGTTTCTAAAACATTTACAACGCAGGAGACATTAACTAATTCTGAAACAATCAGAAAATGGTTTTTGCAAGCAGCAAAACAAGAAGATGTTGCTAAACATTTTGTTGCAGTTTCTACCAATATAGCAAAAGTAACAGAGTTTGGAATTAACCCTAACAATGTATTCCCTATGTGGGACTGGGTTGGAGGTCGTTTTTCTTTGTGGAGTGCGGTAGGACTTTCAATAAGTTTAGCGGTAGGTTTTGAGAATTTTGATGAATTATTAAGTGGTGCAAACGAAATGGATGACCATTTCAAAACTGCTGATTTTGACAAGAACGTACCAGTAGTTTTAGCTTTATTAAGTGTTTGGTACAATAATTTCTTTGGAGCCGAAAGTGAAGCTTTAATTCCTTACACTCAATATTTACAAAAATTAGCGCCTTACTTGCAACAAGGAACGATGGAAAGTAATGGGAAAAGTGTTGGTCGTGACGGGAAACCGGTAAACTATCAGACAGGAACTATTATTTGGGGTGAGCCGGGAACTAATTCGCAGCACGCTTTTTTTCAGCTAATTCATCAGGGAACTAAATTGATTCCTACTGATTTTATTGGATTTATAAAGCCGTTATATGGCGATGAAGACCATCATGATAAATTGATGTCTAACTTCTTTGCGCAAACGGAAGCCTTATTGCACGGGAAAACGACGGAACAAGTTCAGGCAGAGTTCGACAAGCAAGGGCTTACTGAGGATAAAGCAGCATTCCTTTTGCCGTTTAAAGTTTTTGCCGGCAATAAACCTACCAATACCATTCTAATACAAAAATTGACGCCAAGGACTTTAGGCTCTTTGATAGCTATGTACGAGCACAAGATTTTTGTTCAGGGAATTATCTGGAATATTTTCAGTTATGATCAATGGGGAGTTGAACTTGGGAAACAATTGGCTAATTCAATTTTAGAGGAGATTAATACTAAAAAAGTGAAAAATCACGATTCTTCAACCGCTTATCTATTGAATCATTTCCTGTCGAATAAATAAAATTTGACTGAAGGAAATCAAGTTGTATGATTTTAGAATAATTTTTTAAATTACAGTTGCCAAAAAGCCCCGATTTTTATAAAAATCGGGGCTTTTTTATGCAAGTACTTCTCTAGCAGTGCTCTTTTATCTGAAAGTTTGTTTTTTGTATGTGTTTGGTTTGTAGTATTTTTATTAAATAAATAATTATAATCACATTTAAGTAATAATCGCGTTAATTTTTAACAAAAAGACCTAAAAGATCATTTTAAATCAAAAAACCATCACTTTAGAGGAGTTTTCTTAACGTTTTCATAACAGTATACGGTTAAAATGTTATAATTTTGCCAAATATTAATAAACTAAACAACAATGAAGACAATGAAAAATTGGTTACTCACTGGATTAATGTTTTTGGTAGTTTCTACAGTATTTTCTCAAGGGAAAATTACAGGAACTATTTCTGATGGTCGAGGTTCTTTACCTGGAGCAAATGTTGCTGTAAAAGGCACGAAAATTGGCGCGTCAACAGATTTTGATGGTAAATTTTCCATTAATACATCAATAAATTCCGGACAGTTGGTTATTTCCTTTGTAGGTTTTGAAGAAAAAACAATTAAATTTTCAGTTTCAAATGGAGGTACTGCCAATTTAGGCACTATTGTTTTGACTGAAAATTCTAATGAATTAAGCGAAATTGTTGTTAAAAGCACTGTTATAGATATTGCAAAAGACAGAAAAACGCCAGTTGCAGTTTCGACTATCAAGGCTGCTGAAATTCAGGAAAAATTAGGTTCTCAGGAATTCCCTGAAATTTTAGCTAATACACCTTCTGTTTATGCGACTAAGAGTGGAGGAGGTTTTGGAGATTCAAGAATCAATATTCGTGGTTTCAATCAAAATAATATTGCGGTAATGATTAATGGGATGCCTGTCAATGATATGGAGAACAGTGCGGTTTACTGGAGTAACTGGGCGGGTTTGTCGGATGTTACTTCTGCAATGCAGGTTCAAAGAGGTTTAGGTTCTTCTAAATTGGCTATTTCTTCTGTAGGAGGAACTATCAATATTGTTACAAAAGCTTCTGATATGAAAGAAGGTGGTACGATAGGTACAACATTTGGAAATGCTAATTATCTAAAAACACAAGCGTCCTATTCTACAGGGAAAATGGAAAATGGATTATCGGCTTCTGTTTTATTGAGTCAGACACGTGGGGATGGTTATATAGATGGAACCAAATTTCAAGGCTATAACTATTTTCTTGCTCTTGGTTATGAAATCAATGAAAAACATGATATTCAATTTACCTTTACGGGTGCTCCTCAATGGCATAATCAAAGATCTGCTGCTCCAACAATTGCAACTTTTCTTCAATACGGGTCAAATGGTGAGCCTAACACTAAATACAACTCTGACTGGGGTTATTTAAATGGACAAGAATATAGTTTCAGGACTAATTATTACCATAAACCAGTAGGTTCATTTAATTGGGATTGGAAAATAAACGAATCAACCAAATTGTCAACAGTAGTTTACGGATCTTGGGGTCGTGGAGGAGGTTCTAATGGAGCTGGTGCGATAAGAGGAAATAGATTTTTTGCAGATGCTTTGAAAACAGCGGATGGGCTAATTAATGTTAACCTGATACAAGCTTATAATTCTGGTCAACCGGTTGTTATAGGTGGTAATACAGTAACAAGAGCTCAAATTGGAGGTGCGTATCAAAATAGCGCTTCTACTTCTAATAACAATACGAATGGTATTTCTCAAATCGCCTCAGTAAATTCTCATAACTGGTATGGTGGGGTTATTAACTTGAATAAAAGATTAAATGAAAAATTAGTTTTAGATTTTGGAGTTGATGCAAGAACCTACAGAGGTATTCATTATCAGGTATTAAATGATTTGTTGGGAGCTGATCGATATTCCGATAATACAAATGTCAATATTGTTAATTCAGCAGGTGTACTTGAACCAAGACTTTTAACTACTACGTATGAAGCAAGACCAAACGCGAATCCTTTCTATAACGGTAATGATCAGGAAAAGATTAATTATAACAATGATGGTCTCGTTAGATGGTATGGTGCTTTTTCTCAATTAGAATACAGCACTGAAAATCTTACTGCATTTATTCAAGGTGCGGTTTCTCAGCAAGGTTTTAGAAGAGATGATTTCTTTAAATATAAAACAACCGATCCTTTGTATTCTACCGATTTTGAAAACATTCTTGGAGGGAACGTAAAAGGAGGAGCAAATTATAATATCAACGAAAATCACAATGTTTTTGTTAATGCAGGATATTACTCGAAACAACCATTCTTTAATGCGGTTTATCCAAACAATGCTTCTGTTTTAGCTGCAAATTTAACGAATGAGAAAATAACAGGATTAGAGGCTGGGTACGGTTTTCGTTCTGCAGTTTTCAATGCTAATTTAAACGTTTACCATACTACTTGGAAAGATAGATACCAAAGATCTAATGACAATTCAACTGATAATCCTGGTGGTTATTATGATTTCTCAGGTATTACCGAAATTCATTCTGGTGTGGAGCTTGAAGCTAATGCAAAGGTTGGTGATAAATTTAAGATAAACGCGATGTTTTCAGCAGGGAAATGGGTTTATGATGGGAATAGTATCAGCAACAGATATGACAATACGAATAACCCAATTGATGGTGGAACTGCAACAACTTTATATTTAGATAAAGTTAAAGTTGGCGATGCTGCACAAGTTACTGCTTCTTTGGGAGCTTCTTATGAAGTTGTTAAAAGAGTTATTGTAGATGCAAATTATAGGCATTCAGATAAATTGTACGCTTCTATCTCTCCAGGAAACTTTACTTCAGAGACTAATAAAGGGTCTTTAGAATTGCCTTCTTATGGGTTAATGGATGCAGGTGTTTCTTATAAAATGCTTGTAGGCAAAAACAAAGATAATTCAGTAAACTTTAGACTGAATGTGAACAATGTTTTAGATGAAGTTTACATTGCAGAATCAAGAACTAATATTTTTGCTGATGACAATGTGAGTTCAAATGCTGCATTAGGAACTTATGCATCAAACAATAGACTTTATAATGGTGTAGCGACAGGTAATCAGGTTTTCTTCGGTTTTGGAAGAACTTGGAACTTTAGCTTACGTTACAACTTCTAGTAAAAATTTAAATAATATGGAAAACGGCATTCACTTTTGGTGTAATGTCGTTTTTTTTATGCCTTTTTTTCATTATATTTGAAATTCAAAAAACTTAATTTATGTACGAATTTATTCAAAAATTTCATTCCGGTTGGGCTTATTTAGCACTTTTAGTATTAGTGGTTGCAGTTATTAATTCCTTTATTGGAATGTTTTCTAAAAAAGAATTTATCTCAAAAGACAGAAAGATTGCATTGTTCGCATTAATAGGAACACACACACAATTATTGATTGGTTTAATTTTATATTTTGTTTCACCATTAGGGTTAGCTTCATTAGGACAAATGTCGGATAAAGCTTTGCGTTTGACATCATTAGAGCATCCGTTAATAAATATTATTGCAATTGCTTTGATTACAATAGGATGGTCAAAACATAAAAAGCTCACTACAAGTGAGTCAAAATTCAAAACATTTTCTATTTTTTATGGTCTGGGACTGTTACTTATTTTAAGTAGAATTCCATGGTCAATGTGGTTTTAAAAACCGTTTAAAGCTCTAGAAATAGAGCTTTTTTTATCTAGGTATGGTTTTTGTAAAATAGATTTAACTAAAAAGATATACATGAAAAAATCAATAACATTATTTTTTTTGTTGGCAATTATTTGCGTTGTTAGCAGTCAAAGTTCCTTAGATAGACAAAAAGCTACAATACAAAAAGACAGTCTAAAAAAGAGCAAAATAGCAATAGAACAACAAGAAAATAAATTAGATTCATTAGTTTCTTTATTAGGGAAATTCAAAATCTATAAAAAAGAGGCACATGCCTCTTATTATGCCGATAAGTTCAATGGAAGAAGAACCACAAGCGGCAGAAAATTTGATAACAATAAATATACTGCAGCACACAAAAAACTCCCGTTTGGAACAAAAGTAAAAGTGACCAATGAAAAGAATGGGAAGTCCGTAATTGTAGAAATTACAGATAGAGGACCGTTTGTTAAGTCTAGAGAGATTGATCTTTCAAAACGCGCCTTTATGGATATTGCTTCCAATAAAAATAGTGGTGGTTTACAAGTTACAATAGCGATATTGAGTAATTAAACGTGCCAGTTTTTATAAGGATTGTTGCTTAAATAAGAATTGTAATAGCGCTCCTCATTAGTTACTTCAACTCCTAGCCAGGCTGGTTTTGCAAAAGGTTCCATTTCAGATTCGAGTTCAATTTCTGCAATAATCAATCCTTCATTTTCGCCATAAAACTCATCAACTTCGAAGACATGATTTCCCTGTTTTATCTCAAAGCGGG
The DNA here is from genome assembly GCF_048286515.1 of Flavobacterium rhamnosi. Taxonomy (NCBI): domain Bacteria; kingdom Pseudomonadati; phylum Bacteroidota; class Flavobacteriia; order Flavobacteriales; family Flavobacteriaceae; genus Flavobacterium; species Flavobacterium rhamnosi. Next base: position 89,799 of record NZ_JBLVPS010000003.1, on the reverse strand, counting down.
TTTTGTCTATAACGCCCTTCTCACATAAAAGTAATAATTCTTTAGCTTCGGCAACGGGGATTTCTTTTTCCCACTCAAATCGAGACATTCCAGTATCATTTGACACTCCTTTTATCGTCAGATACCCTTTGTCGCCTTTTATGCGTACGCGTACGGTGCGTTCTGCAGCGGAGCTTAAATACCCTTGTGCAATGTGGTTTTGTGCGAAAGCCTCTTTCTTAAATGAATCGTCTTTAACTAAAAATTTTCTTTCTATTTCAATCATTTTTATGTTAGGTTTGTCTTTGTACTTGGATTTCCAGCCTGTTCATTTCATTTGTCAGTCCTAAAACTTTTTCTGTTTTAAAAAAGGAGTCTCTGATTACCCTTTTTTATGAGAAAAATGGTTTTTTCAATCGGATATTAGTACTGTATCGGGGCTAATCCTATTAACTCAAAGATATCAAATATTTTTACTTTTGTTGGTTTTTATATCTTTTAGCGTTCATTTATAATCATATGTATCGAATTGTTTTTTGGAGCACAATGCTGTCTTTGAATGTACAGTCTGAATTTTTTCGTGCAACTTCACTTTAAGTAAATACTTTAAAAATAAGTTATTTTATGAATAAGTTAATGGAAGTTCTTGCGTCGATTTGTATTTTTACAAAAATAGAACAAATTAAATTATGCCATTTTTCAAAGTAAAATCTAAGCCAACACTCGCAGGACTATTAACAGAATTTTTTGGAGAAAGTGAATCTTGGCGCGAAACAGATGATAGTTTAGAGCCTTTAATCCAGCTAATTCGGTTGATTCGACCTTTGAAAACTAAAGACGTGGAAATGGTAGATTTACAGGAAATAATTTCTTTTTTAAAAGAAAATTATTCCTGTCGAAAACAGCTTTCGATTTATCTCGAGGAAATTCTAAAAGATAAAAAATTCAATAAAATCCTTTCTGACGCAGCTATCTTGCAGGATGTAGATTTTATTTTTGAAGTCAAAAAAAGAATCTTTGCTAAATTTTTACCATATCAGCCGCAAAAAGACACCTTAGAATACATTCTCAATCAAGTCTTCTATCAGGACGTTGATACGATCTGGATCAACAAAATTCCATCCAGTCAATTGGAAGAACTGGAAGGTCTTTTAAAATTTAAATCCATATATAAAAGTACGGAACCCAATTCAGTTTTGTCGGAAATATTGGTTGCAATGCATTTGATTACGCAACGTATCAGTGGTCGTGCTATGGAAACGGATGTTATCAAAATGGTTCCGGAATTTGATGATTATGAGAGCCCTTTCTCTGCTTTTGAAAAGGAACTGTTTCAAATGGAGGACAAAATTAGAAATTCTGAAAAGCATTTTATAAAGTCGGATGATTTGTCTTATGCGCAACTATTAGTATTGCATAAGCAATGTGAGGAATTTGTTGAAAAAGCATTTCATAACAGTTCTAAGTATGGAATATCACTTCGGGTAAACCAAAATCTATTAAAGATCAGGCAACAATTAGAACGACTGAAATTTTTATTCCCATTATTGATTGTTGATAAAGAGAGTCAGAAAAAGAACAACGGAATTGCCTTGGCTTTGCAATTGATTAAATACAACTGCTATAAGAATAACGTTCGGAAGTTTATAGGTGAAAGTACACAACTCATTTCTTATGAAATAACGCAGCATACGGCTAAAACGGGTGAACATTATATCACGGAAAGCCGAAAGGAGTATTTTAAAATGTTTAGGACTGCTTTGGGTGGAGGATTTATTGTGGGAATATTGTGTGTTATTAAAGTCTTGCTTTCTAAGGCAGACACAAGCTTTTTTGGGCATGCTTTTCTGTATAGCATGAACTACGCTTTTGGTTTTATTGCTATTTATCTTTTAGGTTTTACTTTGGCAACAAAACAACCTGCTATGACGGCTTCTTCCTTGGTAAAAGCACTGGAAGAAGGAGTTGTAAAACAAGGTAAAGATGCCGAAAAATATAAGGCTTTTGCAATTCTTTTTGCACGTGTTTTTCGCTCTCAGTTTATTGCATTTGTAGGGAATGTAGTTATGGCTTTTCCTGTTTCGCTACTAGGAATCTGGTTGATTGATTATTTTTTGCAGTATAATATTGCCGCGACAAAATGGGAATCCTTACTTATTGATTTAAGTCCTATTCATTCCTTAGCTATTGTTCATGCAGCTATTGCAGGAGTGTTTTTATTTTTATCAGGAATCATTACCGGAAGTATTGCTAATAGAGACAAACACAACCAGGTGTTCTTTCGCATTACGGAACATCCGGTATTGAAAAGAAGTTTAGGGAAAGTGAAAACGCTGAAATTAGCGAAACTATATGAAAAAAGATGGGCTGGTATTGTTTCAAATTTTTGGTTTGGTATCTTTATGGGAAGTACGGCATCAATTGGTTTATTTTTAGGGCTGAATCTTGATGTTCGGCATATTACTTTTGGTAGTGGAAATTTGGCTTTAGCTTTATACGGAGCAAATTATCTTGTAAGTGACGCTATGTTATTCTGGGGTATATTTGGAATCGGTGTAATTGGTTTGGTTAACTTTATGGTGAGTTTTAGTCTTTCATTAGGGTTGGCATTCCGTTCCAGGGCTATCTCGTTATTTGAATTGCGATTTGTTACGGTTTCTATTTGGAATCATTTCAAATCAAGACCGGTGAGTTTCTTTTTTCCTACGGAAAATAAATATAAATCTGTAGTTGTCGAAAATTATTTAAGTGTAGAGGAACAAAAATAATTTTCAGGTATAATCACTCGAAAAGTGGATTGGAGATGCAATTAGTTAAATATGCAGGAATTAATTCCAAATAGAAAAATCATACACGTCGACATGGATGCTTTTTATGCTTCTGTGGAGCAGATGGATAATCCATTGTTGCGAGGGAAGCCTATTGCGGTTGGAGGTTCTGAAAATCGTGGTGTCGTCGCAGCTGCAAGCTATGAGGCTAGAAAATTTGGCGTTCGGAGTGCTATAAGTGGTGTTATGGCTAAGAAAAACTGCCCGGAACTCATTTTTGTACGACCGCGATTTGATAGGTATAAAGAGATTTCAGTTAAGATTCACAAAATTTTCCATGACTATACGGATTTGGTAGAGCCTTTATCGCTTGATGAAGCCTATTTAGATGTAACCAATAACAAGAAAGGGAATCCCAGCGCTACTTTATTGGCAGAGGAAATAAGACTGCGTATTTTCAATGAAGTAGGCTTAACGGCTTCGGCTGGAATATCAGTTAATAAATTTGTGGCTAAAATTGCCAGTGATTATAATAAACCCAATGGACAAAAAACGGTCAATCCAGATGAAGTCATTTCTTTTCTTGAAGAATTGCCTATTCGGAAATTTCATGGTGTTGGAAAAGTCACTACTGAAAAGATGTATCAACTGGGCATTTTTACGGGAGTAGAATTAAAAAATAAATCATTGGAGTTTTTGGAGAAGCATTTTGGTAAGTCAGGAGGCTTCTATTATAATGTGGTGAGGGGTATTCACAATAGTGAAGTGAAGTCAAATCGAATTACAAAATCAGTTGCAGCAGAACATACTTTTGATGTCAATCTGTCTTCTGAAATTTACATGTTAGAGCAGCTTGAAACTATTGCAAATGCATTAGAAAGAAGATTAAAAAAATCTAATGTTGCGGGGAAAACTATCACATTAAAAATTAAATACAGTGATTTTAGCCAACAAACCCGAAGCAAGACATTACCCTATTTTATTTCTGATAAAGCTTTGATTTTAGAAGTAGTAAAAGAACTGTTGTATCAGGAGCGCATGAAAGATTCTGTTCGATTGCTGGGAATCTCTCTCGGGAATCTCAATACGGAAGAGAAGAAGTTTGTCGTGGTGCAGTTAAAATTTGATTTTTAATTAATAATGATTGCGTTCAACAATGGTTAAAGTCTAACATTTGTTGTTTTATTTTTATAAATAAAATTACATTTGACTTCTTAAGACAAAATAGCATGAATAATTTTAGACAATATGAAGACGCTATTGCTAAGTATCACAAATGCTTAAGCATAAAAACCCTTCCAGTTTTTTCTTGGGATTTTCATCATGAATTTTTAGAGGAAATAAAAAATTCCTTTTTAGATATAAGTAAACTGAATTCTATTGCTTCCCAAAATAAATGGATTCAGAACAGTTGGGATTTAAAGGCAAGACTCAAAGAGGAAGTAATAGTTGTGACGGATCCTAAATTGAGAATCGTTTTTGCTTCTTATAATATGGTGAAAATGAATGGCTATACAGCATCGGAAGTTATAGGCAAAAGCCCTAAAATGTTTCAGGGTCAAGAGACTGACTTAGTTGTTTCAGATGAAATTCGAAATGCTGTACTGCTTCGAGAACCTTTTGAAAAAACAATACTGAATTACAAAAAAAATGGAGATGTTTATGCTTGTTTGATAAAGGGATTTCCTGTATTTAACTTGAAAGGAGCGCTAAGTCATTACATAGCTTTTGAGAAAGCATCATAAAGAGCAAAACCCTTCCGAAGTGAAAGGGTTTTTAATATTGAATAGTCTTACGATTGACTTAGTTTTTACTGTTTAATTTAGATAGTAATCTTAAAAATTCGATATACAACCAAACTAGTGTAATCATTAGTCCCATTGCACCGTACCATTCCATATATTTTGGCATTTTTTGTTCGGCTCCTTTTTCTATTCGATCAAAATCCAAGAAGAGATTCAAAGCGGCTATAATAATTACAAAAACACTGATGCCTATACTCATCATCGAGTTACCATGATGTACCGGTACAAAGCTGGTGAACATAGAAAAAAGCCACGAAATCAAGTAATAAGTTGCAATAGCAAGTGTTGCTGCTACAACAACGGATTTAAATTGCTCTGTTACTTTTACAATTTTATATTTATACAGTCCTAGGCAAACCAGGAACGTTACAAAAGTTGCTCCAACGGCCTGAATCACAATTCCAGGATACATTGCTTCAAATATTGCTGAAATTCCACCGATGAATAGTCCCTCGAATAAGGCATAGCCAGGAGCTAAATAGGGAGAATACTGTGGTTTGAAAGCAGAGATTATTACCAAAACAAGTCCAACTATTGCGCCGCCAATTGCTGGAACCATTGGGTTGATGCCATTAAAAGTGAGCCACCAAATTACCGTTGCTGAAGCTGTAAGAAGTAAAAATAGAATTAAACTTTTATTGATAGTTCCTGATAGAGTCATTTCTTGATCGTAATCAATAATGGTAGCTTGATGTACTTCCTCTTTTTTTGAAACTGCTGACGAGAAAGTTTTAGTATTTAAAAATGGATTTTTAGAATTGAAATTCATAATTGTCTGATTTTTTTAGTGGTCAAATATAAATTTTATTTTGGAGAAGAATGTTTAATTATTCTTAATTTTTTAACTGATAAAGGAGCTATTTTTTTGCCTTTAGATTAATGCTATAAAAAAATCCGTCTCGTTTGGTAACGGGACGGATTTAAAATAATTAAATAATTTAGCACTATTCGATTTCAGATACTCTCAAGGTGTTTACCATTCCTTTATCTTTAATAGGCATTGCTGCTAAATTGATAAGAAAATCTCCTTTTTGTACAAAACCTTTTTGTTTTACGATCTCGTTAATGTCAGTTACTGTATCATCAGTACTTACCGTTTTTTCATAGAAGAAAGATTTTACACCCCATAATAAATTTAGTTGTGTAAGTATTCTTTTGTTAGAAGTAAAAACTAAAATATGGGAGTTTGGTCTCCAAGCCGAAATTTGGAAAGCAGTATAGCCACTATTTGTTAATGTGCAAATAGCTTTTGCTTTGATAACATTAGCCATTGTTGCAGCATGATGACAAATGGTTTTAGTAATAAAACGTTTTGTTTTTATCTGTGGTGTGTTTTGTGGTACATGGATAAGTGGAGAATCCTCAACTGCTTCGATGATTTGTGTCATTTTTTGAATTACTTGAACTGGATAATTACCAGTAGCAGTTTCTCCAGAAAGCATTACAGCATCTGCCCCATCCATAACTGAATTTGCAACGTCATTCACCTCGGCACGTGTTGGTGTAAGGCTAGTGATCATTGTTTCCATCATTTGCGTAGCAACGATAACTGGGATACGAGCTGTTTTAGCTCTGCGAATTAATTCTTTTTGAACTAAAGGTACTTCATGAGCGGGAAGTTCTACTCCTAAATCTCCACGGGCAACCATTAAAGCATCACAATAAGCAACAATTTTGTCAATATTTTCTAATGCTTCTGGCATTTCTATTTTGGCAACAATTGGAATTTTATATTCTGAATGTTCTGCAATTAATTCCTGTAAGTCTTGTAAATCTCTTGGTGTTTTTACAAATGATAATGCAATCCAATCTACATTTTGTCCAATAGCAAAAATAGCATCTGCAATATCTTTCTCGGTCATTGCCGGAAGAGATATTTTTGTGTTTGGTAGATTTACTCCTTTTTTAGATTTCAATTCACCACCCTGAATTACTCTTGCTATAACTTCTGATTTTTTATCAGTCTCAACGATTTCGAAAATAAGTTTCCCATCATCAAGTAGAATTCTTTCTCCTGGGTTAACATCATTTGGAAAGTTTTGGTATTTCATGAATACTTTCTTTGCAGTTCCAAGGATGTCTTCCGCTGTAGTAAATGTAATTAAGTCTCCGTCATGTACAACAACTCCTTCTTCCATAACTCCTACACGAAGTTTAGGTCCTTGTAAATCTCCTAGGATTGCAGTAGTATAGCCAAATTCTTCGTTCAGGCCGCGTATCAGATTTATTTTTTCTTTTACATCTTCGTAGTCAGCATGTGAAAAATTCACTCTAAAAACATTTACACCTGCGTCAATCATGTCTTTAATGATTTCTCTTGTACTACATGCAGGCCCAAGTGTGGCTACAATTTTGGTTTTTTTGTTTGTAAGCATTGGTATTAAAAAATTAAATTGTTTTTTGATTTGATTTGATTTGTATCTACTGTATAAAGTGTAGATATGTTATCGATTTTGTTTAATATAGTCTGTATTGTTGATACACTCATTGTATCTTCAATATTCTCTATTTTTAAGAAATAATCTACTTTTTTAAACTCAGGAAGTAAAAAGACTTTTGTTGAGACTTCCATTGTAACATTTGAAAATAAATTTTGGCTGATTCCCTTTTTCTGCTGAATAACCTCATTTTTATTTTGAATCAAATTCCAAGTGATTGCTTTTTCATTATCATAATAATAAAATCTAGAAAAATTTGTCTCGCCTTCTTCTATACTAATATGAATTTCATTCGTGCTTTTACTTAAATTTATTGGCAATAATTGATTAATAAAGAAAGCCAATCGATAGTCTTCTAATGAAGTATGAATAGCAATGAGATAGTAATCTATTTCGTCAAATTCTCCAAGATCCAGTTTGTGAATAGCCATTTCATGAAAAAATAAGTTGTAAATATAGCATTTCTATCGAAGTTCTAACCTATCTAAATAGGATGTTTTTGTTAAATTATCAACGAAAACGTTATAGGTTTAAGAAAATGATGTTATTTTCTATCCATTTTTTCTTGAAATGCAAAATAAGCACGTTGGGATGCTTTTTCTTCAGCCTTCTTTTTAGAAGTTGCTCTGGCCTTCGCAATTACTTTGTCATCGATACTGAGTTTAACGCCAAACAAGCGTTGCCCGTCTATTGCATTGTCCTCAAAAATGTCATAATGAAATATTTTCTTCTCTTTTTGACACCATTCTATAATTAAGCTTTTGTAGCTAATTACTTTTCCTTCTAGCCTGGCAATATCTACATATGGAATAATAACTCTTTTTTGAATGAATTTTTCGCAGTAGACATAGCCTCTGTCTAAATAGATTGCTCCAACAAGCGATTCAAAGATATTACCATGTATGTTTTCGCCGAAGTGTTGTAGTGGCACTTTACTCTCTATATACTGAACCAGATTTAAATCTTTTCCTAATTCGTTTAAGTGTTCCCTGCTTACAATTTTCGAACGCATTTTAGTCAAATAGCCTTCGTCTCCAGCGGGTGCTTTGCTAAATAAATGCGCTGCAATTACTGCGCTTAGCATGGCATCACCTAGAAATTCCAAACGCTCATAGTTAATCGGGTTTCCTAAAACATCCAGTCGGTTAGAGGAACGGTGCGTAAAAGCTTTTTTATAGTAATCCAGGTTATTTGGAGCGAAGCCCAAGATTTTCTGAATAGAATCAAAAAAAATCCCGTCTTCTAGAGAACGGGATTTCGAAAATATTTTTCTAATTATACGCATATATAATTAGATATCTAATTTTTTAACCAATACACAAGCATTGTGTCCTCCAAAACCAAAAGTGTTACTCATGACAACATTCATTTCTCTTTTTTGAGGAACGTTGAAAGTAAAGTTTAATTTAGAGTCAATGTTTTCGTCATCGGTAAAATGATTTATTGTAGGAGGAACTATTCCGTGTTTCATCGAAAGGATGGAGGATATAGTTTCAATTGCACCTGCAGCACCAAGTAAATGGCCGGTCATTGATTTTGTTGAATTTAAATTCATAGTATACGCATGTTCACCAAAAACATGTAATATTGCTTTAGATTCTGCAATATCACCTAGTGGGGTTGAAGTTCCATGCATATTTACACCATCAACATCACTGGCTTGTAAACCAGCATCTCTCAAGCAATTCAACATCACGTTTTTGGCACCTAATCCCTCAGGATGTGGCGCGGTAATGTGATAGGCATCTGCTGACATTCCGCCACCGCCAATTTCGCAATAAATTTTTGCGCCACGAGCAATAGCATGTTCGTATTCTTCAAGAATTAGAGCTCCTGCTCCTTCGCCTAAAATAAATCCATCTCTGTCTTTATCCATCGGTCTGGAAGCTGTTTTTGGATCGTCATTTCGAGTTGATAAAGCATGTAAGGCATTGAATCCTCCCATACCTGCTATAGTTACAGCAGCCTCCGAACCTCCAGTTACCATTGCATCTGCATGACCTAATCTGATATAATTGAAAGCATCGATAATTGCATTTGTAGAAGAAGCACAAGCAGAAACGGTTGCGAAGTTTGGACCTCTAAAACCGTATTTTATTGAAATATGACCACAAGCAATATCTGAAATCATTTTTGGAATAAAGAAAGGATTGAATCTAGGTGTTCCATCGCCTTTAGCATATTCCAGCATTTCGATTTGAAACGTTTCCAAGCCACCAATTCCTGAACCCCAAATAACGCCGACTCTGTCTTTGTCCAGTTTTTCAAAATTGAAACCGGCATCAAGTACAGCTTCGTCAGATGAAACCATAGCATACTGTGCGTAGCGGTCCATCTTTCTAGCTTCTTTTCTGTCTATAAAATCCTCGACATTAAAGTTTTTCAATTCGCACGCAAATTTAGTTTTAAATTTTGAAGCATCAAAATAAGTTATTGGTGCAGCTCCACTAACGCCGTTAATGAGTCCGTTCCAATACTCTTCAATATTATTTCCAATAGGAGTAAGAGCACCTAAACCTGTTACAACAACTCGTCTTAATACCATAAATTCTTTATTTTGTTATCTTTAAACAAATAAAACCCATGCTTTCTTTACTGTATTTTTATTACTAAAGAGCCATGGGTATTACAATAAATATTTTTTGATTGAAATTCAATCTCGAATTTAATTTTAAAAAAAATAATAACACCCGTTTACAAGATTGCAAACGGGTGTGTAATTTATTATTTTTTAGCTTCCTCGATGTAAGAGATTGCTTGACCTACAGTAGCGATGTTTTCTGCTTGATCGTCTGGAATTTGAATGTCAAATTCTTTTTCGAATTCCATAATAAGCTCAACAGTGTCTAATGAGTCAGCTCCTAAATCATTAGTGAAGCTTGCTTCTGTTACAACTTCGTTTTCGTCAACACCTAATTTGTCTACGATAATCGCTTTTACTCTTGATGCAATGTCTGACATAATCTTTAATTTTAGAATTTAATTTGTTGGCAAAAATAAAAAACTTTATTTTAAAACAACTATTTAGTTAATAAATGTGACATCTAATTTATAAAATATATTTGACAAAGGCTTCTGAATGTTATTTAATTTCATTTTTTATGCCTTTTTTTGCGTAATTAAAATTTGTCAGGTTATGAAGAAAATTGTGATTTTTGCCTCTGGATCGGGGACTAATGCTGAAAATATCATCAAATATTTTGCTGCAACTGAAATAGGAAGAGTCGAAGTGGTGTTGACAAACAACCCAAATGCTAAAGTGATTGAAAGAGCCAGAAATTATGGGATTCCAACAGAGATTTTTTCAAAAGAGGAATTAAATGAAAGTAAAGTACTACATATTATAAATGCTATTGAGCCTGATTTGATTGTTTTGGCTGGGTTTTTATTAAAATTCCCTGAAAACATTATCGCAGCCTATCCTAATAAGATAATAAATATTCATCCGGCATTGTTGCCAAAATACGGTGGAAAAGGAATGTATGGTATGCATATACATAGAGCAATTGTCGGGAATAAAGAAAAAGAGACGGGCATTACTATTCACTTTGTAAATGAAAATTATGATGAAGGGAATATTCTTTTTCAAAAAAACGTTGTTTTATCACAAGATGAAACTCCAGAACAAGTTGCCGAAATAATACATGAATTGGAGCAAAGATATTTTCCGGAAGTGATTGAAAAAATCTTAACAAATAGTTTGTAATTTTGAATACTCACGACGTACATATTTATACTGACGGCGCAGCCAAAGGAAATCCCGGTCCCGGTGGTTATGGTGTTGTAATGGAATGGGTAGGAAAGCCTTATAAGAAGGAGTTTTACGAGGGTTTTCGTCATACTACTAATAATAGAATGGAATTGCTGGCAGTAATTGTCGGATTGGAAAAGCTTAAAAATCCAAATACGCGGGTTTTAGTAGTTTCCGATTCTAAATATGTTGTGGATTCGGTTGAGAAAAAGTGGGTCTTAGGTTGGGAAAAAAAAGGCTTTATTGATCGGAAAAATTCCGATTTATGGAAACGTTTTCTGGTTGTTTATAGAAAACACAAAGTCAACTTCAAATGGATAAAAGGACACAATAACCATGTTCAAAACGAAAGATGCGACGAGTTAGCAGTTATGGCTTCAACGCAAAAGCAACTTTCAGTGGATGCTTTTTACGAAAAAGAAGACGGAAAGCTGTTGTAAAGCAGTGAATTTCAGTAAAATAAATTGGCAAAATTTTACGATTGCGACCCTTTGCAACTTTACAACTTATAAACTATCTTTGCGCCTTAATTCGAAACAGATAAAATGAATAAATTATTGATTGTTGGAACGGTAGCTTTCGACGCAATTGAAACTCCTTTTGCAAAAACAGATAAAATTTTAGGCGGGGCAGCAACATACATCGGACTCTCAGCTTCTTATTTTCATTTACAATCAGCAATAGTTTCTGTAGTTGGCGATGATTTTCCACAAGAATATTTAGATTTATTAACAGCAAGAAACATTGATATTTCTGGTATTGAAGTTGTAAAAGGCGGAAAAACTTTCTTTTGGAGTGGTCGTTACCATAATGATTTAAATTCAAGAGATACATTAGAAACTCAATTAAACGTTTTGGCAGATTTTCAGCCAAAAGTTCCTCAAAATTTTAAAGATTCTGACGTAGTGATGTTGGGGAACCTACATCCGTTAGTACAAAGCAGTGTTTTGGACCAGATGGAAACACAACCTAAATTAGTAGTTTTGGATACTATGAATTTTTGGATGGATTGTGCTTTACCAGAATTATTGGATGTTATTAAGCGTATAGACGTAATTACTATAAATGATGAAGAAGCAAGACAACTTTCGGGAGAATATTCTTTAGTGAAAGCTGCTGCGAAAATTCATACGATGGGGCCAAAATATGTTGTCATTAAAAAAGGAGAACATGGCGCTTTATTGTTTCATAACAAAGAGGTTTTCTTTGCGCCGGCATTGCCTTTAGAAGAGGTTTTTGATCCAACAGGAGCAGGTGACACTTTTGCAGGAGGATTTGCAGGGTTTATTACGCAGAGTGAAAATATTTCATTCGAAAACATGAAGAATGCAATTATTCAGGGTTCTAATTTAGCTTCATTTTGTGTAGAGAAATTTGGAACAGAAAGAATGATTGAATTAGATAAAGCAGAAGTACTGTCAAGATTGAAACAATTCAAATCATTGACACAATTTGACATAGAATTATAATGCTTAAACCTCGGAAACGAGGTTTTTTTTTAAATAAATTGGCAAGAAATTACAGGATTTAATTTTTGGTCTGATTATAGCTATTCTTTGAGAATAATAATTAGTGTAGACCAACAAACACAACAACAAACAACAACACAATGAGCGACGCTTTACAACACGAATGTGGGATAGCCCTAGTTAGACTACTTAAACCGCTTGAGTTTTACAAAGAGAAATACGGAACTGCTTTTTACGGAATACAGAAAATGTATCTTCTTATGGAAAAGCAACACAATCGCGGGCAAGATGGAGCAGGTTTTGCAAGCATAAAGTTAGATGTTGAGCCGGGAGAACGTTACATAAGTCGTGTGCGATCTAATCACGCACAGCCAATTCAAGATGTTTTTGCGCAGATAAATGACAGAATTAATGAAGAAATGGCAGCTCATCCAGAATATGCTGATGATGTTGCACTTCAAAAAGCCAATATTCCATATATTGGAGAGTTGTTTTTAGGACACGTTCGTTATGGAACTTTTGGAAAAAACAGTATTGAAAGTGTTCATCCATTTTTACGTCAGAACAACTGGATGCACAGAAATCTGATTTTGGCGGGAAATTTTAATATGACTAATGTTAAAGAGCTTTTTCAAAGTCTAATTGAATTAGGTCAGCATCCAAAAGAAATGGCGGATACAGTAACCGTGATGGAAAAAATCGGACATTTTCTGGACAATGCAGTAACTGATTTATACCAAGAATGTAAAAATAATGGCTTAACTAAAAGGGAAGCCTCTCCGGTGATTGCAGAAAAACTGGATGTTGCAAAAATTTTAACCCGAGCGTCTAAAAATTTAGATGGCGGTTATGCCATGGCGGGACTTTTGGGTCATGGAGATTCTTTTGTGTTTAGAGATCCTGCAGGAATACGTCCAGCTTATTTTTATCAAGATGATGAAGTGGTGGTGGTGGCTTCTGAAAGACCGGTAATACAAACGGTTTTCAATGTGCCTTTCGAAAAAGTGCAAGAAATAGAACCTGGAAATGCACTAATAATTAAAAAGAACGGAACGGTTTCTATGAAGGAAATTCTTCCTCCAACAGTTAAAAAAGCGTGTTCTTTTGAACGTATTTATTTTTCAAGAGGAAGCGATGCTGAAATCTATCAAGAAAGAAAAAATTTAGGAAAACTTATTTTGCCTGCTGTTTTGGAAGCGATAGACGAAGATACAGATAACACTGTTTTTTCTTATATTCCAAATACAGCTGAAACTTCTTTCTACGGATTAGTTGAGGCCGCTCAAGATTTTTTAAATCAAAGAAAGAACAATTATATTCTTGAGAATAGAAATACTTTAACCAAGGATTCTTTGCAGGAATTACTTTCGGTAAAAATCCGTACAGAGAAAGTAGCTATTAAAGATGCAAAACTAAGAACGTTTATTACAGAAGACAGTAGTCGTGATGATTTGGTAGCCCATGTTTATGATGTAACTTACGGTGTTATTAAACCAACAGATAATTTGGTGATTATTGATGATAGTATCGTACGTGGAACTACGCTGAAAATGAGTATCATTAAAATGATGGACCGTTTGAATCCAAAACGAATCGTAATCGTTTCGTCAGCACCTCAAATTAGATATCCTGATTGTTATGGAATTGACATGGCTAAACTGGAAGGTTTGGTTGCATTTAAGGCGGCATTAGAGTTGCTAAAAGAAAGAAACCTATATCATATCGTTGATGAAGTGTATTTAAAATGTAAAGCACAGGAAAACTATATTGACAGTGATGTTGTGAATTATGTAACAACAATTTATGAGCCTTTTACACCACAAGAAGTTTCAGACAAAATTGCTGAAATGTTAAGCTCACCTGAAATCAATGCTGAAGTTAAAATAATATTCCAAACTGTGGAAGATTTACATATTGCTTGTCCTAAAAATTTAGGGGATTGGTATTTTACCGGAGATTATCCTACACCAGGTGGAAACCGAGTAGTAAATCGCGCATTTATGAATTTTTATGAAGGAAAAGATGCAAGAGCATACTAATAATTGACTGAATTCAGTTCTTAATCGGTTTTATGTGTTGTTTGTCTAATTTATTTGTTTTGATTAAACAACTGCTATAAATTTGAATCACCATAACATTAGTAGGTTAAGTTTATGGTAGATTTGGGGCAAAAAAGGTGGAAGAAATTCCACCTTTTTTATTGGAATAAAGTCAAGTATTTTTAATTTAATAAAAAAAAATAGACGAACAAACTTTAAAAAAAAGTCTATTCGTCTATGATCTAAAAAGGTTTACTGCCTTTCTGACTATTTCTCTAAAGCATATCTTCTTGCTACTTCTGTCCAGTTAATTACATTGAAAAAAGCTTCGATATAATCTGGTCTTCTGTTTTGATAGTGCAGGTAATAAGCATGTTCCCAAACATCCATTCCTAAGATTGGAGTTCCGCCACAGCCTACACCTGGCATCAAAGGATTGTCTTGGTTTGGAGTTCCGCAAACGTCAACTTTTCCACCTTTGTGAACACAAAGCCAAGCCCATCCTGAACCAAATTGAGTAGCTCCGGCTTTGCTGAAACTTGCTTTGAATTCTTCAAAAGTTCCAAAAGCAGCTTCGATAGCAGTCAATAAATCTCCAGTTGGAAGTCCTCCGCCATTTGGCGTCATAACAGTCCAGTATAAATTATGATTGTAAAAACCACCACCATTGTTACGAACCGGCATGTTTTTCATGTCTAGATTAATCAGAATATTTTCAATCGTCTTACCTTCCATATCCGTCCCTGCAATAGCAGCATTTACGTTGGTAATGTAAGCGTTGTGATGTTTTGTATGATGAATTTCCATCGTGCGTGCATCAATATAAGGTTCTAATGCGTCATACGCATAAGGTAATTGTGGTAATTCAAAAGCCATAATATAGTTATTTAATGATTTATAAATATTTTATCCAAATTTATACATTTAACTTTGGAAACGGAAATTCTATTTTGTTATAATTTCATTAAATTAACCTATAGTGTGTTTTTTTGGGTTTGATTTTCTATTGTAAAGGGCTTATTTTCAGGGTTTAGTTCGTTGTTTGAAATTTTTTCCTTCCTGTTTTTTCCTTTCTGTGGTTTATTTTTCTAACAAAATAGCAAGATTTACACTCATTGTTGGGGTGTAAAAGGCAGTATGTTGCATCCTTTTTTTTATCGTTAATTGTTTTTTGGATCTTTTATTAAATAATGGATGAGCGCAGCTTTTTATGAAAATAAGATAGTGTTGGTGCGTCTGAATTACAAAAAGTCCTTCGTGAAAATTTTGGAAGCATCATTTTGTGGATAAGTGACGATTGATTGATGCAGTAATCATGTCTGCAAACGGTCCAGATCACATTTTTATCTAGTACTAAAAAGGAGTTGCAACCAGAACAGGCTTTTTGAAAAAAGGGATTGACAATGCTTTTAAACATGTAATCAAGGATTTATTTATAAAAATAGACAAGTCGATGCTTCAATCTTTACTAATTTTCTTTTTTTTAAGTTCACTTTTTATATTTTTGCAGTATTATGGCAAAACAAGAAGATTTATTTAAGAATGTAATTTCGCACGCAAAAGAATACGGATTTATTTTTCCGTCAAGCGAAATATACGATGGTTTAAGTGCAGTCTATGATTATGCACAAAACGGAGTGGAATTGAAAAAGAATATTCGCGAATATTGGTGGAAAGCAATGGTTCAAATGAACGATAACATTGTTGGTCTCGACGCGGCAATATTGATGCATCCAACTACTTGGAAAGCATCAGGTCACGTAGATGCCTTCAACGATCCATTAATTGACAACAAAGATTCGAAAAGAAGATATAGAGCAGATGTTTTGATTGAAGATTATGCCGAAAAGCTTAATCAAAAAGCAATCAAGGAAATCGAAAAAGCCCGAACTCGTTTCGGTGACGCCTTCAATGAACAGGAATTTGTAACTACAAATGCCCGAGTTATGGAGTACAAAGCCAAAGAAAGAGAAGTTCTGGAAAGAATGGCTCGTTCGCTTGGTAATGAGGATCTGGAAGATGTTAAAGCACTGATTGAAGAATTGGAAATTGCTTGTCCGGAATCAGGTTCAAGAAATTGGACAGAAGTACGTCAGTTTAACTTGATGTTTGGAACAAAATTAGGAGCGTCAGCTGATACGGCAATGGATTTATACCTACGTCCGGAAACAGCTCAAGGTATTTTCGTTAACTTCTTAAATGTACAAAAATCTGGAAGAATGAAAGTTCCTTTTGGAATTGCACAAACGGGAAAAGCCTTTAGAAACGAGATTGTAGCAAGACAATTTATTTTCCGTATGCGGGAATTTGAACAAATGGAAATGCAATTCTTTGTGCGACCAGGAGATGAAATGAGATGGTACGAACATTGGAAAACGGCAAGGCTAAACTGGCACTTGTCATTAGGGCTTGGAAAAGAAAATTACCGTTTCCACGATCACGAGAAACTGGCTCATTATGCTAATGCAGCAGCCGATATCGAGTTCAATTTTCCTTTCGGGTTCAAAGAATTAGAAGGGATTCACTCTCGAACAGATTTTGATTTGAAAGCACACGAACAGTTTTCTGGGAGGAAATTGCAATACTTTGATGCCGAATTAAATCAGAATTATGTTCCGTATGTAGTGGAAACTTCGGTTGGATTAGATAGAATGTTCTTGGCTGTTTTTGCAACTTCGTTAAAAGAAGAAACATTAGAAGATGGTTCAACAAGAACAGTTTTAAAATTACCAGCAGTTTTGGCACCAACAAAGGCGGCGGTTTTACCATTGGTTAAAAAAGATGGATTGCCTGAAATCGCGCATAAAATCATTGAAGATCTTAAGTGGGAATTCAATGTGGCTTATGATGAAAAAGATGCTGTAGGAAGACGCTATAGAAGGCAAGATGCTTTGGGAACTCCTTTTTGTATTACTGTAGATCATCAAACAATCGAGGATCAGACCGTAACAATTCGTCATAGGGATACAATGAAGCAAGATCGCGTGAAAATTATAGATCTGAAATCAATTATTGACAATGAGGTTTCAATGAAAAACTGGTTGATGAAAATGTAATTACCCTTTTTTTCTTCATAAAAACAAAAAGCTTTCCGAAACGGAAAGCTTTTTGTTTTATAAAGTGTCAAATGAAATTTTTTATCGTACAATTAATAAGAATAAAGCAAATTATAGGTTCTTATAGAATACGAATTTATGTTCTTAGTCGGATTTATTTGCATTTCGTCATAATGTGTCAACATTTGTTAAAAACATATTAACAACTTATAGGTAAAAATGGTTAAATGCTTATTTTTAGAATGTTAAATAAGCTTTTTTTGTTTAATTAGTTTCCCAAAACTACCAATATTACTTAATAAATCGAAGTGTATTTTACTTTGGACATCTGATGTAATGCCTAATAAGACCAGGAAAAGCCATTGAATGAATTACTCGTACATTATTATTGACGACAATCAAGAAAGTGTTTTGAAAACGAAAGCTGTTGCTGATAGTTTTTCGGAGCTTACTTTTGTGGCATCGGCAAATAATTATGCAGATGGTTTAAATCTTATTTTAGAACACACCCCTCAGTTGGTTTTTCTTGAAATTGACCCTGCAAATAAGGAGAGTAACTTATCTTTAACACTTATCAATGAGTTGTACCGATATCTTAAAGTAGTCCCAAAGATTATTGTGACTACCACAAAGAAAGATTTGGCTTTTGATGCTATTCAATATGAAGTGGCGGATTATTTATTAAAGCCTTTGGCACGTATCGATATTGTAAAATCAATTTTAAAATTGAACAAATCGAATAATGCAGAACAAGTCCCTTTGACGCCCAGGTCAATTCCTGACGAAAAAACAATTGTTTCAGCTAGAGAAGAAAAGCCAAATCAAGAGGAGCCTCTCATTCTGTGTATAAAATCATACGGTGATTACAGGTATATTAACGCTAAAGATATTTGCTATTTCCAAGCTGATAATAATTCTACAGACCTACACCTAAATAATGGTGAGATGATAACCGCCTTCAAAACATTGAAGCATTTTGAAGGAATTCTTTCTGCTCCTTTTATTAGAATTCACAACAGTTATATCGTAAACCGAAACTACATTTCTAGAATTCACACAGGAAATACGGTATGTTATATTAAAAACACGGCTACTAAGCTTCCTTTCTCCAAATCGTATAAGGCTAATATTGACCTTATTATTTCTGATTTCTCCAACGGAAATTACTTGGAAATTTAAAAAAACAGTCATTCACCAAGATTTGAGGGTCATCCACTATCAGATGACCATATTCCACCATATACGTCTTTTTTTGTAGGAAATTTTAAGATTACATATGTAGTTTTACTAAACAATTTCCTGCAAAAGGAATGAAAAACAAGTAAAAAAATATAACAATATAAAAACCCCAAATTATGAAAAAAGCAATCTTAACAATCGGTTTATTCTCTTTAGTAATGATTTTAACATCATTCACTACTCCAGAAAATACAAATAGTACTAATGTAGATATCATTGGTGGAAATGCTGTAGGCGGAAATGTAAAATTAGATATCATCGGTGGAAATGCTGTAGGTGGTAATGTAAAATTAGATATCATTGGTGGAAATGCTGTTGGTGGAAATGTGAAACTAGATATCATTGGTGGAAATGCTGTTGGTGGAAATGTAAAATTGGACTAATACAATTAATAAATTTTAAAAATTATTTAGGCTATCAATTATTTGATAGCCTTTTTTTATGTCAATAGCCTTTTTTTACTATTTTTGATAAAATTCATAAGGGACTATTGAAAAATAAATACTACATATATCTATTAATGTTTTTGTTTTCTGTTTTTTTTGCTTGTACCAAAAAAAGCTCAAATACTACTACTGTCGATCTCCCCGAAGACAGTCTCTCCACTTATTTTTTGCTGGCAAATGATTTCAACTTGCCGCAACAAAAAAGACAAGAATACAATCGTAAAGCTTTCGAGGTAGTTATCGATCAGCAGAACGATTCACTAAACAGAGTTAATTTATTTAAAGTTGCCAATAGGTATTATAACATAAACAATTGGAGGGATTTTAATAAAACAGTCCACATTGTTTTGACTAAATCTGAAAATGCTAGGGATACTTTGAATATAATAAAGGCATATACCTATCTGGGCGATTACTATGATTCTCAAGCGGTTTTAGATAGTGCTTTCCTGTTTTATTATAAGGCAGAGAAAATGTATCAGAAACAAGGCGATAATTTTAATCTGGCGAAAATACTAATCAGTAAAGCATCTTTGCAGTTTAAGGCCGGAGATTTTTTTGGGTCTGAAAAAGCAGTTTTTAATGTATTACGAATAGTTAAAGGGGATAAGCAGGCAAATAATATTTTATATGATGCCTATAATTTGTTAGGGATAATATACGGCGAACTTGCGCAATATGATAATGCTATGGCATATCACAACAAAGCATTAGTTATCAGTGATGATGAAATAATACCTGATGAATTTCAGGCTAAAGCCACAACGTATAATAATATTGGGTTTCTTTATCTCAATTCGCAAAAGTACCTGCTTGCGAAAAACTATTTTCAAAAAGGATTACAGCAAAAGAATTTAATTAATCAAAAACCATATGTTTATGCACTTTTGCTGGATAATTTAGCCTATTCTAATTTTAAATTAAATCAGAATGAGGAGCTCCCACAGATGTTCTACGAGTCTTTGAAATTAAGAGATAGTTTGAAATTAACTTCGGGTATATTTATTAATAAAATTCATTTATCAGAGTACTTTGCTTCTATAAAAGATGATCCTAAAGCTCTTCAATATTCGAAAGAGGCACTCTTACTAGCTCGGAGCACAAATAATTCTCGTGATATTTTAGTGGCGTTAAAGCAATTGGCAATTATAGAACCGGAAAAAGCTTCTGCTTATTCAAAAGAATATATTCGAATCAATGAGGAGTTACAAAAGGCAGAACGAAAAATTGGAGATAAATTCTCTCGTATAGAATATGAAACGGATCAAATAAAAGTGGAGAATACAGATCTTGAAACTAAAAACAGGAATTTATTATTTGGTTTTAGCGCTCTTACTATTTTGGGACTGTTTTTATACATTATTAAAGCTCAAAAAACAAAAAACAGAGAGTTGTTGTTCAAACAACAGCAACAGGAAGTC
The DNA here is from genome assembly GCF_048286515.1 of Flavobacterium rhamnosi. Lineage (NCBI taxonomy): Bacteria > Pseudomonadati > Bacteroidota > Flavobacteriia > Flavobacteriales > Flavobacteriaceae > Flavobacterium > Flavobacterium rhamnosi. The sequence goes on along the minus strand of NZ_JBLVPS010000003.1, from coordinate 69,388 downwards.
AATGAGGAAATCTATAACTTAATGATTTCTCAGCAAAGCACTATTGAGACTAATAGGATTGTGGAGAAAAAGAGAGTTGCACAAGAGTTGCATGATGGAGTATTGGGAAGAATGTTTGGAGTACGGATGAATTTAGATGGGTTGAATAAATTTAATGATGAAATCGCCATTAATCAGAGAAATAGCTATTTGTCGGAATTGAAAAATATAGAACAAGATATTCGTGAAATTTCACATGATTTGAATAGAGAAAAATCAGAATTAATTAATAACTTCGTTGCCATAGTAAATAATTTATTTGAGGAACAAAAGAAGACATTCAAGTCTAAATTAGTTACAGTCATTGATCCGGCTATAAAATGGGAGTATTTAAGTAATGCCGTTAAAATAAATTTATACCGAATTATTCAAGAATCACTTCAAAATATTAATAAATACGCTAATGCAGATACCATCAAAGTTGAGCTCAAAAAAAAGGAGGGTAATTTGTTTTTAGCAATAATTGATGATGGGGTGGGGTTTAATGTGAACAAAGCTAAAAGAGGTATTGGTATACAAAACATACAGTCTCGAACAAATGAATGTGATGGAATTGTCGATATAAAATCAAATAAAGGAGAAGGAACAACCATTAGAATTACAGTCCCAATAGAACAAAAACAAATACTTACAGAGAAATGACAATTGCCTCAACTGAAAAGACGATGATTAAAAATAATATACTAATCGTTGATGATCATCCTTTTATTATTGAAGGGTATAAGAATGCGATTACAAGATATAATCCTGAGGAGTTTCAGTTTTTTATTAGTCAGGCTAAAGATTGCAGATCAGCATATGATTTGATTACAAACCCTGCCACTTTAGCTTTTGATATCGCTTTTTTAGATATTAGTATGCCTCCTTATGAAGAAAAAGGCATTTATTCTGGAGAAGATTTAGCTAAATTGATTAATGAAACTATGCCTTCCTGCAAAATTATTTTGCTAACTATGTACACTGAATTGTTAAAGATAAAAACAATTATTAATACAATAAATCCAAACGGCTTAGTAATAAAAAATGATCTGACGTTCGATGAATTACTTTTTGCTTTTGGTAAAGTGATAAATAATAAAATTTATTACAGTCAATCTGTTCAAAAAATGTTAGACCTGGCAGAAAAAGACACAATAGAAGTTGATCAATTTGATAAACAAATTTTGTTTCATTTGTCAAAAGGTACCAAGCTGAATGAAATCCCGCAATATATTCCCATTTCACTAGGGGAAATTGAAAGAAGAAAATTAAATCTAAAAGAATTATTGAAAATTGAAGATGGCAGTGATGTTGATTTAATACGTGAGGCAAAAAATCAGGGATTACTTTTTTAGCTTTTAATTATATAAAAAACGACACTTGGTATTAGTGTCGTTTTTTATTTTAAAAAGATTTTATTCACTCAAAGCATCCCAACCACGTGCTTTTAATGCGATTTTGGTATTGGCTCGAGTAACTAAATGAATTCCTTCACTTTCTTGTGTCATGTGACCAATAATGGTGAAATTTGGATTGCCTTTTATTTTTTCAAAATCCTCCATGGCAATGGTGAAAAGCAATTCGTAATCTTCACCACCATTTATCGCTACAGTTGTGCTGTCAATATTAAATTCTTCACAAACATTAATAAATTGAGGGTCGATTGGTAATTTGTCTTCATATAAATTACAACCCACTTTTGATTGTTTGCATAGATGCATAATCTCAGAAGACAATCCATCTGAAATATCAATCATTGCGGTTGGTTTTATCTCTAAAGCATGTAATAATGTTCTAACGTCTTTACGTGCTTCTGGTTTCAGTTGACGTTCTATCAAATAGGTGTAGGCGTCTAAATCCGGTTGGGAGTTTGGGTTTACATTGAAAACTTGTTTCTCGCGTTCCAAAACTTGTAATCCCATATAAGCAGCACCAATATCGCCTGTTACAACTAGTAAATCAGTTTGTTTTGCACCGTTTCTATATACAATTTCATTTTCATCAGCTTCGCCAATGGCTGTTATACTGATGATTAATCCTTTTTGTGACGAAGTTGTGTCGCCACCTATGACATCTACATTGTATTCACGGGCTGCATGTGTGATTCCTGCAAATAGCTCATCTAATGCTTCCAAAGGAAAACGATTAGATACCGCAATTGATACCGTTATTTGTGTTGGCTTTGCATTCATGGCACAAATGTCAGAAACATTGACCACGACTGCTTTGTAACCTAAATGCTTTAAAGGCATATAGGCCAAATCAAAATGTACACCTTCTATCAGTAAATCCGTAGAAACAACTACTTTTTTATCTTTGAAATCCAGAACGGCAGCATCATCGCCAATTCCTTTTAAAGTCGAAGTTTGATTGATTTCAAAATTTTTTGTCAAATGGTCTATCAGTCCAAATTCTCCTAATTGAGCAATACTTGTGCGTTGTGGGCTTTTATCTTCGATCATTTTTTTCATTGTTTTGAGAGTGCAAATATACGAAGAAATATTCGCTGTAAATTGTACCAATTTTGATGAATTTTATCGGACCTTTAGATTAATAAAATTCATAAAGATGAAGTCATTCGATATTGTTACACTTACTGTTAATCCTGCGTTAGATAAAAGTGCTCATTTTACGGGTTTGGTCCCGGAACAAAAAATCCGATGCGGTTTGCCACGCTATGATGCAGGTGGAGGCGGAATCAATGTATCGAAAGCAATTTCCCGTTTGGAGGGGGAATCATACTGCATATTTACCTCGGGTGGAGCTATTGGTACGATGCTTGAAGAACTTGTTCGGAAGGAAAAAATAGAATTTGAAGCGATAGGAATTCAGAGTTGGACAAGAGAAAGCTTTGTTGCGGTTGATGACAATACAAATTTGCAATACCGTTTTAGTTTCCAGGGTGCCGAAATTACAATATTGGAAAAGGACAAGATCATTCAGACGGTTCAAAATTTAAAATCTAAGTATTTAGTTATTAGTGGAGGTTTGAATGAAGGATTATCATCAGATTTCTATCAGATTTTCGCCAATATAGCTAAAGCATCCAATACAAAATTGATTGTTGACACTTCGGGAGAAGCTTTGAAAAAAGTACTGGAAACAGGCGTTTATATGATAAAACCCAATGTGGGTGAATTAGCAAAACTGATTGGTGTGGAAAGCCTTGAGATTGAAGAGGTAAATGAAGCTGCAAAACAAATTATTGCAAAAGGTGGCGCCGAAATCGTAGTGGTTTCGCTTGGTCCGCAAGGTGCAGTATTGGTTACAAAAGATGATTACGAATTTGTACCGGCTCCTAATGTAGTCAAAAAAAGTACTGTAGGTGCTGGAGATAGTATGGTTGGAGGAATGGTTTGGGCACTTTCGCAAAATAAAAGTCTGAAAGAAGTCATTCGTTGGGGTGTAGCTTGTGGATCAGCAGCAACAATGAATGAAGGGACGCAATTGTTCAAATTCGAAGATGCAAAACGATTATTTGAATGGTTAAAAAACAAATAAAAAAAACCTGACAATGTTAATTATCAGGTTTTTATTAAAATTAAAAATATCTTTTAATCGTTCAATTTTAAAACTGCCATGAACGCTTCCTGAGGGATTTCTACATTCCCTACAAGTCTCATGCGTTTTTTACCTTTTTTCTGTTTTTCCAGTAATTTACGTTTACGAGAAATATCCCCACCATAACATTTGGCGGTAACGTCTTTACGCAAGGCTTTTATCGTTTCGCGAGAGATGACTTTTACCCCAATAGCAGCTTGAACAGGAATGTCAAATTGTTGGCGAGGGATTAATTCTTTAAGCTTCTCGCACATTTTTTTACCGATTTGATATGCGTTATCGGCATGCATCAATGAAGACAAAGCGTCAACGATGGTTGCGTTCAGCAAGATATCAACTTTTACTAAATTGGAAGTTCTCATCCCAATTGGTGTATAATCAAAGGAGGCATATCCTTTAGAAACTGTTTTCAAACGGTCGTAAAAATCAAATACAATCTCCGCCAACGGCATATCAAAAGTCAATTCTACACGTTCTGTAGTCAAATACGTCTGATTAGTGATTAACCCGCGTTTTTCGATACACAAACTCATTACATTTCCGACATAATCGGCTTTAGTAATAATAGTTGCTTTTATAAAAGGCTCTTCAACATGGTCTAAACGAGATGGCTCCGGTAAATCCGAAGGATTATTTACGATAAGGGGTGTTTCTGGGTTTTTCTTGGTATAAGCCAAATACGAAACGTTAGGAACGGTAGTGATAACTGTCATGTTAAATTCACGCTCTAGACGCTCTTGGATGATTTCCATGTGCAACATCCCTAAAAATCCACAACGGAAACCAAATCCCAAAGCGGCAGAGCTTTCTGGTAAAAATACCAGTGAAGCATCATTCAGCTGTAATTTTTCCATGGAATTTCTCAACTCTTCATAATCTTCTGTATCGACAGGATAAATACCTGCAAAAACCATTGGTTTCACATCTTCAAAACCATGAATGATATTGGTTGTTGGTGTTTTTGCATCCGTCAGCGTATCTCCTACTTTTACTTCTTTAGCTTCTTTAATTCCAGAAATTAAATACCCGACGTCACCGGCTGAAATTACTTGTTTTGGAACTTGATTTAGTTTCAATGTGCCAATTTCATCTGCAAAATATTCGTTTCCAGTGGCCATGAATTTGATCTTTTGGCCTTTTTTTATTTGGCCGTTTTTTACACGGAAAATAACTTCGATTCCTCGAAACGGGTTATAGTGTGAATCGAAAATTAACGCTTGTAATGGTTCGTCAATATTTCCTGATGGAGGAGGAATTCTTTCGATAATTGCTGCTAAGATATTTTCGACACCTAAGCCGGTTTTACCCGAAGCATGAATAATATCTTCCAATTTGCACCCTAATAAGTCCACGATATCATCGCTCACTTCTTCTGGATTTGCACTTGGTAGGTCTACTTTGTTCAAAACGGGAATGATTTCCAAGTCGTTCTCTAAAGCTAAATATAAATTCGAAATCGTTTGTGCCTGGATACTTTGCGCAGCATCTACAATCAAAAGCGCACCTTCACAAGCCGCAATTGAACGAGAAACCTCATACGAAAAATCCACGTGTCCCGGAGTGTCAATCAAATTCAGGATGTATTCTTGTCCTTTATAAGTGTATTCCATCTGGATCGCATGACTTTTTATCGTAATTCCACGTTCCCTTTCCAGGTCCATGTTATCAAGTAATTGCGCTTTTTCTTCACGAGCGGTAACTGTTTGTGTTGCGCCTAGTAATCGGTCAGCAAGCGTACTTTTTCCGTGATCAATATGTGCAATAATGCAAAAATTCCGTATGTGTTTCATTTTCTGTTTGTATCAAATTTATTTACTTTGCTGCGGGCTTTCCACTTCTATCCCTAACGCAATCGCCGACAGCGACAATTAATCTGCAAATATAAGCTAAATTCAACAGTTTCAAAGTCCCGAATTCGCAAACTAATCGGTTTATAGTAAGTCTTTGCGTATTTAATAAACATGTCTGATGTCTTTTAACATAATTGTATGAAATCATTGGTCTATTCTTGTATTATCTTCAAGGCTATTATGTTTCATCTAAAAAACGTAATTTTGCACCAAATTAAATGAAGATGATTAAGATTGGCAACATAATATTACCCGAATTCCCATTACTTCTCGCACCTATGGAAGATGTGAGCGATCCTCCTTTCCGCAGATTGTGTAAAGCCCATGGTGCCGATTTAATGTATTCGGAATTTATTTCTTCCGAAGGATTGATTCGAGATGCCATAAAAAGCCGAATGAAATTAGATATTTTCGATTACGAAAGACCAGTTGGAATACAGATTTTTGGTGGAGACGAAGAAGCTATGGCATTATCTTCAAAGATTGTTTCTACTGTAAATCCTGACTTGATAGATATTAATTTTGGTTGTCCCGTAAAAAAAGTAGTTTGTAAAGGTGCTGGAGCGGGAGTCTTGAAGGACATAGATTTAATGGTGCGATTAACCAAAGCAGTTATCGACAGTACACATTTACCGGTAACTGTAAAAACCCGTTTGGGTTGGGATGATAGTTCCATTAATATCGATGAGGTTGCAGAGCGTTTGCAGGATATTGGCGTACAAGCTTTATCCATTCACGCGAGGACTCGTGCCCAAATGTATAAAGGCCATTCTGATTGGTCACACATTGCCCGAGTAAAAAATAATCCTAGAATAACGATGCCTATTTTTGGTAATGGTGATATTGATTCTCCTGAGAAAGCATTGCACTATAAAAATGAATACGGTATTGATGGAATTATGATTGGTCGTGCGGCGATTGGTTATCCTTGGATTTTTAACGAAATCAAACATTATTTCAAAACAGGGGAGCATTTGCCTGCGCCAACAATTATGGATAGAGTCGAAGCTGCGAGAAATCACCTTACCTGGTCAATGGAATGGAAAGGAGAGCGATTGGGAATTGTAGAAATGCGACGTCATTATACTAATTACTTCAAAGGTATCCGAGGATTTAAAGAATACAAACAGAAATTAGTAACCCTAGATCACCCTGAGGAATTATTCAGTATTATGAATGAAATTCAAGAAGTATATTCTGGATATGAGTTTGTTTAATATTTAGTTAGCTTTTTTGTTATACTTCTATGCGTTTCCATTTTCCTCTTCGGTAGAGAATAATACTTGTCAAAGTAATTGCGGTTTCAGCTATAGGAATGGCCATAAAAACACCAGTTGGTCCCATTTTATAATATTTGGATAGTAAATAAGCCAAAGGAATCTGTAATAACCAGAATCCGAAAAAATTAATCATTGTTGGGGTCCAGGTGTCACCTGCGCCATTAAACGTATTAATTAATACCATTCCTATTCCGTAAAAAACATATCCCAAACACATCGTTTGCAATGCTTCAACGGCAATTTTTTGCACAATAATATCATTAGTAAAAAATGAAATCAGGGAACTGGAAAAAGCCAACGTAATAACGGTAATAATTGCCATAAAAATCACGTTGTATTTTGCGGTGGTGAAAACCGATTTTTCGGCACGTGCAATTTGTTTTGCACCTAAATTTTGACCTACCAAAGTTGCTGCTGCATTACTTAATCCCCAAGCAGGAAGAATAAAGAACATCATGATTCGCAATGCAGTCTGATAACCCGCTGAACCATGATCTCCACCCGTTGTGGCAACCAATTGAGCCAGAAATATCCAGCTGCACGAAGCAATTACAAATTGTAATACTCCAGGGGCAGCGATTTTCACCAATGCTTTAATCTGTTCTGGATCCGGGATAAAATAAGAAGGTATAATTTTTAAAATTCCTCTGCCATTAAATAAATAATACACTTGGTACAAAACACCAATACTTCTGCCGGTTGTTGTTGCCATCGCGGCACCCATTAATCCAAAAGCTGGAATAGGCCCGAATCCATTAATTAATATGGGACATAAAATGATGTTACAAATATTAGCCAACCAAAGACTTTTCATGGCAATGGCAGCATTTCCTGCACCACGGAATATTCCGTTAATAAGAAACAATAACATGATAGATAAACTTCCGCCCACCATAATTCGAGTAAAGTTAACCCCATATTCAGCTGCTTCAGCTGTTGCTCCCATTAACAAAAGAATATTTTTGGCATAAATAAAACCAAAAATGCTAATCACTGTGTTGCTAATCACTGCAATAATGATGGCTTGCATTCCAGATTTTGCAGCAGCAACAGGGTCTTTTTCACCAATTCTACGAGCAACAACTGCAGTAGCAGCCATGCTAATTCCGATAGCAATAGAATAAACAATTGTGATTACCGATTCTGTCAATCCGACCGCTTGAATAGCATAGCTGCTGTGCTCTAAATGACCGACAAAATATAAATCGACTAAAGCGAAAACCGATTCCATAAGCATTTCCAAAACCATCGGAATTGCTAACAGAATTACCCCTTTTTTGATGCTTCCAGACGTATAGTCAAAAGATTGATCTCCTTTGACAGCTTGCTTTAATATTGTAAAAATTCTGGAAAATAAGTTTTTTTCTATTGTTGTTTCTGCCATGATGAATTAGGATTAATGAAATGGTCAGTCCAGATTCGGCTGAACCTAAACAGTAAATAAAGTGGTCCTAATGATTCGAAAAATAAAGGAGGACTAGGCAGGAACTATCATAGCTTTTGGATTTTAAGGGAGATAAATATAACGATTCTTTTTAAATAAAAAAGTTAATCCAGCAACTTTTTGCTCACACGACTACTGGCGATCAACGAAGCAATAAAACCAAGTGTGACGATCGTTCCCATAACAGTCAATACGTTTTCAAGCGAGAAAACTACTGGATAGGCTAGCGTTGGAGTGATCATAATCAATTGGAATTGTTGTTGTAATAACACAATAATAATTCCTAAAGCCAAACCAATAATTCCGCCAAAAACACTCAATAAAGTTCCTTGAAGTAAGAATATTTTTCGTAAATCTTTGATTTCAGTTCCCAGATTGAACAAGGTTTTTAGGTTTCCTTTTTTATCCAAAATCATCATAATCAATGCACCAATCAAGTTGAAAAGAGCCACTACAATCACCAGAGTAAAGATTAGATACACCGCGATATTCTCTGTATTTAACATTTTGTAGAGCGATTCGTTGAGTTGTGCCCTGTTTTTTACAGTAATGGTATTGTCGAAAATAGTTTGGAGCTGGTCTATAATAGCACTTTCGTCAGCTCCAGTTTTTACTTTGATTTCGATTCCCGAAACCTGATTGGTTTTGTATTCCAATAATTCTTGTGCTAAACCTAAATCGGCAAAAACATATTTCGAATCTAAATCTTCACTGATGGCGTAAATTCCAACCGGGATGATGTCAGTTTTGTTAAAAGCTTGTTCGGGATTTTCTATTGCGCCTTTCCCTGGCTTTGGGACCAAAACTTCCAACTGATTATTAAAATCCAATAATCCCATGGAGAATTTTTGTGCTATTCCATAACCCACAACCACTTGATATGTGTGTGGTTTAAACCATTGCCCATTAAAAAGTTTTGTTTCTATAGCATTTACTTTGCTGAAGTTGGAATCGACTCCTTTAAGATAAGTAACTTCCTGTTTCCCTCCAAAAGTGAATAAAACACGCTCTTCTATTATTTTAGTATACCAAACCAAGCCATTGATTTTCTTGATTTGGCGCTCCTGATTTGGAGAGATCAAAAAAGATTTTCCTAAAGTGCTGCTTATTTTTAAATCGGGATCAATTTCATTTGTAAACGAAAGGCTAAAAACCTTCAATCCGCTAAAAACAGATAAAACTACAAACAAAGCCATTGCGCCAACAATAATTCCCATACTGGCAATACGATTGATGATATTGATAGCGTTATTTTTACTATTGCTAAGAATGTAGCGTTTAGCTATGTAAAGGGGGAAATTCAATTTATGACTGTCTGCGTTTTTCCAGAAGATCTCTATTTTCTATCGGATTTTCTCTGTTAGCTAAGGCATTGTCAATCTTTTCGATATAGTCCAAAGAGTCGTCAATAAAGAAAACCAAATTAGGTACTTTACGTAATTGTAAACGAACACGTTGTGATAAATCATGTTTTATTAAAGTCGAATTAGTCTTTATTGCCGCCAAAGTTTCCTTAGCTTTATCCTGAGGAAAAATGCTTAAATGGACTGTAGCTACCGATAAATCTGAAGTAACAACAACCTTGGATACTGAAATTATTAAATTATTAATTCCATTTTTTCTCACTTCACCTTGCAGAATATCAACCAAATCTTTTTGGATAACCCCACCTATTTTTTTCTGTCTATTTGTTTCCATACTGCAAAAATACTACTTTTAAGTTTTATACAGACAAATTTTCAAACGAACAATCAATTCAAAAGCAGAATTTGTTTGATTATCAGGAGCTATTTCCCGATTTTACCTATCTTTTCTGGTTAGTAAAAGGAGACAAGAATAGAATCTCTTTGCAAGGGGCGAACATTCATGATACAATAAATTTTAATTTTTAAGGACTCTATAGGTTTCAAAAACTCAAGAAATAAAATGCAAAGACCTTCATTCTCTATATACGACGCATCGGCCGGTTCTGGTAAAACGTACGCTCTTGTCAAAGAATACTTGAAAATCATTCTTGTTGCGCAAAAAAATGATGCCTACCGCAATATTCTCGCCATTACATTTACCAACAAAGCGGTACATGAAATGAAAAGCCGAATTGTAGGCAGTCTCTCTGAGTTTGCTAAAGACGAGCCCAGTTATAAAGCAATGGACTTGATGGACGATTTAGCTATAGATACGGAATTATCTATCATTCAAATAAAAACCAAATCGCAGCAAATTATCAAGCATATTATTCATAATTATGCCGCTTTTGATATTTCTACTATTGATAAATTTACACATAAGGTGATTCGCGCTTTTGCCCATGATTTGAATTTACCCATGACCTTCGAGGTTACTTTGGATACTGAAAATTTGTTGATTGAAGCCGTTGATGCCATAATTGCGCAAGCAGGAGAAGATGAAACATTGACCAAGCTGTTAATTGATTTCACGATGGAAAAAACCGATGATGACAAATCATGGGATATTTCAAGAGAAATTCTGGAAACAGGTCGTTTGGTTCTTAATGAAAATAACAGAAATGAAATCACACATTTTCAAGATAAGTCCATTGCTGAGTTTGTCGAAATCAAAACCAAACTAATCGAAGCGTGCAAAGTTTTGGAAAAAGAAAGTGTCGTTTATGCTGAAGAAGCATTGTCTTTAATCGAGAAAAACGGAATTGATATCAAATCCTTTTCGGCGGGACATTTTCCGAAGCATTTATGGAGTATTCAAGAGGGAAAATTTAATCCTAAGAATAAAACCTATCATGAATTTGATGCTATAAAAATCAATAAAACTGCAAAAGACAAAGCGATTATTGAAAATATAATTCCTGATTTATTGCAGTTTTTGGATAAAGTTTATAAAACCTTCGAAAAGATAAATTTCTACAAAGCGTTCTTGAAAAACATTACGCCTTTATCGCTATTAAATACCGTCAGCAATGAATTGGCTAAAATTCAAGAAGAACAAAACGTGCTTTCCATTTCTGAATTCAATGCCATTATACATCGTGAAATCCAAAATCAGCCGGCGCCTTTTATATACGAACGGTTAGGGGAGCGATACCGTCATTTTTTTATCGATGAATTTCAGGATACTTCCGAAATGCAATGGCAGAACTTAATTCCACTTATCGACAATGCGCTTTCAGGTCAGGACGATTATGGTGTAAAAGGGACTTTGATGATTGTGGGTGATCCAAAACAATCCATTTACCGCTGGCGTGGTGGAAAAGCGGAGCAGTTTATCGAGTTAAGTAAAGATGAAAATCCATTTAATAATCCCGATAAAAAATTAGAGCATTTAGATAAAAATTACCGCAGTTATTCGCAAATAATCGAGTTTAACAATGATTTCTTCGAATTGTTATCCAATGAATTTTTGCATTTGGATTATAAGGATTTGTATGAAAATCACAGCCGTCAAAAAATAAATGACAAGACTGGTGGTTACGTAAATATTTCTTTTATTCCACAAACAGATAGGTCTGAAGAGGATGATGAGGCTTTGGATAAAACGGAATTATATGTTTTAGCAACTTTAAATACCATTCATAAAGTAATTCAAAAAGGATTTGAATATAAAGATATTGTAATTCTGACCAGAAAGAGAAGTCAGGGAATTGCTATTGCTAATTATTTGACCAAGCAAGGAATTCCACTTTTGTCATCGGAAACGCTGATGATTCAAAATGCCACTGAGGTTCGATTGATTATTCATTTATTAAAATACCTGAAAAACAATGCCGATCTAGAAGCAAAGGCCTATTTCTTACATTATGTTGGTAAGCATATTCAGGACAAATTAGAAGTTCACGATTTTATAGCTCAAGGAATGGCTTTGTTTCAGGAAACAGATTTCGAAAACTGGTTGATGAGTTTTGATATTTCCCTTTCGTTTCAAAATATAAGAAAAAAATCATTGTATGAGTCGGTAGAGACTATAGTAAGTAAATTCCTAAACCCAAAAGTTAGTAATGCCTATGTTCAATATTTCTTGGATATTGTTTTGGAACGGGATATTCGAAACCAAGCAGGAATTTCTGATTTTCTAAGTTTCTGGGACAAAAATGCTGAGAAATTCAGTATTCCTTCTCCAGAGGGGAATAATGCGGTTAGGATTATGACCATTCATAAATCAAAGGGCTTGGAATTTCCAGTTGTTATTTTTCCTTTTGCTGAGGAAGATTACAATCGAAAGCCCAAGGATAAATTATGGCTTAATGCTGCGGAGCAGGATTTTGGTTTGCCAAAAGTTTTAATAGATAATAGTAGCGCTGTAGAAGGTTTTGGGCAGGAAGCTGCGGAGGTTTATAATCAAAAAAAACAAGAAGAATTATTAGATAATATCAATGTTTTGTACGTGGCTTTAACAAGAGCTGAAGAACAATTGTATGTGATTTCTAACATGAATTTATCTAGTAAGGGCGAAGTTGCTAAAAACAACATGTGTACTTTTTTTATTAATTATTTGGAAAGCCAAGGGGTTTTTGATGAAAATAAATTAGAATATGAATTTGGGAGTTCAACGAAATTATCGGCGCTGAAGAAACATATTGATACTTCGAAAACAATTCCTTTGGTTTCGGAAATACTAAATCCAAAGAATATAAAAATTGCACAGCGAGAAGCATTAATGTGGGGAACGCATCAGCAGGAAGCTATCGAGTACGGAAATGTAATTCACGAAATCCTATCTTTTGTAAAAACTAAAAATGATGTTGATTTGGCAATTACAAAATCTATTGAAAACGGATTGATAACTTTGGTTCAAAGGGAGGCCGTTTTTAATACGATTCTAGAAATTGTCAGCCATTCGCAACTTTTAAATTATTTTGCTGAGGGAAATGAAATTTTGAATGAACAAACAATTATCCAAAAAGAAGGTAAAACAGTAAAACCAGACAGAATGGTCTTGACGAAAAACAAAGAAGTATTGTTGCTGGATTATAAAACTGGAACGCATAATGTTAAATACCAGCAGCAATTGGAAGATTATCAGGATGCCATTGAGAAAATGGGGTATAAAGTAGTTAAAAAGGCATTGATATACATAGGGAAAGAAATCGATGTAGTAAATTTGTGATCTGAAATCGAAATTAGTAAATTAAAGCTTAAAAAATCACATAAGATGTACGGAAAAATTAAAGAATACCTGCAGTCAGAATTGCAAACTATTGAAGAAAATGGAATCTTCAAATCGGAGCGAATCATTACCTCGCCTCAAGGAGCTGAAATTACTATTTCGACAGGGGAGAAAGTTTTAAATTTTTGTGCCAATAATTACTTGGGATTGTCATCGCATCCAGAAGTTATTCAGGCTGCAAAAGACGCTTTGGATACGCATGGTTTCGGAATGTCCTCGGTACGTTTTATTTGTGGGACACAGGATATTCACAAAACGTTAGAAAAAAAGATTTCTGAGTTTTACGGAACAGAAGATACAATTCTTTATGCGGCTGCATTTGATGCTAACGGTGGAGTTTTCGAACCACTATTGGGAGAAAATGACGCGATAATTTCAGACAGTTTGAATCATGCTTCTATTATCGATGGTGTTCGTTTGTGTAAAGCAGCTCGTTATCGCTATGAAAATAGCAATATGGAAGATTTGGAAAAGCAGCTCATTAAGGCCAATGAGGCCGGATCCCGATTCAAATTAATTGTTACAGACGGTGTATTCTCGATGGATGGTGTTGTGGCACCCCTGGATAAAATTTGTGATTTAGCGGATAAATATGATGCAATGGTAATGGTTGATGAGTGTCATGCTGCAGGGTTCATAGGTGCAACGGGAAAGGGTACGCTCGAGGCAAAAGGAGTAATGGGAAGAGTAGATATCGTTACTGGAACATTAGGAAAAGCTCTTGGCGGTGCAATGGGCGGATATACTACGGCTAAAAAAGAAATTATTGAAATATTGCGTCAGCGTTCCAGACCCTATTTATTTTCTAATTCTTTAGCGCCTGCTATTGTTGGTGCTTCAATAAAAGTTTTTGAAATATTGGAGAGAGATACTGTCTTGCGTGATAAATTGGAATGGAATACAAATTATTTCAAAGCAGGAATGAAAAAAGCAGGTTTTGATATCATTGATGGCGATTCTGCGATTGTTCCGGTCATGCTTTATGATGCAAAACTGTCTCAAAATATGGCAAATGAGCTTTTAAAGAGAGGTATTTATGTGATTGGTTTCTTTTTTCCAGTGGTTCCTAAAGATAAAGCGAGAATTCGAGTACAGCTATCTGCTGCTCACACAACTGCTCATTTGGATAAGGCTATTGTTGCTTTTGTTGAAGTTGGACGTCTTTTGGGTGTTATATAATTTATGGTAGATGTTATATAATTTCCACTTTGGCCTCATAATATCGTTTTTTTTTAACATTTCATTTTGTAGTTAAAAATTTACGAGTTACTTTTGTCTGTAATTAACTAAATTGTAATTAAAAAAATTAAGTATGAAACATCTTAACAAACTTCTAGTTGCTGTATTGATGGTGATGGGTTTAAGCTCTCACGCACAAGATAGTAACAATCCATGGGCAATCTCTTTTGGAGTAAATGCCGTTGACACTAAAACTAGTGCTGGTGGTGGGCATAATTGGTTGGATAAACATTTTTCTCAGCCGTTCGCTGTTAAAGATAACTGGAATATCCTTCCTTCTGTGTCATACATTGGTGTAGCAAGATCTTTAGGAGATAATTTCTCTTTTGGACTTACTGGTTCTGTAAATAAGATTGACAAATATGTGAAATTTGCGCCAACTGCAGTTGGTCATGATTCTCGTGGATATGTAGTTTCTAATCCTGGAGACTTAATGTATTATGGTGTTGATGCAACTATCAAATATAGTTTGATGAACTTAATCAATTCTAAAGTAATTGATCCGTCATTATCTGTTGGTGGAGGATATACATTCTTTGGTGAAAGTAGTTATGGAACTGTTAATCCAGGTGCTGGTCTTACTTTATGGTTTACTGAAAACATAGGATTGGAGCTTGCAACAAAATACAAAAAATCTTTTGGTGATAGAGAAGATGCTTCTGGTGCTCCAGATGCTCCATCACATTTTCAACACAGTGCAGGTCTTGTTTTCAAATTTGGAGGTAAAGATACTGACGGTGATGGAATATATGACAAAGATGATGCTTGTCCAGAAGTTGCTGGTTTAAAAGAATTCAACGGATGTCCTGATACTGATGGTGATGGAATTCAAGATAGTGCTGATGCTTGTCCAGATGTTGCTGGTTTAGCTGCATTAAACGGTTGTCCTGATGCTGATGGAGACGGAGTTGCTGATAAAGATGATGCTTGTCCAGATGTTGCTGGTTTAGCTGCATTAAAAGGTTGTCCAGATTCTGACGGAGATGGAGTTGCTGATAAAGATGATAAATGTCCAACTGTTGCAGGTCCTAAAGAAAACGCAGGTTGTCCTTGGCCAGATACTGACGGAGATGGTGTATTAGACAAAGATGATGCATGTCCTGAAGTAAAAGGTACTGTTGCAAACGGCGGTTGTCCTGAAATTACAGAAGAGCAAGTAATGAAATTAAATACTTACGCTAAAACAATTTTGTTCAACAGTGGTAAAGCTACTTTTAAAGAAGAAACTTACCCTGTATTGCAAAACATCGTAGCTATCTTAAAAGAATATCCTACAGCAAAATTCATGATTGAAGGACATACTGATAGCGATGGAAGTAATGCATTAAACCAAACGTTGTCTGAAAACAGAGCTGCTGCGGTTAAAAATTACTTACTTGAAAATGGTATTGCTGCTGGAAGATTGAAATCTTCAGGTTTTGGTGAAACTAAACCAATTGATACTAATAAAACAGCTAAAGGAAAAGCTAAAAACAGAAGAGTTGAAGTGAAATTGATCAAAGAATAATTTCTTTCAAATAGTTATAGAAAACGCCTCGATTTTATCGGGGCGTTTTTTTATGGTGTGCTATGCAAAAGAGCATCAAATAAATGGTAGGCAAGGAGTTCGTGCAGGTCCGGTACTCAATAGTCTTTAGAATAATACGTTTTACAGCCTGATAGAAAACCATAAACAATTTATTTGCAGTTCACCTCAAGGAAATCATAGTACACACAAGTACATACGGTAGTAGGAGAGACGACAAACTTAAATGCTTAACTTTGTTTCCGACATTAATTTTTATAAAATGATAAATACTTCTTTTCTTGATAAGATTGCGACGGTTTTAATCGAAAACTATTCACACAATCTTTCGAATACAATTGTGGTTTTACCAAACAAACGTGCCAAAATATTTCTAATTGAAGCGTTGAAAAATCAAGTAACCACAAATATACTTTCTCCTGAAATTATTAGCATTGAAGATTTTATTCAAAACATAGCGGGTATCCGCACTATTGATCCTATTGAACTGTTATTTGAATTCTACGAAGTGTATTTGTCTATAACCGATAAAGCAAATCAACAGACCTTTGAGTTATTTGCCAATTGGGCTAAAACACTTTTGCAGGATTTTAATGAAATAGATCGTTATTTATTAGAGCCTTCATATGTTCTTTCTTATCTGAAAGATATTGAAGATATTAAAAAATGGGGAATTGAGGTTGAAAATAAAACGGCATTATTAGAGAAATATATTGATTTTTGGAAATTACTGCCCAATTACTATCAATCGTTGTATACTCATTTATTGAATAAAGGAATCGGGTATCAAGGTTTGATTTATCGTGAAGCGGTAAACAACTTGAATTATTTTTCAAAATCTATTAAAGATAAGCAATTTGTCTTTGCTGGTTTTAATGCCTTGAATGCAGCAGAAGAAAAAATAATCCAGCACCTTATTGCTTCTGATCAGGCCAAAATATATTGGGATGTTGACCAAGCCTTTCTTAACGACCCTTATCATGACGCAGGGCTGTTTGTAAGGCGTTTTAAAGAAAACTGGAAGTATTATAGGTCCAATCCGTTTGAATGGATTGTAGATGATTTTTCGCAAACCAAAAACATTCAAGTTATTGGTACGCCAAAAACTATTGGTCAGGCCAAAATTGCCGGAAGTATCATTGAGAATGTCATAAATCAAAATCCAGAAGGCAAGCTTGATAAAGTGGCTGTTGTTCTTGGCGAAGAAAATCTTTTGGTGCCTCTTCTATATTCGTTGCCATCCACTGTTGGTGCCTTGAATATTACTATGGGGTATTCAAGTAAGAACAATCCAGCGCAGATTTTGATTGCCAAATTGTTTAAAATGCACACGAATGCTTTATCAAGAAATGCCAAGAGTTACGTGTTCTATTACAAAGATGTGTTGGATATTTTGACGCATCCTTTGGTTGAACCGTATTCAAAAACCAGGGAGCTTGTCCATACAATAAATCAAAACAATTATACTTTTATTACGCATCATAAATTGATGGAATTGAATTTGATTCCAAACGAGTTGTTTGTTTTGTTATTTCAAAAATGGGAAAAAGGATCAATTCCTGTCTTAGAGACTATTTCTAAATTATTGCAAACCATAAAAGAAAATTTAAGCAACGATAGCGAAGAAGAAAAAATTACTAAAGCTTTTGTTTTTGCCATTTTTAAAGTAATTAATAAACTAATTAATTACTATTCAAAGCACCAGCACATCGATAAGATAGAAACGCTTTATGCGATTTATAAACAAGTAATTGATTTAGCCGAAGTTTCTTTTGAGGGTGAGCCTTTGAATGGTTTACAAATCATGGGGGTTTTAGAAAGTCGTGTTTTGGATTTTGACACTGTTATTGTCACTTCGATGAATGAGGGAAAATTCCCGGCTGGTAAATCACAAAATTCGTTTATTCCGTACGATGTGAAACGTGAATTGGGATTGCCAACTTTCAAGGAAAAAGATGCGATTTATACCTACCATTTCTATCATTTATTACAACGAGCTAAAAATATCTACTTGCTTTATAATACCGAAAGCGAGGGTTTGGATGCAGGTGAAAAAAGCCGATTCATCACACAACTGGAAGTCGAAAAGCAAAGAAATCACACACTGACTCATGAAATTTATAATGCTGTTTTGCCAGAAACTGCATATCAACAGATGGTGATTCCAAAAGTTGAAAGCGTTCTGATTCGTTTGAAAGAAATTGCTGAAAAAGGTTTCTCTCCATCTGCATTGACGAGTTATATCCGAAATCCGATTCAATTTTATTTTCAAAAGATTTTACGTATTAGCGAAGTCGAAGAAGTCGAAGAAAATATAGCATTAAATACCTTAGGGACCATTATTCACGAAACCTTGAAGGTTTTATACGAGCCTTTTATTGGGAAATTTATTTCAGAGACTGCTATTTTAAACTGCTTTAAGCAAATTGACGCTGAGGTTTTGAAACAATTCAAATTGGTGTATAAAGAAGGCGAAATCAAAAAAGGAAGAAACTTGCTGGCATTCGAAGTCGCCAAACGTAATGTTTCGAATTTTCTTAAAGTGGAATTGGGGAGTATTAAGAACGGTGATGCAATAAAGATTATCGCTCTGGAGCAGACTTTCGAACGACTACTAACACATTCTGACTTGCCTTTTCCAGTATTGATAAAAGGAAACGTAGACAGAATTGAAGAGCGCAACGGAATAATTCGAATCATTGATTATAAAACGGGGAAAGTAGAAAAGGCAAGTGTTACATTAAAATCATGGAAAGGATTGACCGAAGATATTAAAAGCGATAAAATTATTCAGGTTCTTGCTTATGCTTATATGTATCAACAGGAAGCAAAAGGAAAGCCAATCGAAGCCGGAATTATTTCTTTTAAAAATTTGAAAGCGGGATTTCTCCCGTTTAATTTTAAAGAAGAAAAAGAACTAAATTCTGTTATTACTGATGAAATTTTGAGCAATTACCTTGAGCAAATGATTCTTTTATTAAGCGAAATTTTGGATGAGAATATTCCTTTTGAAGAGAAGATAATTTAAATATATAAGCGATTAATAAATTAGCTAACATCTTTGCGTTTTACAAAAGCACTTTGGCGATAACTTTGTCGATAAGTGTTTTGGCATGGGTTTTTGGGGGATTTGAAACCTTCAAATATGTACTTGTTGTTTTTGGTTTCTTTATTAGCATTTTGATAAAAGAAGTAAATGCTAAAAATGAATATCTGTTTTATTACAATAATGGAGTTTCGAAAATGAGGTTATTGATATTTAGTTTTCTGATGAATTTTGTTTCTTCAATACTTTTTATTTTAGTCATTAATTTAATACTGAAATTAGTATGATTAAAAGTATTTTAGAAGTTGACAGCGTTCAAAAAAAATACGATGGAAAAATCATAGTTTCAGATGTTTATTTGAAATGTGAAACGGGTGATGTTATTGGCATTTTGGGAAGGAACGGTTCTGGAAAATCGACATTGTTAAAAATTATTTTTGGGATTGTAACAGCTGATTTTAAATTTATTCGTGTAGATGGTGCGGTAAAATTAAAAACGGGTGATTTACTAAACCAAATCAGTTATTTGTCTCAAGACAATTTTATTCCAAATTTATTTTCTGTAAAAAAGACTATTGAATTGTCTATTTCCAAAGATAAGCTGCAGGAATTTTATGCTGATGATATCATTGCTACGATACTAAACAAAAAAATAAGGAATTTGTCTGGTGGGGAATTGCGGTATTTGGAAATTAAATTAGTACTTAATAACGCTTCAAAATTTGTTTTACTTGACGAGCCATATAACGGTTTGTCGCCAATTATGATTGAAAAGATAAATGGATTAATAGCAGAAATGTCAGTAGCAAAAGGGATCGTCATTACGGATCATAATTATGAAAATGTGATTGAAGTCTCCACAAAATTAGCATTGATGAAAGAAGGGAAACTGCACCACATAAATGATAAAAATGAATTGATAGAAAGAGGCTATCTCAAATCAGGTATGATTTAGATGCTTTTAAAAAAAGCAGATAATACTTTTAATAACTGGTCTTGGTTCTCAATATGACTCATATGTCCATCGGGGAAAGACACCAGTTTTGTAGTAGTGTTTTCGATTTGTCCTTTAGTTTCTTCGAAATTTAGAACAGGATCTTTTTCGCCTAGAATCAATAGTTTTGGATAGGGTGTCAGGTGCAATAGAACTTCACGATCCTTTCTTATTTTCATTCCTTCGAGTGAAGCAACGATTCCTTGAAGGGGCGTTTTTAAAGCTTCTTTTTTAACACTTTCAATTTCTGATGAAAGTCTGTCTCTATTGGATTCGCTGAATAGGTTAACGATGGATAGGGAAACAAAATTCATAAAAGATTGTTTTACCGCTTTTATCGCCCGATCCCGATTTATTTTTCGTTCCTCGCTATCCGCTGTGCTGGTCGAGTTTAATAAAACTAATCCTTTTATATTTTCAGGATATAATTCTGCGAAAGCCAAAGCTACGTAACCACCCATGGAATGTCCAACAAAAATGGCTTTTCTAATGCGTAATTCCGATAAAACTGCCTGAACGGCCTCGGCATTATCCTCCATTGTTTGTACATAACTCAAACATTCCGATTCGCCATGTCCTAATAAGTCAATGGTAATGACGCGGTTTTTTTTAGCAAATTCTGGGATGTAAAAATTCCACATGCCTTTGTTTTCCAAGAAACCATGGAGCAAGACAATTGCGGTCCCTTTTCCAGTGTCGGAATAGGATATATTGGTGTTTTTAAAGAGAATTTGTTTCAAAATGTAAATTTAGTATACAAAAATAGTATTTTTATTTTTGAACCATTTAACAAATATATGCTGATAGTATTAATTCTTAAATGAACCGCTGTATTTTCAATAATCTATAAACGACTTTATTTCTAAAGCCGTTTATAGATTATTGAAAAAATTAAAATCGATTATCACCATCGAGAAGATTTCCTAGTCCGCCTAGTAAGCTGCCTTCATCACGGGTGCTGCCTCCTGATTTTGGTGCTGAGGCGATGATTCTGTCCGCTAAACGGCTGAAAGGTAATGACTGAATGTAAATGGTTCCCGGACCACGAAGTGTTGCGTAAAATAGCCCTTCGCCACCAAAAACGGAATTTTTAATACCGCCAATAAATTCAATGTCATAATCGACATCTTTGGTAAAACCTACTATACAGCCGGTATCAACTTTTAGGATTTCGCCAGCTGCTAATTCTTTTTTAGCTAATGTTCCTCCAGTATGTACGAACGCTAAGCCGTCGCCTTCTATTTTCTGCATGATGAAACCTTCACCACCAAAAAGTCCGCGGCCAAGTTTTTTAGAGAATTCAATTCCAACAGAAACACCTTTAGCAGCGCAAAGAAAGGAGTCTTTCTGACAAATGAATTTCCCGTCAAATTGAGTTAAGTCAATCGGGATTATTTTTCCGGGATACGGTGATGCAAAAGAAACCTTGCTCTTAGTATTGTTCTGGTTAATAAAAGCTGTCATGAAGAGACTTTCGCCGGTCAGGACTCTTTTTCCTGCGCTTAAAAGTTTGCCAAATAATCCGGTTTCTTGACCGGAGCCGTCTCCAAAAATAGTTTCCATTTGGATATTATTGTCCATCATCATAAAACTTCCCGCTTCGGCAATTACAATTTCCTGTGGGTCTAATTCTATTTCCACATATTGCATTTCCTCGCCATATATGTGATAATCTATTTCGTGTGCTTGCATGATCTGGTAATTTAAGTTTCTAAATAAGTCGAATGAGAATTCAGAATGTTACAGTTTTTGAGAGCTGATTGTAATATTAAATGATTGCGATAGCGAATTAGCTTAAGCGCGCAAAGGATAGTAGTCAAAGACTAGTAGTACTGCATTTTTTTTGCCGTGCCAGAACTTGTAGCGAATAGCCCATCAAAGACGAGAGTCTGCCAAGGTGAGCTCGGGTCCAAATAAAAAACGGCCTACATTAAGTAAGCCGTTCTAATTGTATGTTTCAAAGGTTTAACGGTTCATTAATTCTTCTATTTCGTCCACTTCAATTGGGATGTTACGCATCATATTGAATGGCTCGCCGCTTTCCTGAACGATTATGTTGTCTTCTAAACGTATTCCGAAACCTTCAGCAGGAATGTAAATTCCCGGTTCTACAGTGAAAACCATATTAGCTTGCATTGGTTCGGTTAAAATTCCATAATCATGCGTATCCAGTCCCATGTGGTGGGAAGTTCCGTGCATGAAATATTTTTTATAGGCGGGCCATTCCGGGTTTTCGTTTTGCACATCGGCTTTGTCAATAAGGCCTAAGCTAAGCAATTCTGAAGACATTAATTTTCCTACCTCAATATGGTATTGTTTCCAGAGCGTTCCTGTTGTCAGCATTTTGGTTGCTTCAGTTTTTACGCGTAAAACAGCGTTGTAGACTTCTTTTTGTCTTTTGGTGAACTTTCCGGAGACCGGAATTGTTCTGGTCATATCGCTGGAATAATTTGCATATTCTGCAGCAACATCCAATAAAATCAAATCACCGGCTTTGCATTGTTGGTTGTTTTCGATGTAGTGCAACACATTCGCATTATTTCCGGAAGCGATAATTGGTGTGTAGGCAAAACCTCTGGAACGATTACGAATAAATTCGTGAATTAACTCGGCTTCAATTTCGTATTCGGTAACGTTTGGTTTTACGAAAGACAATAATCTTCTAAACCCTTTTTCAGTAATGTTGCATGCGTTTTGGATTAAATCCAACTCTTCGGTTTCTTTTACAGAACGAAGGCGCTGTAATATAGGATTGCTTTTTGCGACAGCATGTGCTGGATATTTCTCTTTCCACCATTTTACAAAACGAGCTTCTCGCGTTTCAGTTTCCACGGTTGCGCGGTAATGTTCGTTAGTGTTAATGTAGATCGTGTCACAATGCGTCATCATTTCGAATAAAATTTTTTCGAAATCCTTTAGCCAATGTACCGTTTTGATTCCCGTTACTTCAAAAGCACGCTCTTTAGTGAGTTTTTCACCTTCCCAAATGGCAATGTGCTCGTTGGTTTCTTTCAAGAATACCATTTCTCTTTGATGTTCATACGGTGCGTCCGGAAAAAGCAACAAAATGCTTTCTTCCTGATCTACTCCGCTTAAATAGAAGATATCGCGGTGTTGCGCAAAAGGCATTGTGCTATCAGCACTTATTGGATAAATATCATTAGAGTTGAAAATAGCAAGGCTTTTTGGCTTCATTTGAGCCATGAATTTAGTGCGATTTTTTATAAATAAATCCCGGTCAATTTGATGGTATTTCATAACAATTCGGTTTAAACTTTTAATTACTCAAAAATACTAAGTTTAAATCGTTTTTTGTTAGGAATTCGTCAAAATTTAAATAAATAAAGTTTGCTTAAAACAGTGGTGCTTCAGTAGAATTTGTGATAGTAGTTGAAGAGGGTTTTCCTATTTTGAAAGAAGCACCGAAAGTTTAATTAAGAATTCTCGGTGCTTTCTTATGTAAGAATATACAATTAATCAACCCATTTGTAGTAACGAGCTCCTAACAGGTTGGGGATTTCTTTTTCTATTCGGTCCAAAACCCATTCATTCTTTGGGGTTTGAATACTTTGTTTTTGTTCTTTTCTATGAAGTTTTTCATAAGTTGAAAAATCAATTTCGAAACTTTCTTCTAGAGTTTCAAAAAGATTTACATTGGCAATTGTGGCTTCCCAATTTGGTTGAATAGTTCCTTCAAAGACTTTGGATTTAGAGCCGCTTCCGTACGCTAAAAAACCGAATTTAGAATTTGATATTTCTTTTTTGATGTTATAAAAATGTGCCAAAGTTGAAAGTAATCCCATAAAAATGGAGCCGGTATATAAGTTGCCTATTAAGGAAGAGGCCAATTCGGCAGGCATTAATTTTTCGGTAACAAAATTCTGGTATTCTTCGGATTTACTAATTCCTTTCAGTTTGTTTTGGTATTCCGAAGTGTTTTCGTTTCCAGTGATAATTTTACTTTCGGCATCTAAAGCATAAATTTCTGACAACATTCTGCGCCCTTGAAATGCATAAGGCAAATGCATGATGATGCTTGTCCATGAATTGTAGATTGTTTCGGAAGTGTTTTTTAATTTTTTTAATGAAAAGTAGGCTGCTCTAGTTCGGTCCATATAACATTGATTAGAATATTGTCCGTCAAAAACCGGTTGGTCTTTGTGGATTTCTATTTCAGCTTCAAGATTATCAAACCATGATTCATTAGTGTTGTTTCCTGTAATTTCTTCCTTTGAAAGTGTTCTAAATGGTTTGAAAAAGTCGAAAACGCCTTTTGTACTTGTGGCCCAATTGTTGTCGAACGAAATAATTCTAGGACTTGAACAAATCAACATTGCTAAAGCTCCAGCACCTTGAGTATATTCTCCTGTTGAATTTAAATCGTACTTAGCAAAATCTGTAGTGACAACAATTGCTTTTTTGGTTGGATTCAATTTTACAAAATCAAGACAGTTTTGCAGTGCGTCAACGCCGCCAATGCATGCAAAAGTAAAATCAACCACATCACATTCCGACAAAGTGTTTTTTCCGAATTTTTGTTCCATTAATGCAATTAAAAAAGAGCTTATAGGTTTTGAACTGTCAAGGGAACTTTCAGTTCCAACGTATATTCTTGCAATTTCGTTTAGATTTAGATCGTTTTCTTGAATCAGTTTTGTTACAGCGTTTGCTGCAAAAACAACTGTATCTTGATGCGTATCCGGTAATGTCATTTTAATAAGACCTAAGCCTTTTTCTAATTTTTCAGGTTCAATATTTCTGGCTTTCGCCAAAGTTTTAATAGGTAAGTGTATTTTAGCAACATCAAAAGAGATGGAATCAATTCCTGTTTTCATTTTCAATTTTTTAACATGTAAAGTTAAAATTACACTCTTTATTTGCAATTTTTTTATACACACAAAATGGTCGTTTTTTGTGTTTTTATTGATTTGAAAATAAATAATATTAAAAATTATTGAATTGATATTTTTAAGGCGTTTGAATGTTAATAAGAAACTTTTTTGAGGATGGCTTATTTAGTTTTTATTGCTTTTTTGCGTAACTAAAGTACGGGCAGTTAATTGCTTAGGTGTTGGTATTTGCGGATTTACTAGTGTTTTACTTAAAACACTTTAAAATCATTATAAATAACAACGAAAAGGTTGTAGTTCCTGTCTAATTGCTTTATTTTTGTAGAATTTTTTAAAACAAATTATATAAATCTTATGGCAAAATCTGCATTATTGAAATCGTCAATAGCAAAAAAAGTAGCTATGGCACTTTCAGGACTTTTTTTGATGTTGTTTCTAGCACAGCATTTTTTTATCAATATGACATCGGTATTTAGTTCCGATACTTTTAATTCAATATCCCATTTTATGGGAAATAATCCATTAGTTCAATTTGTAATTCAACCAATCTTAATTGTAGGTGTTATTTTTCACTTTATTATGGGTTTTGTTTTAGAATTGAAGAATAGAAGTGCCAGGCCTATTGCTTACGCAAAGAATAACGGAGCTGCAAATTCTTCTTGGGCTTCAAGAAATATGATAGTTTCGGGTTTAGTAATTTTGGCATTTTTAGGATTACATTTTTATGATTTCTGGTTTCCAGAAATGGTGTATAAATATGTGGAATGTAGTCCGTTAGATGAAACAAGATACTTTCACGAGTTAGTTGCAAAATTTGAAAGCCCAGTTCGTACAGTATTGTATAGTCTGTCTTTTTTATTGTTGGCACTACACTTACAACACGGATTTAGTTCTTCTTTTCAATCTGTAGGATTTAATAATAAATATTCTAAAGGATTGAAAAATTTCGGATTAGGATTTGCTTATGTAGTTCCTGCCGGATTTATTTTTATTGCACTTTTTCATCATTTCAATCATTAATATTCAATTATAATGGCATTAGATTCAAAAATTCCGAATGGTCCAATTGCGGACAAATGGACAAATTATAAAGATCATATTAATTTAGTTAACCCTGCTAATAAACGTAATTTAGATATTATTATAGTTGGAACAGGATTAGCTGGAGGTTCTGCTGCTGCAACTTTAGCAGAATTAGGATATAACGTAAAAGCTTTTTGTTTTCAAGATTCACCACGTCGTGCGCACTCAATTGCTGCACAAGGGGGAATTAATGCTGCAAAAAACTATCAAGGTGATGGAGATTCAACTTTCCGTTTATTTTATGATACTGTAAAAGGAGGAGATTACCGTGCTCGTGAAGCAAACGTTCACCGTTTAGCGGAAGTTTCTACTAATATTATTGACCAATGTGTGGCGCAAGGTGTTCCATTGGCTCGTGAGTATGGTGGATTGCTAGACAACCGTTCTTTTGGTGGGACATTGGTTTCGAGAACTTTTTACGCAAAAGGACAAACAGGACAACAACTATTATTAGGCGCTTATTCGGCAATGAATCGCCAGATAGGTCGTGGAAAGATAAAAATGTATAACCGTCACGAAATGCTAGATTTAGTTGTCGTAAACGGAAAAGCAAGAGGAATTATTGCTCGTAATTTAGTTACTGGTGAAATAGAAAGACATTCAGCACATGCGGTAGTTATCGCTTCTGGAGGTTATGGAAATGTATTTTTCCTTTCTACGAATGCAATGGGAAGTAACGCTACAGCAGCATGGAAAATCCACAAAAAAGGTGCTTTCTTCGCAAATCCTTGTTACACACAAATTCACCCAACCTGTATTCCTGTTTCTGGAGATCACCAATCGAAATTGACATTGATGTCAGAATCATTGCGTAATGATGGACGTATTTGGGTTCCTGCAAAACTAGAAGATGCAAAAGCTATTCGTGAAGGTAAAAAGAAGCCAACAGATTTATCGGAAGCTGAAAGAGATTATTACTTGGAAAGGAGATATCCGGCTTTTGGAAACCTTGTTCCTCGTGATGTCGCTTCACGTGCTGCTAAAGAACGTTGTGATGCTGGTTTTGGTATAAATAGAACAGGAGAGGCTGTGTATCTTGATTTTGCGGCAGCAATACAACGGTACGGGAAAGAACAAGTATATATAAAAGGTTTAGATACAAATGACGCTAAATTAATCATTAAATTAGGGACAGAAGTTGTTGCTAATAAATATGGTAATTTATTCCAGATGTATGAAAAAATTGTGGATGAAAATCCATATTCAACTCCAATGATGATTTATCCTGCGGTGCATTATACTATGGGTGGAACCTGGGTTGATTATAACTTACAAACTACAATTCCCGGATGTTTCTCTATTGGAGAATCTAATTTTTCTGATCACGGAGCAAACAGACTTGGAGCTTCTGCATTGATGCAAGGTTTAGCGGATGGGTATTTTGTATTGCCATATACTATTGGAGATTATTTATCGCCAGATATTAAAATGGGAACAATATCTACAGATTTGCCTGAATTTATTGCTGCTGAAAAAGCAGTTAAGGATCAAATCGAGAAATTTATGAACAATAAAGGAACACATTCTGTTGACTATTTTCATAAGAAATTAGGGAAAATTATGTGGGACAAAGTTGGTATGGCTCGTAACGTAAAAGGATTAAATGAAGCGATTGTTGAGATTGCTGCTTTACGTGAAGAGTTTTACAAAGAAGTGAAAATTCCTGGTGATGCCAATGGGTTGAATCAAGAATTGGAAAAAGCGACTCGTGTTGCCGATTTCCTTGAATTGGGAGAATTATTCGCTAAAGATGCTTTACACCGTAATGAATCTTGTGGAGGACATTTCCGTGAAGAATACCAAACTGAAGAAGGTGAAGCGCAACGTGATGATGAAAATTTCGCTTACGTAGCAGCATGGGAATACACTGGAAAACCAAGTGAAGCTGTTTTGCATAAAGAGCCGTTGGTATTTGATAACGTGAAATTAGTTCAAAGAAGTTATAAATAGTATTTCGAGAAAAATCTTGAAGATCACTCTTAATACTTAATACTTAAAAAAAGATGAAACTTACATTAAAAATATGGCGTCAGAAAAATGCCGCTGCAGAAGGAAAAATAGTTGAATATCCGATAGATCATATCGAACCAGATATGTCATTCCTTGAAATGCTTGACATTTTGAATGATGAATTAATCATGAAAGGAGATGAGCCAGTTGCATTTGATCATGATTGTCGCGAAGGGATTTGCGGAATGTGTTCTTTGCATATCAACGGTGAAGCTCACGGGCCTGATAGAGGCGTTACAACATGTCAGTTGCATATGAGAATGTTCAAAGATGGAGATACAATTTTTATTGAACCATTTAGAGCAAAAGCATTTCCCGTAATTAAAGATTTAGTTGTTGATAGAAGTTCTTTTGACAGAATTCAACATGCTGGAGGATTTATATCTGTAAATACTTCTGGAAATACAATTGATGCAAATACAATTCCAATTAACAAGAAAGATGCTGATGATGCTTTTGATGCAGCTGCTTGTATTGGTTGTGGGGCTTGTGTTGCGAGTTGTAAAAATTCATCTGCGATGTTATTTGTCGCTGCAAAAGTGTCTCAATACGCCTTGTTGCCACAAGGAAGAATTGAAGCTACTGATAGGGTTTTAAATATGGTTAGTCAAATGGATGCAGAGGGTTTTGGTAATTGTACCAATACTGGAGCTTGCGAAGTAGAATGTCCAAAAGGAATTTCTCTTGAAAATATTGCTCGTATGAACAGAGAATATATGTCTGCAAGTTTGAAAGGTTAAAACCTAATAAATGAAAATTATTAAACGTATTCAATGTAAAAGTTGAATGCGTTTTTTTTTTATCTTTATAAAAATGATATCAGATGAAAATTGGACTTATACAATCGTCTTTATATTGGGAGAACCCAAAACAAAACCGAGACTATTTCGAAAAGAAAATCAATGCGATTGATGAAAAGGTTGATTTGATTGTGCTTCCGGAAATGTTTACATCTGGTTTTACCATGAGCCCAGAGAATGTTGCCGAGACAATGCTAGGTGAAACGGTAAAGTGGCTTAAGGTGTTAGCGAAAGCCAAAAACGCAGCCATTACAGGAAGTTTAGTTATATCGGAAAACAGTAATTTCTACAACAGGATGGTGTTCGTTTTTCCTTCAGGAGAAATACAGTTCTATGACAAAAAGCACTTATTTACTTTGGCCGGAGAAGATAAGGTATATGCATATGGGACCCAAAAAAAGATTGTGGATTATTTGGGTTGGAAAATTTGCTTACAAGTATGTTATGATTTAAGATTTCCGGGATTTTCCAGGAATTTGGAAGAGTATGATCTGCTAATTTATGTTGCGAGTTGGCCAGAGATAAGAATAAATGCTTGGGATGTATTACTTAAAGCCCGGGCAATAGAAAATATGTGTTTTGCAATTGGAGTCAATAGAATAGGGGAGGACAATAATGGTTATAGATATACCGGACATTCACAAGTGGTGGATTTTTTAGGCAATTATATGGTCATGCCAATAGAATCTGAAAGTATTCTATTTGCGGAGTTAAATAAAGAAAAGATGTTGCAACTCAGACAAAAGTTAGGTTTTCTGAATGACAGAGATACTTTTGAAATAAAAAATATATAATTTATCTATTCTTTTTTATCTGTTTTCTTTTTGGGTTCAGCAATATAAGGGATGCTTAAATCAAATATTTGGTTTACATCCCAGTTCGCACGAACATCGATTTCCTTGGAAAAATAAATTACTTCCTCCGCTTTGCGTTTTTCTAAATAATTTCCTGAATCCCATTCTTTACTTTTGTTTTCATCGTAAATGGCTCTTAGGGTGTAAAGTGCAGGCTCAATTAGGTTGAAGTCAATTGTTGTGTTTTTTTCGGAGTATTCTGTGGCTAAAACTTCTCCTTTTAGATTGGTCAGTTCCACAATAACCGGGAATTGTTTTACATTTTGTAAAGACACACTTAGATTTCCGTAATCAGCGGTGTTTTTTGTCGATACTTTATAAGTTAATGAATCATTTGATTTTTCAAATAAATCAGTAAGTGCGCCAGGTAGAATAGAGATGCTGTATTGCTCTGAAGGCTCTTTTTTAAAATCGAGATACAGTTTCTGATTAAATTCATCGTATTCAGTTGTAAAAGGAAGAGAAACGTCTCCTTTGTTGACTAATTTTATTTTTGAATTGTCAAAATTCACTAATGGAGTAGTAGTTTCTAACGTGAATCGGTCTCTTAGTTTTAATACGCCGGTTTGCAGGGCACTTATGTTTAAAGTGTCCTTTTTCTGGTCTTTAATTTTAAAGCTGAAATTTGCGTTGTATTTTTCTTGGGATACAGTCAAAGCTAACGAATCTGCCTTTATGGGTTTGTACCATATCTGTAGGGAGTCCTTTTTAGGTAATTGCGTTACAATTGTATTCAGGGTTTCAGTGTTGTTTTTCAATGTTATTTTTGGTCTGGAATTGGCTTGATTTACTTTTCCATCATAGCCCATCAATAATCGATTTCCAGATGCTTGACTTGGTTTGTATGCCTTGAATGGAAGGACCTCCCTAAATAATGCTAATTCATAAACTGTGTCGTTTGGAATGGTGATAATTTGTTTGTTAA
This sequence comes from Flavobacterium rhamnosi, assembly GCF_048286515.1. Taxonomy (NCBI): domain Bacteria; kingdom Pseudomonadati; phylum Bacteroidota; class Flavobacteriia; order Flavobacteriales; family Flavobacteriaceae; genus Flavobacterium; species Flavobacterium rhamnosi. Next base: position 38,770 of record NZ_JBLVPS010000003.1, on the reverse strand, counting down.
ATCCAATTTTGTCTTTTTTTGGATTAAACTTATTATTGGTATTGTAGTCTTTCATTGCTACAAGAAGATATTTTCCACCTTTTAAATTCTCTAATCGAAATGTTTTTAGACTGTCAAGGGTATTGGTTACGTACCTGGGATTTTCGTTATACACTACTGAATCGTTAAAGGTGTCGTTTACCTCATACAACATTACTGAAACGAATGATTCTACTTCTTTGTCATAAGCATCTTTTACAGTTCCGCTGAGTGACAAAGAATCGATATAGGCGCCAGTTGAAAATACATATTTGAATTGATTAAATGGATTTCCTTCGTTATTGTCAGCTATACTCTGGCCAAAGTTGAAGCTGTAAGTTGTGTTGGGTTGCAGCGTGTCTTTTATTTTGATTGTAATAAATTTACTTGCGGTAGTAGGTAAAATCAAAGGTTCATTTTTCATTGGAGGTGAAATAATCAACTGTTTTTTTAGGTCCTTTAATTTGATGTTTTCATCAAACGTTAATTTAATTTCATCACCTTTAAAATTGGTGCTGAAATTTTTTGGGGAACTCATTTTTAAAACGGGTGCTAGCGTGTCTTTTAGGCCGCCTGTAATAGTTCCTCTTTTTGCGCAACCAAACATTACTAAAAGCAAGAGTAAAGAAATATATCTTAAATTGTTTTTCAACATATCAAATCAAAATTAGAGTTTACAAAATAACAATTATAATTAATGTAATCGAAACTTTTTATCGAATTATTATGAGCTATTTAACTGAGTCTGCTTTTGTGATTACTGCTGTTTTTTTATAATTTTTAATGTGTAATTTTACATGACATTAAGAGGTCAAAAAAGCAAATTTTTGGTCTTTTTAAATTTGTAGTTAATTTTCAATTGAACATTTGTATAAAATGAGAAAAATAGAACATATTGGGATTGCAGTTAATGATTTAGAAACTTCGAATATAGTTTTCGAAAAGTTATTCGGTGTTCCGGCTTATAAATCTGAAGAAGTGGAAAGTGAAGGGGTTGCTACTTCTTTCTTTAATGTTGGGCCTAATAAAATTGAATTACTAGCCGCCACTAATCCGGATAGTCCTATTGCAAAATTTATTGCTAAAAAAGGAGAAGGAATTCATCATATTGCATTTGATGTAGAAGATATTGTACTGGAAATAGAACGTTTGAAAAAAGAAGGTTTTGTTGTATTGAATGAGATTCCAAAGAAAGGTGCTGATAATAAGCTTGTTGCTTTTTTGCATCCCAAAAGTACTAATGGTGTATTAATCGAACTTTGTCAGGAAATCAAATAATTTTATTTTAGGCAAAAAGGTAGAATTCTAGTATTCAGTTGGTTTGTGTTTTAAAGCTGAGAATAATGAAACTATCTTAAAATCTAAGTCAAAAATATTTGGAGCGAATGAAAAATAGTGGTAATATTGCAGTCTCTTAACCGGTCCTATAGCTCAGTTGGTTAGAGCACCTGACTCATAATCAGGTGGTCCCTGGTTCGAGCCCAGGTGGGACCACTTACAAAAAGCCTTTCATTTACTTGAAAGGCTTTTTTTTATAACAATATAAAAGGCATATTTCAGCTAAAAAAATCATACTTTTGTAACGATTACAGTTGTTTTTGTTAAGCCGATGTATTTATTTTGCAAAAAAGATAAATATCAAATAAAAATATTTTTTTAAGACTAATTGATCTTTTATTTGTTTCTATTTTATGAAAATTTTTAAGAGTATTTTCATTGTTGTAGTCATATTTATGCTTGGCATTTTCAATGCTATAGCGGCAGGTCCTCCTATGCCGTCACCGATGGGAAGAAGAAGACCGCCTCCGCCTCCTGGCTTGCCAATAGATGAACATATTTTTATAGTAATAATACTTGCCGTGCTATTTGGGATTTTTATTATTAATAACTTTAGATTAAAAACAAAAACTCCAATTTAGAATTGGAGTTTTTGTTTTTAATTAGCTTTTTTTTCGTTTTTTATTTGTTTGCGTATAGTCTGGAAACGTATTTACCAATTACATCAAACTCAAGATTGATTTTTGTGCCAATTTTAAAAGAGTTGAAGTTAGTGTGCTGATGTGTGTAAGGAATAATTGCCACGCTAAACTGATTTTTCTTTGAGTTTACTACTGTTAAACTTACTCCGTTTACTGTGATTGAACCTTTTTCAATAGTGATGTTGTTGAGTTTTTCATCGTATTCAAAAGTATAATACCAGCTTCCGTTGGTTTCTTCTGCGACGATACAGACTCCTACTTGGTCAACATGTCCCTGTACGATATGTCCGTCGAGTCTGTCGCCTAATTTCATTGCTCGTTCTAAATTTACGCTATCGCCGACTTTCCAACTGGATAGATTGGTTTTTTTTATAGTTTCGTCGATTGCGGTTACAGTGTAAGAGGTGTCTTTTAAGGCAACAACTGTCAAGCAGATTCCATTGTGGGCTACACTTTGATCTATTTTTAGTTCAGCGGTTATTGAAGAATCTATCGTAATGTGAATATTGTCTTTTTCTTTTTTTATTTCTTGGATTGTGCCAAGGGTTTCTATGATTCCTGTAAACATTTCTTATTTTATTTTACTAAATTTGCACTTCAAAATTAGCAATAAATAACGTGAGGTCATGATGAAAAATGCAGAAAATATAATCGTCGGAATTTCTATAGGGGATTTGAACGGTATTGGAAGCGAAGTGGTGCTGAAAACATTCGAGGATTCACGCATGCTGGAACTCTGTACGCCAGTCATTTTTGCTAATGTTAAAATAATGTCTTTTGTGAAAAAGAGTTTTGATTCTACTTCAACGCTTCATGGAATTGATCGATTAGATCAAATTGTTTTAGGGAAGATTAATGTGTTGAATCTTTGGAAGGAGGGCGTTGATTTAAATCCAGGTACAAATGATGAGAAAGTAGGTCAATATGCTATAAAATCTTTTGTTGCTGCGACTAAAGCTTTGAAAGAAGGGGTGATTGATGTATTAGTTACGGCGCCAATTAATAAATATAATATACAGTCAGAAACGTTTAAGTTTCCAGGACATACTGATTATTTAAATCAAGAGTTGGAAGGTAATGCTTTAATGCTGATGGTTCAGGATAATTTGAGGGTTGGATTGTTGACAGATCATATTCCTTTAAATGAAGTTGCGTCGCATTTGACAGAAGAGTTGATTAAGCAGAAAATTGAAACTGTAAAACAATCGTTGATTCAGGATTTCAGTATTAATAAGCCAAAAATCGCTGTATTAGGATTGAATCCGCATTGTGGTGATGGCGGAGTAATAGGTACTGAGGATGATTTGATCATAAAGCCGGCGTTGAAAAAGCTTTTTGATAAAGGAACACTAGTGTTTGGTCCTTTTGCTGCGGATGGTTTTTTTGGTAGTAGTCAATATGAGAAATATGATGCTATTATTGCAACGTATCACGATCAGGGTTTAATTCCTTTCAAAACATTATCTTTTGGAAAAGGAGTGAATTATACTGCAGGTTTAAATAAAATTAGAACCTCTCCGGATCATGGAACAGCCTATGATATCGCTGGAAAAGGGGTGGCGGATTATAATTCATTTAAGGAGGCGGTTTATCTTGCTATAGATATCTTTCATTCAAGAAATCAATACAAAGAAATCAGTCAAAAACCCTTAAAAACAAAAGAAAAACAGTTGTGAACAAAAAAAGGTGAATAACATTATTAGATTTGTAATAATTTTATATCTTTGCACTCCCGAAGTTTAGGGTAAATTGTTGTTGAAATGAACAAGACAAAAGAATATTTAATTCCTTTCGTAGGATTAAAGCTAGGGAAACATCAATTTGAATATCAAATAAGTAATGCGTTCTTTGAAATCTTTGATTATAATGAATTTCAAAATTCAGACATCAAAGTAAATGTAGTTTTAGAGAAAAAAAGTACAATGCTGGAATTAAATTTAAAGCATAAAGGGTCAGTAAACGTTCCTTGTGATTTAACCAGTGAAGATTTTGATTTGCCTGTTAAAGGAAAAATGAAATTGATTGTTCGTTTTGGAGAAATGTATAATAATGACAATGAAGAATTGTTAATTTTGCCACACGGAGAGTTTGAAATAGATATTGCACAATATATCTATGAAATGATAGTGTTGTCCGTACCTCTAAGACGAGTTCATCCGGGGATAAAAGATGGAAGTTTAAATACTGAAGCCTTGACAAAACTGAAAGAACTGACGATAAAAGAACAAAAGAAAGAACAAAAGAAAGAGAATAAACAAGAACAAAAAGAAGATATTGACCCGCGTTGGGACAAATTAAAGCAACTATTAACGGATAAATAATATAGTAAAATGGCGCATCCTAAGAGAAAAATCTCCAAAACAAGAAGAGATAAAAGAAGAACACATTACAAAGCTACTGTAGCACAAATCGCTACTTGCCCAATCACAGGTGAGGCACATTTATACCACAGAGCCTACTGGCATGAAGGAAAAATGTATTACAGAGGGCAAGTTGTTATAGATAAATCTGTAGCTGTTGCTTAATACATTTTTGTAAATGATATTCGAACTCTCACATCGTGAGAGTTTTTTTTGTTGTTTATAATTTCCATTAAATAAGAGGTTCTAAATCAATACGCTTTGGGATTTTTTTTGTAATTTTCAAGTCTTTTAAAAAATTTTCAAATGGCAGCATTTGATAAGAAATAATCGAATACAATGAATACAATTACAGCCGCAATTACCGCAGTTGGAGCCTATGTGCCAGACTTTGTACTTTCAAACAAAGTGCTGGAAACAATGGTTGACACAAATGACGAGTGGATTACCTCTCGTACAGGAATAAAAGAAAGAAGAATCCTTAAAGATGAGGATAAAGGAACTTCCTATTTAGCCATTATGGCAGCAAAGGATTTATTGGCTAAAGCAAACATCGACCCTTTAGAAATAGATTTATTAATAATGGCAACCGCCACGCCTGATATGCCCGTAGCAGCAACAGGAGTGTATGTGGCTACTGAGATCGGGGCTACAAATGCTTTTGCTTACGATTTACAAGCGGCATGTTCCAGTTTTTTGTATGGAATGTCAGCAGCAGCAGCTTACATACAATCTGGACGTTATAAAAAAGTACTTTTGATTGGGGCAGATAAAATGTCATCTATAGTTGATTATACGGATAGATCAACCTGTATTATTTTTGGTGATGGTGCCGGAGCAGTTTTATTCGAACCTAATTACGAAGGTCTTGGATTGCAAGACGAATATTTACGCAGTGATGGTGTTGGTCGTGACTTTTTAAAAATTCCTGCTGGAGGCTCTTTAGTTCCTACAAGTTTCCAAACTGTACAAGACAATAGACACAATATTATTCAAGATGGTAAAACTGTTTTCAAATATGCAGTTACAAATATGGCTGATGCCAGCGAACTAATTTTGAAAAGAAATAATTTGACCAATGACGATGTGGATTGGTTGGTTCCTCACCAAGCAAACAAACGAATCATTGACGCTACAGCGAGTCGAATGAATCTAGAAGATTCAAAAGTCTTAATGAACATAGAAAAATACGGAAATACCACTTCTGCAACTTTGCCTTTAGTACTTAGCGATTTTGAATCTTTATTTAAAAAAGGAGACACAATTATTTTTGCCGCTTTCGGTGGAGGATTTACTTGGGGTTCTATTTACTTAAAATGGGCATACGATAAAAAATAAATTTAAACTAAAATAAATAATTATGGATTTAAAAGAAATTCAAAATCTAATCAAGTTTGTTGCAAATTCAGGTGTAGCAGAAGTTAAATTAGAGATGGATGATGTTAAAATCACCATTAGAACAACTTTAGAAGGCAATGTAACAGAAACCACGTATGTTCAACAAATGCCACCTCAAAGTACGCTTCAGCAAGCAGCAGCTCCGCAACAAATTGCTCCAGTTGCATCTGTTCCTGAAGTTCAAGCGGTAGAGAATTCACATTATATCACTATAAAATCTCCAATTATTGGAACTTTCTATAGAAAACCATCACCAGATAAACCAATGTTTGTTGAAGTAGGTAAAACAATTTCTAAAGGAGATGTACTTTGTGTTATTGAAGCAATGAAATTATTTAATGAAATTGAATCGGAAGTTTCTGGTAAAATTGTAAAAATATTGGTTGACGATATGTCTCCAGTAGAATTTGATCAGCCATTATTCTTAGTAGATCCATCATAAGAAATTTTGAATGATGAATTTTGAATGAGAAATTATTTTTTCATCATTCAAATGATTTAAAATTTATGATTTTTAATTTATAATTTCAAAAAGATGTTTAAAAAAATATTAATTGCAAATAGGGGAGAGATTGCGCTTCGCGTAATTAGAACATGCAAGGAAATGGGTATAAAAACGGTAGCTGTTTATTCTACTGCTGATGCTGAAAGTCTCCATGTAAAGTTTGCTGATGAAGCGGTTTGTATAGGACCACCTCCAAGTAACTTGTCCTATTTGAAAATGTCAAATATTATTGCCGCTGCTGAAATTACTAATGCAGATGCAATACATCCAGGTTATGGATTCCTTTCTGAAAATTCAAAATTTTCTAAAATTTGTCAAGAGCATGGTATCAAATTCATTGGAGCATCTCCTGAAATGATTGATAGAATGGGTGATAAAGCTTCTGCAAAAGCAACTATGATTGAAGCTGGTGTTCCATGTGTTCCCGGTTCCGTAGGTATTTTAGAATCGTATGAGCAAGCCTTACAATTATCGAGAGATTTTGGTTTTCCAGTGATGCTTAAAGCAACTGCCGGTGGTGGTGGAAAAGGTATGAGAGCGGTTTGGAAAGAAGATGAATTGCTTAAAGCTTGGGAAGGTGCCCGTCAGGAATCTGCCGCTGCTTTTGGAAATGATGGGATGTATTTGGAGAAATTAATCGAAGAACCTCGTCATATTGAAATTCAGGTAGTAGGTGATGCTTATGGAAAAGCATGTCACCTTTCAGAAAGAGATTGTTCAGTACAAAGACGTCATCAAAAATTGACCGAAGAGACTCCATCTCCTTTTATGACAGATGAATTACGTGCTAAAATGGGTGAGGCAGCTGTTAAAGCGGCTGAGTACATCAAGTACGAAGGTGCTGGTACAGTAGAATTTTTGGTTGATAAACACCGTAATTTCTACTTTATGGAAATGAATACTCGTATTCAAGTAGAGCATCCCATTACGGAGCAAGTTATTGATTATGACCTAATCCGTGAGCAAATTATGGTAGCTGCAGGAATACCTATTTCCGGTAAAAATTATTTACCACAATTACATGCTATTGAGTGTAGAATTAATGCAGAAGACCCTTATAATGACTTCCGCCCATCTCCAGGAAAAATTACAACGCTTCATATGCCAGGAGGACACGGTGTTCGTTTAGACACTCATGTTTATTCAGGTTATACTATACCACCAAATTACGATTCAATGATTGCAAAGTTGATTACAACTGCACAATCACGTGAAGAGGCCATAAGTAAAATGAGAAGAGCCTTGGATGAATTTGTAATTGAAGGAATAAAAACAACCATTCCTTTTCACAGACAATTAATGGATGATCCTCGCTATATAGCGGGTGAATATACAACTGCATTTATGGATTCGTTTAAAATGAATGATCCAGAATAATTTAGAATATTATTTATTTAAAAGAGGCAATCTATATAATTGGATTGCCTCTTTTTTTTGTTCAATTTTGGACTGAAAACCACGTGAAGTCAATTTTCTTCTTTACCGCTTTAATTTATTTTCTGAAAGAGTAGGTATTATTTTTCGGATAGTCTTTTTTTAATAAGTGGTAATTTTTATTTTCTTCTTATTCACTAAGCGAACCTCTGTTCCATTATCATCTCTGTAAGCCTGTCATTATCTTGCTCGTGGTTCCAATCTGTAGCGGTAATTTCTTTTATATTTCTTCTTTTTAAACATTATAATCGTCGCGAATCACTCTCTTCTTGTACTGTAGCGTCTGTTGTGTTTAATCACTAGTCTTTTCCATTAACATGAATCCAATGTGATGGAAGCGATAGGTTTACTCATTGTGTAAATAGTATACAGATTGAAATAGAGAATACACACTTTTGTAGATTTTAAATTGTTGGACTAAATTATTAAATGGCTGTAATATAGGTATTTATGTCCATGCTAGTTTACATGTGTAACTATGGTATGATAATTTCATTAGTTTAAACAACAATAAAATATTAAATCTTTAAAATCTATTATTATGAAAAAGTTAATCTTATCAGCAGCAATTTTTTTAGGAAGTTTATCAACATTTGCACAAGCATCAACTGCTACAAAAACAGAAGAGACTACTACCCCAGCTACTCAAGCTGCTGAGGAAAAATACACAGAAATTAAAGCGGAAGAAGTGCCAGACGCTATAAAAGCAGCGTTGAAAAAGGCTTTTCCGACAGCTATACTTGATAAAGCATATGTTAACGAAAAGAAAGAATATAAATTAGAAGTGAAGGTAGGAGACAAATTAGGAGCTCTTTATGCTGATGCAGCTGGAAAATGGATTACTAAACAATCTTAAAACTTCCACAGTTTAAAATCAATAGAAAGTAAATTATTATGAAAAAATTAATTTTATCAGTCGCAATTGTTTTAGGGAGTTTGTCAACTTTTGCGCAGTCCTCAAAAGTCAATAAAGAAGAAAAAATAGAAACTACAACAAAAGTTGTTGAAGAAAAGTTTACAGAAATTAAAGCAGAAGAGGTTCCAGAGGCATTACAAATAGCTTTGAAAACAGCTTATCCAGAAGCAGTTATTGAAAAGGCCTTTATAAATGAAAAGAAAGAATTTAAACTAGAAATCAAAAATGGAGACCAAAAAGCTACTGTTTATGCAGATGCAAATGGGAATTTGATTAAAAAATAAGTCTAGGGGACTTGGGGTTTTGTTTTTAATAAGAGAGATTGTTTTTGGCAGTCTCTTTTTTTTTACAAATTTTTTATGAAAATTCGAGTTTAATAACTTTACATTAGCATTCAAAGTTAAAAAAACCATGTCAAAGATTTTATTGATAGAAGATGATGTTTCTTTTTGTAAGTTATTAGAAAAATTTCTAATAAAAAAATCATTTCAAGTAACACTGCTTTTACAGCGGAAGATGCAAAAATTAAAATTTATAATGAAGAATTTGACCTTGTAATTACGGATTTGAGACTCCCTAATTATGATGGAATCGAATTAATGACAGAGTTCAAAAAATCACATCCGACAATTCCAGTCGTTCTTATGACCGGTTATTCTGATGTGAATACGGCGGTAAAAGCTATAAAAAAAGGTGCTTCAGATTATATTTCTAAACCATTTAATCCTGAAGAAGTTTTATTGGTTATTTCCAATGCATTGAAAACACCGATTGAGAATACTCCAAAAAGTCCAAGTGCAAAGAGTAAAAAAAGCAATACAATTTCTGAGAGCAAATTTGTTTCTGGTATTTCTGCAGCTTCAAAAAAGCTTGCTGAATATATTCAATTAGTGAGTCCAACGAATATGTCTGTTTTGATTATTGGTGAAAGCGGGACAGGCAAAGAAGTTATTGCAAAAAGTATTCACCAAAAAAGTTCCAGAAAAGATAATGATTTTATTGCGGTTGATTGTGGCGCAATACCAAAGGAATTGGCTGCAAGTGAATTTTTTGGACATGTTAAAGGTTCTTTTACAGGAGCTATTGGTGATAAAATAGGTTATTTTCAGGCAGCAAACGGAGGTACAATTTTTCTTGACGAAATTGGGAATCTATCATATGAGAATCAAATCCAGTTGTTAAGAGCTTTACAGGAAAGAAAAATAAAACCCGTTGGGAGCAATAAAGAAATTGACGTTGATATCAGAATAATTACTGCAACAAATGAGGATTTACGCGAAGCGGTTAAAAATGGAGATTTCAGAGAGGATTTGTATCATCGAATCAATGAGTTTTCTATTCAATCTCCCTCATTGGTCGATAGAGAAGAAGATTTGATGATTTTTTCTGATTTTTTTCTTGAAAAAGCAAATCAAGAATTGAATAAGGAAGTTATAGGATTTTCAAGCGAAGTCGTGACCATTTTCCAAAACTACAGATGGCCCGGAAATTTAAGAGAACTTCAGAATAGCATAAAAAGAGCCACCCTTTTATCGCAAGGAGATTTTATCGAAAAAACTGCGCTTCCTGCAGAATTTTTTCAAAATTCAGAGAAAGAAGTTAATGATTTTTCGTTGTCTGAAAATGAGAAAGAAGCTATTCTTGATGCTTTAAAGCAAACTAAAAACAATAAATCTGAAGCAGCAAGATTACTTAAAATTAATAGAAAAACACTGTATAATAAATTAAAACTATACGATATTGATTAATCTAAGTCTTTTTCTAAGAGTATAAAAAGCGCTACTATTTTATTTTTTAATTCTTTAAAATCAGAAACTATTACTCCTAAAGGAAGATCATTCAATTCAAAATCATCTAATATTCCGGCGATAGTATGGGCTTGAATTTGTTTAAACATTGGACACATTCGATGTGAAATTTCTTTGATTTCTTGAATGTTATTTTCTATGATTGCATTTTCTAATTGGATTAAATTTTCCTTTGTGCTTATTATAAATGGTGTTACGAATTCCTTTAAAGCTGCATTGTCGTCTGTCAAAAATGATTGTAATAGTTTTAAAGAATAAGGCCTGCTTGAGTTAATCCCTTCAAATAGCTCCTCTGAATTTACTTGATTTTCAAAGCCACTAAAAATAAAATTTATTACATTGAGCAGTGTTTTTGGAGCATAAGGTTTCTTAACAACTTTAGTAAATCCAGCTTTTTTATAAACTTCTAGATCTAAATCGGTTCTTCCGGTAACAGCTATTATTGGTTGGTTTTTATATATTGACTCTTTTGAATTTTTTAGTTTTTCTAAAAATAAGAAACCATCAATTTCGGGCATTTGAATGTCTGTAATTATAAAGTCAAATGACCTTGTTCTTGTTGCTTCAAGTGCATCGGAAGCATTGTTAAACGGAAAGACTTTGTAATTATTTTGTTTTAGAATTTCAGTTGTAAGTTTTAATAAATTAGGGTCGTCATCAATGATAATAACTGTTAATTCATTAATTGGGAAATTGGTAATTAATGCTTTTTTGGTTAATTCAGGGTCAAATTCTAATGGGAGTTCAATTCCAAATATACTGCCTTTCCCTAAAGTGCTTTTTAAACTTAATTTACCACCTAGAATTTCCACTATACTTTTTGAAATGGTAAGCCCTAATCCTGTTCCTCCATATTTTTTTTCGATGTTTTTATCCGCTTGTGTGAACTCTTCGAAGATTAGTTGTTGTTTTTTTTCTGCTATTCCAATTCCGGAATCTTCAACTCGTATTTTAATTTTTTTATTTTTAATATCGATCTCAGTTTCAATTTTCACGAATCCTTTTTCCGTGAACTTATAGGCATTCCCTATTAGATTAGTTAAAATCTGTCTCAATCTAAAAGGATCTCCTATGACAGGATTATTTAATCTATCGTCAGTTTCAATCAAAAGTGCTATTGATTTTTGTTCATAGATCGATTGAATGCTTTTTGCAACATCTGAGATGACATCATTTAAGGAAAATGAATTTTTTTCAATGGTTATTTTACCTGCTTCGATTTGTGTGAAATCAAGTAAATCCTGAACTAGTTTTGAAATATACTCTGAAGAGGTTTTGATGTTTTTTGCAAAATAAAGCTGTTTTTTATTTAGGTCAGAATTGTCTAAAAGTTCGGTGTAACCTAAGATTGTACTTAACGGTGTTTTTAAATCATGACTCACGGTCGTGATGAGCTGCTCCCTGTTTTTTAATAGCGATTTAGTTCTTGTATTAGCAATTTCAAGTTGCTTTTTATAGGATTGTGTTTTTGAAAAATCGTTTAAAATCAAAATCAGAAAAAACAAGGCAGATAAAGATCCGACTGCGGCTGCTATCGTTACTATTTGGTTCGTTTTTTTTAATGAATTTTCTCTTTCAAAATAGTTTTTTGTCGTGTTTTTAATAATTTCACTTTCGACAATGTTTAAGACTTTTCTTAATTGTTCTGATATTGAAAGTTCGTTTTGAAGCAATTTATTTTCTTCATAATTTAGTGATTCTTTCTTTTTTTTCGTCTCGTTTTTAACTTGATTCAATAAAGTTTTAGAAGCCAGCAAAATGGAATCAGATACTTTTTTTGTTAACGTATTTGTACTGTCGTCAGGGATATTTTGATTTAAATAGGCAACATATTTTTTAAGTACATTTCGTTGATAGTCCCCCATTGCTGAAGGGTACTTTACGAAATCTTCTAATTGGAGCTTTCTTAATGAGGCTTCCATTTTAGTTAAATCCTCAATAGCATTTTTTACTGAAGCTTCGTCGTCAGCTTTGTTTTTTATAGCTTTTAGCTGCTTTATGTTTAGAGTTTTTTTAGACAATAAAAACTTTACACTATCCAATAATGTAATTTGATACGTGGTGGTGACTAGTAATTTTAAAGAATCGATATCTGATTTTAAAGAGTCCGTTTTAGAAACATAATTCTTGAAGTCCTTTTCAGAATCAGACTGAATTGTTATTCTCGCTAAACTTTCCGCTTTATAAACATTGGACAGCAAATTACTTACTTTTAAAATTTTGTCGTTTTCTTTAGCAATCTTACTTTCCGTTTTCGAAAAAACGGTGCTTTCTGAATACAAAAACCAGCCTACGCCAACAAATAGTGCAGCCAAAATTAAGTAACTGATGAAAATTTTAATAGGAATGTAACTTTTTTTGCTATTCATCTTTCAAAGATAAAAATTACAAAATCGTTTAAAGTTAAGTTATTCAAAATGTTTTGGTGGAATAGAAAAAACTCAATTGTAGGGAGGTTTGTAGTGGTGTCCAATTATATCACAACGTTTCTTTCAACCATTTGAAAAATTCACCTTGCCAAATCTGAGCATTTTGTGGTTTTAGCACCCAATGGTTTTCTTCAGGGAAATATAGGAATCTACTTTTTATTCCTCGCAATTGTGCCGCCTGAAAAGCTTCTTGTCCTTGTCCTACAGGCACACGGAAATCTTTGCCGCCTTGTATAATTAAAATAGGTCTGTTCCACTTCTCTACCATGCTCATTGGGTTAAATGTAGTGTAGGCCTTTTGAGCAATTGCATTGTCTTTTTCCCAATATGGGCCAGCAAAGTCCCAGTTGCAAAAGAAAACCTCCTCCGTACTTCCAAACATGCTAAGGGTATTAAAAACGCCGTCATGAGCAATGAACGTTTTGAATCTGTCCTCGTGAATTCCCGCTAAATAAAATACAGAGTAGCCACCATAACTTGCTCCTATACATCCTAAACGTTCCGAATCAACATATTTTTCTTTTGTTATATTGTCAATAGCTGAAAGGTAATCATCCATTACTTGTCCTCCCCAGTCTTTACTGATTTGCTCATTCCATTCCACACCGTGACCTTGCATGCCGCGACGGTTTGGCGCCACAATAATGTAGTCATTAGCAGCCATTAATTGGAAATTCCATCTATAAGAATAAAATTGTGTTAATGGAGCCTGTGGCCCGCCTTGACAATATAATAGTGTTGGATATTTTTTCGATGGATCAAAATTAGGAGGAAGTATAACCCAAACCAACATTTTTTTTCCATCAGTAGTGCTGACATACCTTCTTTCAGTTTTGCTTAAAGCCAATGTACTGTAGACTGCTGTGTTTACATTTGAGAGTTGCCTCCAGTTGTTTTTATGTAAATCAAAGGAAAATATTTCCGCCGCATGATTAATGTCAGTCCTGGTGACGATGATTTCATCGCCTGAAAAGCCAATTAAATCATTAATATCAAAATCTCCATTCGTGATTTGGTGAACGTTGCTTGTGATTTTAGTTAGTCCTGGACAATTAACCTCAAATAATTGTTTTGTCCCGTCTATTGGCGCAATAAAAAATATTTTTTTTCCATCAGTACTCCAAATAAAATGATTCACCGTCCCATCCCAATTAGCTGTCAGGTTCGTGTTAATTCCGTCTATATTAACGATTAAATCGTTTTTATCCGCTTCGTAACCATCATGTTCCATTCGTAGCCAAGCTAGGTTTCCAGTTGAAGAAAATTGCGGTTCGGTGTCGTAACCTAAATTTTCTTCGGTTCTGTTAATGGTTTTTCCTGTTTCCAGATTGTATTCGAAAATATTGGTATTTGTGGAAATAGCGTAAGCTGTTCCCGCTTTTTTCTTGCAAACGTATAAAATACTTTTACTGTCTGGTGACCAAATATAATCTTCGTCGTCACCAAAAGGTTTTTGTGGACAGTCGAAATTTTCTCCTTTCATAATGTCAATACCGACAGCACCTTCTTTATTTTCTTTGTGAAAAACATGATTGAATTTGCCTTCATTCCAAGTATCCCAATGGCGATAATTTAGTTCATCGTAGATTTGAACTTCCGATTTTTCCAATTCTGGATACAAATCTTTTCCAAGAACTTTGTCGACCTTTACCTCTTCTTTATAAACAATATATTTTCCATCTGGAGAAGTGTTCTTGTCTTTTAATATGGCAATGGTGTCTTTTATTTCGGTTGGATTTCCGCCATTTATTGGTAAGGTGTATAGTGTTGTTTCCGATTTATTGTCTACAATTGAAGGCGTTTCTACTTTATAAACTACATTTTTTGTGTCTTTGGAAATGCCTAAAGGAGTTATTCTTCCTAATTTCCAAAGCAATCCGGGTGTCATTACATTTTGTGCCATAGCATTTAAGCAATTTGTCATTAGGGTTGTGAGCAGTATTTTTTTAATAAAACTGTTTTTGGACCATAAAAATAGCCAATTTAATTGGATGTTTGTCGTTTTAATAATGGCTTTTAGGGCCCGATGGTAATGAAGATCCTTTTGCGTTTTTTTCTCTGAATAAATAAAAGATTGCTTCACGCTACTTTTATTTTAATTGGAACTCAGAGAACTTATTTGTACCGCACAGGGGGATTTGCTTTTAAAAATTATTATTTTTATAGAAAAATATTTGGATATGGACTTGAGTTATTGGGAATTAAAAAACTGGTTTACTGAGGTAGATTATACGATTGTCGGGAGCGGTATTGTGGGCTTACATGCTGCACTACGCTTACGTGAAAAATTCCCAGACAGTAAAATTCTAGTTCTCGAAAAAGGGATGTTACCACAAGGAGCCAGTACTAAAAATGCAGGTTTCGCTTGTTTTGGAAGCCTTTCAGAAATTATTGACGATTTGAAATCCCATTCGGAAGAAGAAGTGGTTAATCTGGTTCAGAAAAGGTGGAAAGGTCTGCAATTGTTGCGAAAAAGACTTGGTGACAACACTATTGATTTCAAGCCGTTCGGCGGGTATGAATTGTTTTTAAATACCGATGAAAACAGTTATAGCGAATGCGTTGGGAAATTATCTTTCATCAACGAGATCTTAAGGCCACTTTTTAAAGCAGATGTTTTTGCCAAAGAAGTAGATCGTTTTGGATTCAAAGAAATACGGGAATATTTGGTTTTTAATCCTTTTGAAGCACAGATTGATACTGGAAATATGATGCAGGCCTTGTTGAAAGAAGCAATTTCTGAAAATATCTTAATATTGAATCAACAAACGGTAACTTCATATTTTGATAAGGGGGATACTGTTGAAGTAGTCCTTGGCGACTTTAGTTTTACTACAAAAAAAATATTGTTCGCGACCAACGGTTTTGCAAATGCGTTGACTGTTGGTGCTGTTAAGCCTGCCAGGGCACAAGTTTTAATTACGGAACCAATTAAGAATTTAGATATAAAAGGCACTTTTCACCTCGATAGAGGTTATTATTATTTTAGGAATGTTGGAGATAGGATACTGTTAGGTGGTGGAAGAAACCTTGATTTTGAAACTGAAACAACAACTGAATTTGGACAGACAGAAATTGTCCAAAAAAAATTGGAACAATTATTAAAAGAAGTAATTTTGCCGAATCAGGATTTCGAAATTGCACACCGTTGGAGCGGAATTATGGGTATTGGCAATAGCAAGAATCCTATTGTTTCACAAGTCTCGGATAACGTGTATTGTGGTGTGCGATTGGGAGGAATGGGAGTGGCAATAGGTAGTTTAATAGGAACAGAATTAGCAGATTTAGTATAATGGCAACAAGAATAGCACCAAAAAGGTCAAAACAACCCGCAAAAAATGAAACAACCTCTTTTATGAACAAACTAACCCGTTTTTTATTTAAAGTTTTCTTGTGGTTTATCGGATTGTCTTTATTTTTTGTGGTTCTTTTTAAATTTGTACCAGTAGCGTTTACCCCTTTGATGGTAATTCGTGCCATCGAAAATAAAATGGCAGGAAAAGAAATTTTTTTCAGTCATGATTGGGAATCACTTGATAATATTTCAGTCAATCTGCAAAAAGCCGTTATTGCAAGTGAAGACGGAACCTTTCTGAAACACAATGGTTTTGATTTTGTTGCGATGCAAAAAGCATATAAAAGCAATGAAAGAGGACGTAGAATTAAAGGAGGAAGCACAATATCGCAACAAACAGCAAAAAATGTATTTCTTTGGCAAGGTCGAAGTTATTTAAGAAAGGGCTTAGAAGCCTATTTTACCGTTTTGATAGAAACTATCTGGGGAAAAAAACGCATCATGGAAGTTTATTTGAATAGTATCGAAATGGGCGATGGTGTGTATGGTGCTCAAGCGGCAGCAGAGCATTGGTACAGAAAAGACGCTTCAAATTTAACGCCAATGCAGGCCGCAGGAATAGCTGCGATATTACCGAACCCAAGAAAATATTCAGCTACAAGTTCTTCTTCATATATTAATAGAAGAAAAGCTAAAATTGTGCGAGTGATGCGACATGTGGGGAGAATCGAATATTAAGCCAGTTTTTATAGCTGTCTTTCTTTTTTATAAAAAATAAAAAAACCGTAAATCCTTATTTTAAAGGTTTACGGTTTTTTTGTGGAGAAGATGGGGCTCGAACCCACGACCTCTTGACTGCCAGTCAAGCACTCTAGCCAACTGAGCTACATCCCCAGGAATGTTTCGCAAATATAACATATAATTGGAGTAAAAAGCAAATTTCAAAAATACAAATGCATTCTATTTGAAAAAAAAGAAAAAGCATCCTTTACTTTTTTTAACTTTACATCAAAATAGGTACTATGGTAGTAGAAAATCCAACAGGTTCGCTCATCACAACAATCGAAAATAAAATCGCCACTATTGAATTTGGTCATCCGGCGAGCAATTCCTTTCCAGGAGAATTGTTAGCACGTTTAACAAATGAATTCAAAATTTTAAGCGGTAATCCAGCTGTGTTGGTGATTATTATTAAAAGTGAAGGCGAGGGTGCTTTTTGTGCAGGGGCCTCTTTTGACGAGCTTTTAGCTGTTTCAAATCAGGAAGAAGGTACAGTATTTTTTTCTGGTTTTGCAAATTTGATTAATGCTATGCGGTTGTGTTCTAAACTTATTGTTGGCCGAATTCACGGAAAAACAGTAGGTGGAGGCGTCGGAATTGCTTCCGCTTGTGATTATACATTGGCGACAAAAAATGCCTCAGTAAAGTTATCTGAGCTGGCCATAGGAATTGGTCCGTTTGTAATAGAACCTGCTGTTTCCAGAAAAATTGGAAAAACAGCAATGGGCGAAATGACATTAGCAGCACATGAATGGAAAAGTGCTGATTGGGCCAAAGAAAAAGGATTGTATGTGAATATTTTTGAGACCGTTGAAGAGCTTGATACAGCTTTAGTTAGTTTCAGCGCTAAATTGGCTGGTTATAATCCGGAAGCCTTGTCTGAAATGAAAAAAGTATTGTGGGAAGGAACCCAAGGCTGGGAAACACTATTGTTAGAACGCGCTGCTATTTCAGGAAGATTGGTGTTGTCTGATTTTACCAAAAAGGCTTTGTCACAATTCACAAAGTAATTTTTTAGTATCTTTTTCCTGATGAAAAGTATGTCTTTTAATAGAATGAAAGAAAATCATCTTAAAAAATGATGCGTAATCCATTAAGGCTAGACTTTAGTGTAATCCGAATACCAAGATTTTACATGTCATTTCTCATATCAATTTGCTAAATTTGCATCAAAATTAAACTCCGATGAGCAATATCAGAATTACAAAACAATTTAGTTTCGAAACCGGTCACGCCTTATATGGTTACGACGGGAAATGTAAAAATGTTCATGGGCATAGTTATAAATTGTCAGTAACAGTGATAGGAAAACCAATTGAAAACCGCAATGATGTAAAATTTGGAATGGTTATCGATTTTTCTGATTTGAAGAAAATTGTAAAAGAGGAAATTGTGGATCAATTTGACCACGCAACAGTTTTT
Organism: Flavobacterium rhamnosi; assembly: GCF_048286515.1. NCBI lineage: Bacteria > Pseudomonadati > Bacteroidota > Flavobacteriia > Flavobacteriales > Flavobacteriaceae > Flavobacterium > Flavobacterium rhamnosi. The sequence goes on along the minus strand of NZ_JBLVPS010000003.1, from coordinate 20,426 downwards.
AACGAAACAACTCCTCACATTGAATTGGCAAACGAATTAAAAAATCGTGGTCATCACGTTATTTTAGTAGATTATCAGCCAACAAGTGAGAATATGGTAGTCGATTTTTCACAAAGAATAATGAGAAGATTGCCAGAAGGAATTAAACTTTTCTCCTTAAAACTTCAAGAGACAGAATCTTCTTTTGCAGAATGGTTTGCAAGTGATAATATGAAATCCATTCTTTAACTAGATGCAATTACCAAACAATAAAAAGGTATATTTTGCCTCCGATCAACATTTTGGTGCGCCAACGCCTGAATTGAGTTTTCCAAGAGAACAAAAATTCGTAGCTTGGTTAGACGAAGTGAAAAAAGATGCGGAAGCTATTTTTTTAGTAGGTGATTTATTTGATTTTTGGTTTGAATACAAAACTGTTGTCCCAAAAGGATTTGTTCGTGTTTTAGGCAAACTTGCCGAAATTCGCGATAGTGGGATTCCTGTTTATTTTTTCGTAGGAAATCACGATTTATGGATGGAAGATTATTTCCAGAAAGAATTGAATATCCCTGTTTTCTACGATAATCAAGAATATACTTTTGGAGATAAAACTTTTCTTGTGGGACATGGTGATGGAAAAGGTCCGGGTGATATAGGTTACAAACGAATGAAAAAAGTATTTACAAATCCGTTATCAAAATGGCTTTTTAGATGGCTTCATCCGGATATTGGAGTAGGATTGGCGCAATACCTTTCTGTAAAAAACAAATTGATTTCCGGTGATGAAGATGTTACCTTTCTTGGTGAAGACAAGGAGTGGCTTATTCTTTATTCTAAAAGAAAACTAGAAACTAAACATTATAATTACCTTGTTTTTGGACACCGTCATTTACCTATGAAAGTTACGGTTGGCGAAAATTCTGAGTATGTTAATCTTGGTGATTGGATCACTTATTTTACATATGGTGTTTTTGATGGAGAGAATTTTGAAATCAAAAAATATCAATAAATTTTAAAGCCTTTCTTCTCTGTTTTTATTTTTTTTAAACTATGTGAAAAAGGTAGTAGGGCGCAACGGATCTCATTACAAACTGGAAAACTAATCAGATCCCCAGCTGATGTGAGCGTTGTCCGTCTGTCTGTGGAAAATTGAAATCTAAATCCTAATTCATTCCTACGCCATTCAAATAATCATCCAGTTTGATTTTGAACAAAGTTCCTTCCACCAAGTCTTTCATGGCTTTTAATTCTTCCATGGAAACGGCCAAATCAATTTGTGAGCAAGGTGTTTTAAGTAAAAATTTATGGCATTGATTTTTTAGCTCGCAATCCTCACAACAAGTGTTTAGTATAAAACTATCTTCGATGCAATCCTTAAATAAAAGGAGTTCATTCTTTGTAAAATAAAATCCTGTTTCTCTAAAAATCAATTGGACTTTATCCATGACAACATCGTTCTCTTTTTTCCAGTAGAATGAAGTTCCTAAATCATTGTAGTATATCTGTTTTATTTCTTTCATATGAATTCTGTTTGGAACAAATATAATAATTATTTAGATTTATTCTAAATAAAAAGCTCTAAAAAAAAGTCGGTAAGTAATCCTAAGATTATTTTACCGACTTTATATGTATGAAGTTGCTTTTTAAGAGATGAATATTGAAAAGTGTTGAATTTTATTCCTGATTTTCGTGGTCCTCTAAATCTTTTGTCAAATCCAGTTTTCGGAAAGAAGGAGATGTTATTCCCGTAAGCAGTACTATAAATAGTGTCATGCTTCCCCCAAAAACCACAGCAGTTACTGTTCCCATCAATTTTGCCGTAACGCCACTTTCAAAAGCCCCCAATTCATTAGAAGAACCCACAAACATCGAATTTACTGCCGATACTCTGCCTCGCATGTGATCGGGTGTTTTTAGTTGCAAAATAGTCTGACGGATAACCACCGAAATACCATCGAAAACACCGCTTAAGAATAGGGCTAAAAGAGATACCCAAAAGATAGTGGAAATGCCAAAAATAATGATGCAGACTCCAAAGGCGAAAATGGCGGATAAGAGTTTTATACCCGCATTTTTACTCAGTGGAACATAGGCTGTGATAAGCATTGTAATAAAGGCGCCCACGGCTGGGGCAGCTCGTAAAAAGCCAAAACCTTCCGGCCCTACTTTTAATATATCTTGTGCAAATATAGGTAAAAGTGCAATGGCTCCCCCAAAAAGGACAGCTACCATATCAAGTGTTATAGCTCCTAAAACTGTTTTGTTATTGAAAACAAATTTTATTCCTTCGGTCAAACTTTGCATAACAGGTTCTCCTATTTTTGGATTCAAAATAGGTTTCTTTTCTATTTGAGATAAAGCAAGCAAAGCAAAAATAGAGCAGGCAAAAACAGAACACATTGACCAATGGACTCCAATTAAAGTAATAGAAAAACCTGCAAAAGCTGGCCCTAAAACAGAAGCGATTTGCCAAACGGAACTACTCCAGGTAGCCGCATTTGGATAGGCTTTCTTAGGAACAAGCAGTGATAATAGGGAAAAGATGGTAGGCCCCAGAAAAGCCCTGACTAATCCACCTAGAAAAACTAGAAAGTAAATAGAATACAAAATGGTTTGGGTGCCGAAATCACTTACAACTGTAGGCCAAGTCAATAAAAATAGACCAAAACTAATGACCGAAAAAGCCAAAATACATTTTAACAATAGGCCTTTTTTTTCCTTTTGATCTACAATATGACCTGCAAATAAGGCCATGGAAATTGCGGGAATAACTTCCATTAAGCCTATTATTCCTAGTGAAAGTGGATCTTTGGTGATGCTGTATACTTGCCATTCGATAACGATAAATTGCATCGACCAGGCAAAAACCATGGCGAAACGCAACAACAAAAAAGTATTAAATTCTTTATAACGGAGGGCTGCATATGGATCTTTGTTTCTCATTCTTATAAGTGTTATTTAATATCTCTTAATCTTAATTGTAAACTTACATTCCCTTTCCATTCATTTTCATCAATGGAATAAACCATGTCAAAAGGTTGTTCGTTTTTAACAGTTTGTAATTTGTTGCCTAAGCCAAAACCAATCGCAGCAATCCCTTCTGAGTTGTTTTGCTTTACAAATAGCTTCAAATGTTCGTCTTCTTGTCCCAAAGGCTTGCCATAACCAGTGTCTTTTACATTTTTAGTCAGGAAGACGGGTGTCATATTTTGAGGTCCAAAGGGTTCAAACTGTTTGAGAATTCGAGTCAGTTTTGGGGTAATGTCAGCAAAATTAATTTCAGCATCAACCGAAATTTCGGGAGTTAGCATGTCAGGATGAATGGTTTTTTCAACCTCTTTTTCGAAAGCATCTTTAAATAGTTGGTAGTTTTCCTCTTTCAAAGTCATTCCGGCAGCATACATGTGACCACCAAATTGTTCCAAATGTTCGGCGCAGGCTTCCAATGCATTATATACATCAAATCCTTTTACCGAGCGAGCCGAAGCAGCATACTTATCACCACTTTTTGTAAAAACAAGGGTTGGACGGTAATAGGTTTCAATCAATCGTGAAGCCACAATTCCAATAACTCCCTTGTGCCAATCTTCTTGAAAAACTACAGAGGTAAAGCGGTCTTTTTCCTTGTTGTCTTCAATTTGCGAAAGCGCTTCTTTGGTGATTTGTTTGTCTAATTCTTTACGATCCGAATTGTATTTTTCGATTTCAGAGGCAAATTGTTGTGCTTGCTCAAAATCAAATTCAGTAAGTAATTCTACTGCGTGATTGCCATGTTTGATGCGTCCCGCAGCATTAATTCGCGGTGCAATGATGAAAATGACATCAGTAATATCTAAGGTTTGTTTTTTTATCTGGTGAATCAGAGCCTTGATTCCTGGTCTCGGTTCGGAGTTTATGACTTGCAATCCAAAATAAGCCAATACTCTGTTTTCGCCTGTCATCGGGACAATATCAGCCGCAATTGCAGCCGCAACTAAATCCAGATATGGGAATAAGTCTTCGATGGTTTCATTCCGATTTTGACCTAAAGCCTGAATTAATTTGAAGCCAATTCCACAACCGCACAATTCATCATAAGGATAATTGCAATCATCTCGTTTTGGGTCGAGGACGGCAACTGCTTCAGGTAGGTGTTTATCAGGTCTGTGGTGATCACAAATGATAAAATCAATGTTTCGTTCTTTGGCGTAGGCTACATGATCAATGGATTTTATACCGCAATCTAAAGCTATAATAAGCGAAAAGTCGTTGTCATCAGCAAAGTCGATTCCTATGTAGGAAATTCCGTATCCTTCGTTATAACGATCCGGAATGTAAGTGGCAACGTTAGGATAATAGGTTTTTAAATAGGAAGAAACGAGCGAAACAGCTGTGGTGCCATCAACATCATAATCGCCGAAAACGAGAATATTTTCGTGATTTTCAATCGCTCTTTCGATACGCTCTGTAGCCTTATCCATATCTTTCATCAGGTATGGATCGTGCAAATCAGCTAAACTGGGGCGAAAAAAACGTTTGGCATCTTCAAAATTTTCAATGCCACGTTGCACTAATAATGTTGCCACAAAATCTTCCACATTCAAAGCTTGGGCGAGATGCTTCACCTTGTCTTCGGAAGGTTTTGATTTGATAGTCCAACGCATATGGTTTGGGATTATAAGATTTTGATTTGGGATTTTATTTAGCTGGGCGCAGTCGAGACACATCAATTGGTCATGACTACGCTCGACCTGACTCCTGCAATAATTTTATTTTCTATTTTGAAACTAAAGCTGTCCCTTCAAATTGAATTCCGCTCCATCCTGTTTTCATAAAGTTACGAATGTTTTGATGGTCGGTTTTTTCTGGATTTTTCAATACATCTTCATAGTAATATGCTCCAAAACACGCTAATGTTTCTGCTTCGGTTAAGTTTTGTAATTGGGCAAAAGCAAATAATTTACAAGAACCGGAATTTTCTCCTGCGGTATTGATTTGCAAACCGTTTTGAAATGTGGTTGGAGTAAAAGTGTAGTTTTCTTCAATGGTTGCAATAGTATCGGTAAATGTGATTGCTTCCGGACTTTGTTTTAACTTTTCTAAGAAAGATGCTGGACTCATATTTATATTATTCTTCAGATGAAAATTTTGATTTTTTAGGGTCTTTAGTAATTGTTTTTCCGCTTATCACCACAACAATTTCTCCTCTTGGAGCTGTTTTTTCAAAATGGGCTACGACTTCTTTGACTGTTCCACGAATGTTTTCTTCGTGCATTTTAGATAATTCCCTGGAAACCGAAATTTGTCTGTCTTCACCAAAATAGATAGTGAATTCTGCTAAAGTCTTTACTAATTTATGGGGAGAAACATACAAAATCATTGTCCTGGTTTCTTCCGCCAAAGCTAAATACCGAGTTTGACGTCCTTTTTTGTCAGGCAAGAATCCTTCGAAAACAAACTTGTCATTGGGTAAGCCACTATTGACTAATGCAGGAACGAAAGCCGTTGCGCCGGGTAAGCATTCGACATCAATTCCGTTTTCGACGCAAGCACGAGTTAATAAAAATCCAGGATCGGATATGGCGGGTGTTCCCGCATCTGAGATCAAGGCAATATTCTCTCCGGCTTTCAATCTTGAAATTAAATTTTCTATGGTTTTGTGTTCGTTGTGCATATGATGGCTATACATGTGCGTGCCAATTTCAAAATGCTTTAACAATTTTCCACTAGTTCGTGTGTCTTCGGCAAGAATCAAATCGACTTCTTTAAGAATCCGAATCGCTCGAAAAGTCATGTCTTCGAGATTGCCAATGGGCGTAGGAACGATATATAATTTTGACATAAATTAAAAAATTAAACACATCCCGAATTTTCGAGATAAGAAGTAAAACGGGATGAATTTTAGAACGTAAAAATTCAGTCCGTTTTTTATTATTTTGTTTTTGTTCAAAAGAACTCAGAACAATTAAAACGGAATTACAGGAATTTTTTCTCTATAATATCCATAAAACGCTCCTCGTAATCTTGTTTTCCTTCCCAGTTATTGTAATCTGGCTTTACCATTTCCTGAATGAAATCTCTGGTTTCGTAGAACGTATCAAACGTGATTAATTGATTTAAAACACGGTTGTAATCCTCACTGCTATTGCCAAAGAGGTGTTTTGTAAACGCAATTCGATCATTCAAATCGATATTGATGTTTTTTGCTAATTTTTCGTTTAATGAAGCTATTTTTGGTTCCGCCAGCTCTTGTTTTGCTTCTTCAATAGTATCCAATTGTTTTTCTTCGAAATCAATTGCAATGGTCGTAGGGATATTTTCAAGTGGATGTACTTTTACAAATTGGGCATCACTATAATTACCCCCTAATAGATCTTCGAAGGAAATTTGGACCGCCTCCATTTTTTTTGGCACTTCGATTTCAACTACTTTTTCTTCCTCAACTTCTTCGACTTCTTCCTCATTTGATAATTCAAAAGCAGGGGTGAAAGGGGCAGTTTCGCGAGACACAATTTCTTCTTCAACAGCTGTTTCCTCCTGAGCTGGTGCTGCTTCCTCAATTATTGTTTCTTCTTGGGCTACTATCTCCTTTTCAACAGCTATTTTTTCTTCTTTTTCCGTTATGGGAGTTTCGATACTCTCCTCTGAAGTTATTTCTTCAGCAAGAATAGTTGGAGTTGCCGGAAAAATTCCAGTTGTTCCTACGGTTTGTTCTACAGGAGTTTCAACTGCATGTTCTTCAACTGCGGTGTTTTTATCAGACTGTGCAGCTTCTTTTTGGTCAAAAACTTCTTCTATCTTCTTTTCTATTTCAGTAAGTCCAATGGTTGGTTTTACCTCGCTAAAATGCTCGTCTACAAATCGCAAGACAGAAAGTTTTTCATATAATTTCTGCGTTTCCAGATATAATTGATTGATATCAGATTTATTTTTTAGTTGTAATATTCTGTGTGCAATGCTGATTAAATCGGCTTCCAATTTTTTTTTCATAACTTTGAAATTATAGTGTGTTAGGCGGGTCTTTATCAATAAATTTATTCCTTAGTTTTATTTAGCCTAAGGAAGAAGTAACCTTTAATAAAAATGTTATACTTTTGAAACGATGTAAAAGTATAAAATTTTCAAGTCGGTTTTATCCGTTACAAAGTAATAAAAACTATTCATTTTTTAAGTCAGAAAAATACAAAATGTTTCTCGAAAATACAGTAAATCATAAAGAACAATTTGGTTGGATTGAAGTCATTTGTGGCTCCATGTTTTCGGGTAAAACCGAGGAATTGATCCGGCGTTTGAAAAGAGCGCAATTTGCCAAACAAAAAGTAGAAATTTTCAAACCGGAAATTGATACGCGTTATCATGACGATATGGTGGTGTCGCATGACGCTAATGAAATCCGTTCCACACCTGTCCCTGCTGCTGCAAATATTGCTATTTTGGCGCAAGGTTGTGATGTGGTTGGAATTGACGAAGCGCAGTTCTTTGACGACGAAATTGTCAAAATCTGTAATGATTTGGCAAACCAGGGAATTCGTGTAATTGTTGCCGGATTGGATATGGATTTTAAGGGAAATCCTTTTGGCCCGATGCCTGCGCTCATGGCAACTGCCGAATATGTCACTAAAGTGCACGCGGTATGTACCCGCACCGGAAATCTGGCGAATTACAGTTTCCGAAAAACAGACAATGACAAACTTGTTATGCTAGGTGAAACCGAAGAATACGAGCCATTGAGTCGTGCCGCTTATTATCACGCGATGAGAAAAGATCACGAGAAATAAAAAAAAATCATTTTTTTTACAAATCAAAAACCCTTTCAGAATTCAAAATCTGAAAGGGTGGTTTTGGATAGTATCACATACTAGATCGTAATTCAAATTGTCAAAATCATGATTGCTTACATCTTCTTCCTCATTCTGGCCACAGGAATGTCCAGTTGTTCTCTGTACTTTGCAATCGTTCTTCTGGCGATGGGATAGCCTTTTTCTTTTAGTATTTCGGCTAATTGATCGTCAGGAAGTGGTTTTTTCTTGTCCTCTTCCTCTATGGTGTTCTTGAGAATTTTCTTTATTTCAAGCGTAGAAACATCTTCTCCCTGATCATTTTTCATTGATTCTGAAAAGAATTCTTTGATCAGTTTCGTTCCATAAGGCGTTTCCACGTATTTGCTGTTGGCCACACGAGAAATCGTCGAAATGTCCAGACCTACCATGTCGGCAATGTCTTTCAAAATCATCGGTTTTAACTTGGTTTCATCACCATCTAAGAAGTACTCCTCCTGATAATGCATAATCGCATTCATAGTTACAAAAAGCGTTTCCTGGCGTTGTCGTATTGCATCGATAAACCATTTAGCCGAATCCAGTTTTTGTTTGATAAACTGTACTGCATCTTTTTGCTGTGCTGATTTATCACGGGAATCCTTATACGTTTGCATCATTTCCTGATAATCTTTGGAAACGTGAAGGGAAGGAGCGTTTCGTCCGTTTAAGGTCAATTCCAGTTCACCGTCTACAATTCTGATGGCAAAATCAGGAACCACGTTTTCAGTGACTTTATTGTTTCCGGTAAATGATCCGCCTGGTTTTGGATTTAGTTTTTCTATTTCGTGAATTGCTTTTTTAAGTTGCTCATTCGAAACATTGTGCTTTTGTAAAAGCTTGTCGTAGTGTTTTTTAGTAAATGCATCAAACTGGTTTTCGATAATATCCGTGGCCAATTCCACATATTCCGTTGGAGTCTTGTGTTTCAATTGCAACAATAAGCATTCCTGTAAATCACGTGCGCCCACACCTGAAGGTTCCAGTTCATGAATAACGTGTAACAGTCTTTCAACAGTTTTTTCGTCGGTATAAATTCCTTGAGTAAAAGCTAAATCATCAACAATATCAGAAATGCTTCTTCGGATATAGCCCATATCGTCGATGCTTCCCACTAAAAATTCTGCAATTTCTCGGTCGTCGTCATTCAGAATGAATGTATTCAACTGATTGATTAAATCCTGATGAAAACTCACCGGAGCAGCAAAAGGAGTTTCGCGATCCTCATCGTCGTCACTATAATTATTTGCTTGTGTTTTATAGTCCGGTGTTTCGTCGTTGCTTAAATATTCGTCAATGTTAATGTCTTCGGCGTCAATACGCTCGGATTCCGCATCGTCATAATCATCATAATCTTCGTTTTCGAACTCGTCTTTTTCGTAATCCTCTTCTTCTTTTCCAGTTTCCAGCGCTGGATTCTCGTTCATTTCTTCCAATAAACGTTGTTCAAAAGCTTGCGTAGGCAATTGAATTAACTTCATCAACTGAATTTGTTGAGGAGATAATTTCTGTGATAATTTTAAATTTAGAAATTGCTTTAGCATGTTAGTTTATTTGGTTATTCGTTTATTTGGTTATTTGGAACCAAATTCACAAATCAACTTTTATTAAAATTCGGCATTCATTGGTGTTCTTGGAAAAGGAATTACGTCACGAATATTTGTCATTCCCGTTACAAACAATACCAAACGTTCAAATCCAAGCCCAAATCCAGAGTGAACTGCTGAACCGAATCTTCGTGTATCAAGATACCACCATAATTCTTCTTCGTCAATTCCTAAGGCTTTCATTTTTTCAACCAAAACATCAAAACGCTCTTCTCTTTGAGAACCACCTACGATTTCTCCAATTCCAGGGAAAAGGATGTCCATAGCGCGAACTGTTTTTCCGTCTTCATTCAAACGCATATAAAATGCTTTGATATTCGCAGGATAATCAAACAAGATTACCGGACATTTAAAATGTTTCTCCACTAAATAACGTTCGTGTTCTGATTGTAAATCAGCTCCCCATTCATTAATGATATAATTGAATTTTTTCTTTTTATTTGGGGTAGAATCTCTTAAAATGTCAATTGCTTCAGTATAGGAAACACGTTTAAAATTGTTTTCCAAAACAAAATTTAATTTTTCCAAAAGCGGCATTTCACTTCGGTCCGCGACTGGTTTTGATTTCTCCTCGTCCAATAATCTCGTTTCCAAAAATTTCAAATCTTCGGGACATTTGTCCATCGTGTATTTGATTACGTATTGGATAAAATCTTCGGCCAAATCCATATTGTCATTCAAATCATTGAAGGCTACTTCTGGCTCAATCATCCAAAATTCTGCAAGGTGACGGGAAGTATTGGAGTTTTCGGCTCTAAACGTTGGCCCAAAAGTATAAATCTGTCCCAAAGCCATCGCGAAAGTCTCTCCTTCCAGTTGTCCCGAAACCGTAAGGTTCGTTTCTTTTCCGAAGAAATCTTCCTTGTAGTTCACTTTTCCTTCTTCGGTTCTCGGTGTATTGTCAAATGGTAAAGCGGTCACTTTAAACATTTCACCGGCACCTTCAGCATCTGATCCCGTAATGATTGGTGTATTTACATATACAAAACCTTTTTCTTGAAAATAACTATGAACCGCATACGATAATACCGAACGCACTCTCATAATCGCGCCAAACATATTAGTACGGACTCTTAAATGTGCATTTTCACGCAAGAAATCCAAGCTTGGTTTGTTTTTAGGTTGTATTGGGAATTTCTCCGCATCGGAATCTCCAAGTATTTCGAGTTTGGCTACCTGAATTTCATATTGCTGACCGGCACCTTTGCTTTCTACCAGGTTTCCAGTAACAGAAATTGCTGCGCCAGTGGTAATTCTCTTTAATGTTTCATCTGGAGTGTTCTCAAAATCGACAACACATTGTATATTATTGATGGTCGAGCCATCGTTTAAGGCAATAAATTGATTGTTTCTAAAAGTTCTCACCCATCCTTTTGCATTTACTTCATGAAGCGTCGTAGTACTGTTTAGTAAGTCTTTAACTTTTGTATGTCTCATTTTAATGATTTAATTGATATTGAAAATTGTCTTGTAATCGAAATGCAAATATAAATGATTTGTTTCAAATGACATTGCCACAAAGGAGTAATCAGGGTTTATTCAGGACCTATTTCTTCCTTTTTACTGTATCAACGCAAAAAAGCATTGGATGTCGTTGCAATCTGGGCCTGGGAATCGATAATCGAACCATTATACTTTTAAACAATTTCATTTTTCCGTTCAGGACTTTGCTCTTTTGGGGGCTGAAAATCAAAAAATGCTAATCCGGGAAATTATTTTTTATGTAACACTACTATAATCTAGATTTTTATTTTTAAGAACAATGCGATTGTTTCTTGATCGGGATTATAATTTATTATTTATTAAGTCATCATAACTGCAAACTGAACTTCCTTAAATCCCTATTCTATTTCTTTTTTTTCACAATGTTTTATTAATGAGTTCGTTTTTTCATATGGCAATGGGTAAATTTGAAAGACAACAATAAATTAATAAAAACATGATAGTACAAATCAACACAGACAATAATGTAGAAGGTCATGCGCGTTTGAAAGCGTATATTTCGGAGGAATTGGGAACAGCTTTAGCACGTTTCGAAGATAAAGTGACGCGATTAGAGGTGCATCTTGGAGACGAAAATAGTGATAAGTCCGGAATCAACGACAAGCGATGTCTTATTGAAGCCCGACCGGTAAATATGCAGCCTGTAGCGGTTACGAATTATGCGGATACAACTGAGAAAGCATTTCACGGGGCGTTGGACAAGATCAAAAAAGTGTTGGATACGACTTTCGAAAAACAGAAAACGTATTAAATAGTTACCTTTTGGTAAACACGAATTAAAAATAAAAAATGACATTACCTTTTAAATAAGATAATGTCATTTTTTTTGCTTGTTGTTTTTTAAACGGACAAAAATTTATTTGTTGAAAAGTAGCGCTGCTAACGCTTCGTCCCTTTTATATACATCTTCATAGAAATGAATAACTCCTTCGTCGTCTACCCAGGAGGTAAAATAACCAATATAAACTGGGATTTTGTTTTTGAGCGTGTACCAGTATTCTTCTCCTTCGTTCATCGCAGCTTCAATTTTTTGAGCATTCCATTTTTTGTCATTTTTCATAATGATTGCAGCTAACTCTTTTGGCTTAGCCACACGAATACATCCGTGACTGAAAGCTCGGTCTTCTTTACCGAATAAGCTTTTTGATGGCGTGTCATGTAAATAAATAGCATTCGAATTAGGGAATAAAAACTTTACTAATCCCAATGAATTCTCAGGTCCTGGTTTTTGTCTGACGTAATCGTCTTTCCATTCCATGTCATGTTCTTCTAAGTAATTTGGGTTCTCTTCAATCGCTGGAAGAATCTCTTTTTTCAAAATGCTTGTTGGAACGTTCCAATAGGGTCTAAATACGATATATTTCATCGGAGCACTGAAAATTACCGTTTTGTGCAAGGCTTTGCCGACCACTACTTTAGATCTTAATTCTGGTTTCCCATCTCTGAAAAACGTTAGCTCATAAGCAGGAATGTTAACCACAATTAATTCTTTTGCTTTGGTAATGTCGTTTGAAATCCATCGGCAGCGCTCCATATTTACCATAATGGTTTTAATGCGTTGTGCTACGGGCACATTCATGTATTTAATATGTTCTGGCAAAATAGTTTTATTGAGGGTGTTGCCACTTCTCTTTTTGAATTTCAAAATTCCGACAGCCAGTGCGTCATCATAAACCGCACTTTTTGAATCGGAAGCAATGTCTCCGGTAATCAGTAAACGTTGTCTTATTTGTGCAATCACCGTAGCGCTGTCTCCTGGTTTGTATGACTTAACATTTGGATCAAGAGCTATAGCTTTCCATCCACCCTTTTTTTCTATTTGACGGTATTCTTTTAAGACATCTTTGAGAAGATAATATTGTTTAAGTACGCCTTTTTCGTCTTTGTTGATTAGCGAAGGGTCGATTAAAAGCGAATCTAAATAGTTAACATATGATTTCTTTTTTCGAGGCAGAAACCATCCAAGATCTCTGCTTTTTTGAGTGTCTATGCCGTCATATACCTTATCGGCATAAAAAAAGTACAGCGCAGAACTTAATAGTTCGGTATCAAGATTTGCCTTTTGATTGTCTTCCGGGTTGTCATAAATATCGTCCAATTTTTCTTTATAAGGAATAGCGGCCTGAATTCCTTCTACTTCCAAATTATTGACTTTGTTGTACAATAAACCTGCAAACTCGTTGAGTCCATCATTATCGTACCAGATATAATGAAATTGTTCTTTACGATACAACTTCATTACGTCAGCTTGATAGATTTTTAATTTAGGATACTTTTCGAAAAAAGTTTTAACCTGTGTGCTGTCAAAAGTAACCGCTGCATTCCCGTCCGAAGGGTTTTCTGTAGAGTCTTTTTTGTTCTTATTGCAGGCAATGGTGGTCAACAAAATTGTAAAAACAATTAGTATAATAGGGGAAAATAACTTTTTCATAGGTTAAGCTTTAATTAGTGCGTCGTGATTTCATTTGAGGCGGTACAAAAATACGTCAAATCTAGCCCTATAGTACCAGTTTTGAACAAGTTGCATTTCTTGTCGTTAAAACAGTATCTTTACCTGAAGTCTATATTTTAAATAAAATAATCCCATAACTATTTGTAAAACAGTAAGTTGTTTGTTTTTATTTATTTTAAATTTTAAATTTTTTGTCAAATAAATTCAAGAAAATCCAAAAATTATGAAAAAAATAGTTCTGTTATCTTTAACTATTTTGCTGTTTTCAGCATTTATCCCAATGGATCAAGACACTTCTAAAGAGAAGGATAAGATTAATGCTATGCTTGACCTTTGGCACAAAGCGGCTGCAGAAGCAAACTACAACGCCTATTTTAATTTGATGGTTGAAGATGCTATTTTCATTGGTACAGATGCTACCGAAAATTGGAATAAAACAGCTTTTCAAGCTTATTCAAAACCTTATTTTGACAAAGGCAAGGCTTGGAATTTTATTGCATTGGAGCGTCATGTTTATTTTGATGAAACCAAAAAAATAGCTTGGTTTGATGAATTGCTGAGTACCCAAATGAAAATCTGCCGGGGTTCAGGAGTACTAGTGAAAATAGGTAGGGATTGGAAAATAAAGCATTACGTTTTGTCGATGACCGTTCCTAATGACAGTGCGGATGCCGTCATCAGGATAAAAGCGCCTATAGAAGACGGGCTCCTGAAGAATTTTCAAGAATAAGTAGTAATTTGATTTCTTTTTTAATTCCTGTGCGGAATTCATTATAATTTATTCCTCAATAAACAGCTAATATTGAGACGTTAAATTGCATAAAATTAAAAAATCGTCTTTAAAATTATTAATTTGACGATAATTGTTGGCTTAGTCCCTATTTTAAATTGTTTTGTGACTCGAAATTAATTTTTTTTTAACTTTGACCCCTAATATAATAGGGTTAAGTAAATAAAATGAAAATAGAGAAGCGCTGGATCATATCCTTTATAATTATAAGTATTGTTTGTATCACTGGCGTATTTTGGCCGGCAGTCACAGAAACTGATGCCGTTCTTTCACAATTTGGAACTACTGACCAAATCGTCCCTGCAGATGTTGCATGGATGCTGACCTCCTGTTGTTTGGTTTTAATAATGACACCGGGATTGTCTTTTTTTTATGGTGGAATGGTAGGGAAGAAAAATGTAATTTCCACCATGTTGCAAAGTTTCGTTTGTTTGGGAGTTGTCACTTTAATATGGGTGGTCGTAGGCTTTAGTTTGGCTTTTGGAGAGCCATTAGGAATTAACATAGGTTCTGGTTTTTATAGTTTTGTGGGTGACCCAACTTCGTTCACATTTATGGACTATGTCGGGGTATTGCCGCATGAAAAAATAGCGAGCACGGTTCCCTTTATGTTGTTTGCTTTATTTCAAATGAAATTCGCGGTTATTGCACCTGCAATAATAACTGGGTCTTTTGCAGAACGCGTTCGTTTTATTTCGTATTTACTTTTTATTTGTTTGTTTACGCTGTTCATTTATGCGCCTTTGTGTCATGCGGTATGGTATCCTACGGGAATTTTGGGGTCTTATTTTGGTGTTAAAGATTTCGCAGGAGGAACTGTAGTACACATGAGTGCTGGCTTTGCAGCCTTGGCAGGTGTTATTGTTTTAGGAAAACGGAAAAACAGTCGACATGTACCTACTAATATTCCTTTTGTTTTATTAGGAACCGGAATGCTTTGGTTTGGTTGGATTGGGTTTAATGCCGGTTCTTCTTTGGAAGCCAATGGCGTTGCAGCGATGGCATTTGCTACCACAACAACTGCATCAGCTGCAGCTATGCTTGCCTGGATTTTCTTTGATCGAATAAACGGCCGAAAAGTTTCGGCACTAGGAGCCTGTATAGGCGCTGTAGTCGGATTAGTGTCTATAACACCAGCGGCGGGCTACGTGTCGGTTCCTGAAAGTATGTTTTTTGGATTTATCGCAGCTCTTGTTTCAAATTGGGTTGTTAATGCTAAATTTTTAGAAGGAATTGATGATACTCTGGATGTTTTTGCATGTCATGGTGTGGGTGGAATTATGGGTATGATTCTAACAGCAATTTTTGCTCATGGTGAAAACGCCAGCTTGCTTCATGGAGGCTGGGAAGTATTTGGACATCACATGATGGCGTTAGTTCTAGTTTCAATCTATACTTTTTTTGGGGCTTATCTTTTATTTAAGATCACCAATAGAATTATCCCAATGCGTGTCTCAGAAGAATCTGAGATTATAGGGTTGGATTTATCACAACATGATGAAACACTCTTTCCTATTGAGTGTGCTGATTTAGTTCTTGAGGAATAGGAATCTGGGGCGTATTAAATTTGCTTACTAAGAGCTAGGCTAAAGGGGATGATTGGGTAAACGAAATTTAGTTTGTGTACAATAGTTTCATAGCGGCGTATTTTTACGTTATCTTTATTTTAAACGATAACGAAAATACAGATGATTCAGTTTTGGGAAACCACAAAAACATATTTTAAAACAGGAAGCTTTAGAGGAATAATCAAGAAGATTAGTTTTTTCTTTGTGGGTATTGTTTTCTTTGTTTTGCTGTGTTCCGGATTTTTAGCGATTTATTTTGACAATAATAAAACAGAAATCGTAGCTCAAATTAATGCCAAAATCAACGATAATATAAAAGGAACAATCCGTATTGGGGATATCAAATACAAGTTCTTGAAGGGTTTTCCCAATATGACTTTGGCCTTAAATCAAGTGGAGTTAAAAGACAGTTTGTGGGCACTACATAAACGAACTTTATTTAACGCAGAACAAATCGAGATTCGTATCGGTCTTTGGAGCTTGCTTGTAAATGAAGTAAATATAGATAAAATAGAAATCCAGAAAGCAACCTTATATTTGTTTAAGGGAAAAAATGGAGTTGTAAATACCGATGTTTTCAGGCCCAAACCCACAGCTAAGAAATCAGAAAGTTCAACAACTTCTTCGATTGATGAGGTTAGTTTAAGCAAAGTCCATTTTGTCTCTGAAAATCAATTAGGAAATAAGCTATTTGATTTTCATATTATTGATTTAAAAAGCAAAATAAAACACAACCAAGATAATTGGAACACGAATCTCCATCTTAAAACGCTTGCCAAAAATATGGCTTTCAATACAAAAAGAGGGAGTTTTATTAAAGATAAAATACTGGACGGGACTTTAGTAGTTGATTTTTCCAATGAAAAAAACCAGATCAGTGTAAGGTCTGAGAATCTCGAAATTGGAAAAGATCTTTTTGATATCAAAGCGCACTTTAGTCTGGATAAAAAAAAATCACCTTTTGATATTGCAATTACAACTACCATTTCATGGCTGGATGCTTCCGCTTTAATGAGTCAAAATATCAGCTCCAGAATAAGTCGATTTGATTTGAAAAAGCCAATAGAAGTGGGTTGCACAATTGCTGGAGATTGGAATGCAAGTGGCGATCCTGAAATTGTTGTAAAAGCAAAAATCACCGATAATGAACTCCGGATACCGGACGGAGTTATCACCGATTGTACTTTTGATGCCAGTTTCACAAATAATTATAAAAAAGGGAACGGTTGCAATGATGTCAACTCCACCGTTACACTGGCTAATTTCTCAGGTGCCTATAAAACCATTCCTTTTACGATCCCGTTGGGAATGATTTCTAATTTTGAAAAAACGATTGCTACCGGAAGTTTTAAATCTGATTTTAATGTTGCCCTCTTGAATGAAATGATTAATAAAGATTTCGTGCGTTTTTCCGATGGACAGGTTAAAGTCAATTTGGATTTTAAATTTGACATTGTAAATTTAGAAATACAAAAGCCACTTTTTACCGGTGATGTAACAGTCACAAATGCAACGGTAAATTATGGGCCTCGGAATTTAACTTTTCTAAAAACTGACATTGAGCTTGATTTTACGGAAGAAGCGCTTCTGATCAAAAAAATTAATTTTAAAGACCGTCGAAACGCAGTTTTTATGGAAGGTAAAATAGATAATTTCCTCACCTTATTTTACGAGAATCCGGAAAAAATGATAGTTAATTGGGATATTTATGTTCCTTATCTGAATGTCAAGCAGTTTTTGGGAGTTATTACAAAATCCCATCAAAAATCCCGCAGAGAAAAAAATAAAACGGATGCTTTTTCTGATAGACTTTATTCCGTTATTGATAAATGCCAGGTAGTGTTGAATTTAAAAGCCGATAAAATGGTGTATAATAAATTAGAGGCGACCAATACTAAAGCTACCGTTTTATTGGCTAACAATAGATTAATTGTAAAAAATGGATGGGTACAAAGTTCAGGAGGGACTATTTCTTTTGACGGACAGTTGGTACCACAAGATGATGCTTTTCTTTTTGAATCCAATGCAAAAATTAATCGTGTGGATATAGAGCGTTTTTTGACGTCGTTAAACAATTTTGGGATTCAATCCTTTAAGCCAAAAAACATTAAAGGGTTTCTGTCTGCTACAGCCTCGCTTACAGGAGGACTACTTACAGGAGGTCAATTAAAAACAAATTCTCTTGCAGGTACTGCCAAATTTGATGTAATAAAAGGGGCTTTAATCGATTTTGAACCGATACAGAAAGTGGGCAGATTTGCTTTCCCTTTTAGAGATGTTGACAATATTGTGTTTAAGGATTTGTCAGGAAACTTTAAAATAAATGGAGATTTAGTAAATGTCAGCAATTTAAGAGTCAGTTCCAGCGTTCTGAACTTAGATATAAACGGAGTATACTCATTTAGCAGAGGTACTAATCTGGCATTGACCATTCCGTTGAGAAATCCGAAAAGGGATGATAAAATAACTAATAAAATGGAAAGAGCCGAGCGAAGAAATAATGGAATCGTCTTGTATTTATTAGCTGTTGACGAAGCGGGGAAAATAAAAATTAAATGGAATAAAAACCATGAAAACGCAGATATCCAATAGAAGATGCAGTGGTGAAAATGATGCGTTTGAAAAAATTAATTTATTTTTTGGAATCCTCAGAAAGTAATAATTCGGTTAAGCTTTCATCTCTTAAGTATAGATCATTATAAAAGCTAATTTCGCCAGAATCGTCTACCCATGTGGTGAGATACCCAATGTGGATAGGGATTTTCTTTTTTAGGACACAAGTGGTTTCCTTACCGCCTTCCATAGCGTCATTGATCCGTTCGAGTGGCCAGTCGGGGTCATCTTTCAAAATCAAAATAGCCAATTCTTTAGCCTTTTTTACATTTATACAGCCATGACTAAATGCCTTATACTCGTATTCAAACAAATTTTTGGATGGCGTATCGTGTAAATAGATACTATTGGAATTCGGAAAGATAAACTTAACCTGTCCCATCGGGTTTTTTGGTCCGGGTTTTTGCATGACTTTCCCATTGTTCCATTCCATATTATTGGAAGCTAAATAATTTTTGTCTCTCCTCATCTCTTCCTTTAATTCATTTTCAATGATGCTTTGGGGTACAATCCAGTAAGGACTAAAGACGAGGTGACTTATGTTACTGCTAAACACTACTGTTTCAGTCATGTTGTTGCCGACAAGGACGCTCGACTCCAATTCAATTTTGCCTTTCCTTTTAAAAATCAGTTTGAAAGCCGGAATATTTATAATGATGTATTCTTCTGCTTTTGTCAACTTTGGAGCAATCCATCGGCAGCGTTCCATATTTACCATAATGGTTTTGATGTATTTGGCAATAGGTATGTTCATTCGTCGAATATGAATCGATGTAATTATATAATCTTTTTTATAGCCATTTCTTTTTTTGTAATTCAATATGCCAGCCATTAATTCATCATCATAAATATTACTTTTGGAATCTTGTTGCAAATCTCCGATGACGGCTAGGCGTTGCCTTATTTGACCAATGGTCTTCGAGCTGTCGTTTGGTTTATATTCTTTTACCAAAGAATCTGGAATTATGGTATTCCAATCACCATTTTTTTCTATTTGACGGTATCTTTTTAGAACATCCCGCAGTTTGTAATATTGTCCAAATAGCTGATTTTCATTTTTGTTTAATAGTTTAGGGTCAACTAATAAAGAATCCAAAAGGTTCTCGTAAGACAGGTTTTTCCTTGGTAAAAACCATCCGACTTCCCTGATTTTAGCCGTTTCAATTCCATGAAATACTTTTTTCGCATAAAATACATACATAGATGTTAATAGGAGTTCCGTGTCAGTTTGTGATAAATTATTTGTGGATTGGTCATTAAAAATACCATCAATTTTATCTTTATAAGCTAAGCTGGTCTTAAGGCCTTCTTCTTCTAATTGGTTTGCTTTAGAGTATAATAAATCGGCAAACTCTATAAGCCCTATACTGTTATACCAAATAGAATTATAGTTTCGTTTTTTGTATAAAGCACTAACATCCGATTGATACTTTCTTAAATTGGGATACCTCTTGAAAAAATTCGCAATGATAACACTATTAATATCGATTATCGATTTTGTGGATGTTATTTGAGCTTCGGCAAGAGAAGCTTTACTAGCCGTTATATTTTTATTTCTATTACGGTCAACAGCGCTAAGTAAAAAGCTAAATAATATAATTGCAATGGCTAAAACAAAGTTTTTCATGGCATAATTATTTATATAAAGGTAGAAAAAAAACGGTTATTGTATGTGAAATCGAATGTCAAAGCCGTTTACAGTAAGAGATTTCTTGTTGAAAAGCATATCAATTACGATAATTTTTCAAGAAAGCCCCCATAGACTTGGGTCTTTAGACGGGGGATGAATTGAAAATGCAAATACTTCTAATCATTTTAGATATACAAGTGACAATTAAATACTTTTTTTTATATATTTGTTTAATGGAAAAGCGATGGAGGAAAAGCAGAAGTGCTACATACAATATAGCCTATCATTTGATATGGTGTCCAAAATACCGTAGAAAGGTATTGATTAACGGTATTGATATTAGATTAAAAGAGTTGTTGAATGAAAAAGCGATTGAATTAGGTGTCGTGATTGAGAATATGGAGGTAATGCCTGACCATGTACATCTTTTTGTAAAATGCGAACCAAGTGATGCACCTCAATTTTTGGTGGGTCAATTTAAAGGATAT